>CAZMGD010000014.1:54019-55094 GCA_964565705.1 uncultured Ilumatobacteraceae bacterium | reverse complement strand
TCGAGGGCATCGACACCGAGACCGGACGCCGCCGCCCACACCAGGTCGGATCGTTCAATTCACGACGTTCCGCACAGTCGGCGGCGACCCCACCCAGATGGTCAAAACGCCGCCGACATCGGCGAGATCCGCGCAGCGGCCGACATCTTGGGACACAGCCCCGACACGATGATGCGGACCTATGCACACGCGCTGCCCGAGTCGCTGAGCGCCGTGACCGACAAGATCGGACGCCGGTCCGCGACGACGACCGACCGGTGACGACCACCTCGCGCTCGTGACCACCCGACTCAACGTGTACGAAAACACGTACGTATTTCGGATACCATGGAGATATGGCTGCGACGAGGCAACGTGAGATCCTTCCGACCACGGAGGCTCGCGCCAAGCTGTCCCAGATCGCCGCTGAGTTCGAGCGATCAGGAGCCCGCTCCGAGCCGGTCCCGTTCGGCAGCCACCGCCGCCCACAGGGCGTCATCATCTCCTGGGATCTGTGGCTGGAGATCCTCCCAGCGATCGAAGATCACCTGGATGCTGCAGAAGCGCGCCAACGCCTCGCCGCCGAGACGAACGAGGAGCGCGTCGGCTTCGAGGCCGCGGCCGTCGCGCTCGGCCGCAATCCTGACGACTATCGCTGAATCCCGGTGCCCGCTCCGTACCACCGGGCACTGCTCCCGCAGGTGCTCGACGACCTCCGCCTCCTGGCCGAGATCGATGATGCTCTGGTCGATGTCGCCCTTCAGACGATCACCGACGTGGCGCTGCGTCGGAAGACCGGCAAAGCGCTCGGAGCACGCCACGTGTCCGGCGATCTCACCGGGACACGGCGCGTCCGCTTCGACCTCGCGAGCCGCCGACCGCAGCGCTTCCGCGTCGTCCACCGCCTCACCCCGCCGAGCGGAGCGGACGCCGTGGAGGTCATCGCGATCGGCCCGTGCGGCGGCCACGCCGCGTTTCGAGCAGCAGCCGAGCGCCTGGCGGACGGCTGATCGACTGGGGCCGGGGGCCTGGGGCCGCACCAGTCGCGGCCAGCACAGTCGAGCGAATGCATCCGGTCCGACCCGCCCTGCCCGTG
>CAZMGD010000014.1:30436-53919 GCA_964565705.1 uncultured Ilumatobacteraceae bacterium | reverse complement strand
GCAGACGACGAGCGATTGCGTACGCCGCGGCCCACACCCACGCTCGAACGTCACGGACGTCAGCGCCGCGCCGCAACACCTGCGCGAATGCCTCCGCTGTCGCCTCATCGGCCACATCCCGTGACGCGCTGAACGCGTACATCGAGCGCCACAAACGCTCGTGGTCCGATACGTACGCCACGCGCACACGCTCGACCGACGAACCCTCCACCCGACGGCCCACCCCGCACGTCCGCGCATTCCATCACACCAACAGGAACCGCCAACGGCTGATCGTTACACCCCATGGGCTGCGACTCGCGCTGACCTGTGGACAAGTCGGTGGACAAATCACACTGGTGTGATCATCAAACCCCCTGGTGACGTGCCGAACGGGGTGGACAAGTCATCAGACAAGTTAGGTTCAACAACGGTGGACACGCCATGGATCAGCTTCCACGTCGACCTGACCAAGATGCCGCCGCCGTTCTGGATGGCGCTCGGTGAGGCTCGATCGAAGTGCAATCATCTCGCTCTGGCTCCGCTCCCGCCTGCGATCGCCCGTGAACTCCACCTGATCACGCTGTCGAAGGGAGCGCACGCAACGACCGCGATCGAAGGGAACACGCTGAGCGAAGCCGAGGTCGCACAGATCGTTCGCAACCGTCCACCGGCCCGGGACGCGGACTACCAAGTTCGCGAGGTCGAGAACGTCATCGACGCCTACAACCACGTGCTCGATGAACTCCGTGCGGGTGGAACGCCGGAGCTGACCCCGGACCTGATCAAGGCGTTCAACCGTCAGGTGCTTCAGGGGCTGGAACTGCCAGTGGAGGTTCATCCGGGCGAGGTCCGTCGGCACTCCGTCACCGTCGGCACCTACCGAGGGCCCGACTGGCAACGATGCGAGGAACTGCTCGCCGAGATGTGCGAGTGGCTCAACGGACCGGCGTTCAACGGCGACGGCGAGATGCGCATCCCCGTCGCGATCATCAAGGCGTCGCTCGCTCACCTCTACATCGCGTGGATCCACCCATTCGGCGACGGCAACGGCCGGACCGCTCGACTCTGCGAGTTCCTCGCGCTCGTCACCTGCGGGGTGCCGACCAGCGCGGCCCACCTGATCTCGAACCACTGCAAGAGCACGCGCCACGAGTACTACGCCCAGCTTCAATACGCGAGCGAGAGCGGGGGCGATGTGGCCCGGTTCCTGACGTACTGCGCCGAAGGGTTCGTCAAGGGGCTGGTCGAACAGTTGCAGCCGATCTACGACCGCCAGTTTCGGCTCAACTGGCAGGAGTTCGTCCGCACGCAAGTCACCGGACGTGATCCCGACATGCGTGACCGGCGCGCGCTGATCGCCGACGAGCTGCTGTTCCACGACCCGGTCACCCAACGCGACATCCCACACCTCACACCACGACTGGCAGAGATCTATGCGGACACCGGCCCCAAGACCCTCAGCCGCGATCTCAACGAACTGGTCCGCCTCGGCCTCCTCACAGTCAGCGACGGCGCCTACTCCGCCGACTCGACGGTCCTGATGAGCCTGCTGCCTCTGACCGTCCCAGCCCCGATCTCACCCGAGTAATGCGGTCAGCGCGCGCCTCAACCCGACGTCGATGTATGCATGCATCCCGTACTCGGCCGTGTTGGCTCGTGCCGCCCCGTCGCCGGCGAGTCGCGAAACACCAGTTAGACAGCATGATCTGACACGAGGCAACACGGGCTGGACACGGTCAATCTCGCCGACGGATCAGAAGGTTGGGGGTTCGAATCCCTCCGAGCGCGCCAGCAAGATCTGGTGATCTACCAGGTCTGATCCTCGGGCGTTTTCGCCCCGATGTATGCGGAGGAGGTCGCCATGGTCTGGAAGCAGACCGCCCGCGTGCGAGCTGTCGAGCGGATGCGAGACTGTCGGCATGACATTCGGTCAGCCGTCGGGCCCGCCCGCTCCGGCGAACAGGGTTCGCCAGCTACTGGGGCTGTTGCACGATGCCGGGCACACCGACTTCCGGGATGCCCGCCGTCCGATGGGATTCACTCAGCGCCAGGCCGGTGGCAAGTTCACGCGGGACGAGGTCGACGCTTTCATCGAACAGTTGGAAGCAGCGGCGCACAGCGAAGACCCATCGCCTACTCGTACGCGCAGGCCACCCCCGTCCGCTGCGGAGCGCGCAGTACGGGAGATGTCGTCCGAGCTGCTCGCCGCGGAGCTGCAGCGTCGCGGCTGGATCGTCGCCGAGCCGTGAGCACAGGAGCAGGGGTCATCCGATCCCTACACTTGGCATCTACCGTTCAGGAGGCGTGATGGATGCGGAGGATGTCGTGCGCCGTCACTACCGCCGCGACGGCCTCGAGGCGGTGGTGCTCGACGCGCTCCACGCGGCGGGGGTGGACATCGACGCCCTACAGATCTCCGATCTGGCCGGCCTCGACCAACTCCATGCCGGGTTCGGTCCAGCCACCGAGCACCTGCTCGACTCGCTGGCGCTCAGCCCTGGGATGACCCTGCTCGACGTCGGCTGCGGTGTGGGCGGGCCGGCGCGCATGGCGGCCGTCCGCAACGGCTGCGAGGTCACTGGAATCGACCTGAGCCCGGACTTCGTGGACCTCGCTCGCTCACTCACCGAGCGGCTCGGCCTCACCTCCCAGGTCACGTACGACCTCGGGTCGGCGACTGTCCTGCCGTACCCCGACGGGTCCTTCGCCCGAGCGATGTTGGATCACGTCGGGATGAACATCGCCGACAAGGCCCGGGTGTTCAGCGAGGTGCGTCGGGTCCTCGAGCCCAATGGTCTGTTCGCGGTGTACGAGCAGATGCGCATCGGTGACGGCGAGCTCGTCTATCCGCTGCCGTGGGCCGACGACGAGGGGTCATCGTTCGTCGACACCCGCGAGCGGTACGCAGAGCTGTTGGAGCGCGCTGGCTTCAGCGTCGAGCACGACGAGGATCGGACCGCGGCCAACGCCGCTGGCGGGCCGCCGCCCGCGGGAACGCTGAGCCCGGGTGACTTGTTCGGCGCCGGCTTCGGGGAACGATTGGGCAACAACATCGCCGCGGCGATGGCCGGAACCCTCGGCGCCGTGTTGATGGTGGCGCGCGCCGTCTGAGCTCGAACCCGGCATCGGACTCGGCCGCAAGGATCGAATGCGGCCTCGCTGTCAGCCGCCGTGGGCGGCCCGCCATTCGAGCCACGGCCAGGTGAAGCGCGGGGCCTTGGCGCCGTACCTCTCGGGGTCGTGGGCGCCGTCCCACACATAGATCTGGTCGCCGGTCGGTCGAGCTTCGGAGCCGCTCGCTGAGAGGTACCCAGGCAGGATCGTGGCGAGGTACATGTTGATCCGGATCCCGCCGTGGGATGCGGGCCGCTGTGGCACGTTGACTGCGCCGTAGATCGCGAGGTCGTAGTTGAAATAGACCGGGTTGAACATCCCGCCCCGGGCCGAGAGTCGCTCACCGTCGTAGCTGCGAGAGAAGCGGTATGTGCCGCCCGGGGTGAGCGAGTTCCCGCACTGCCCATCGACCACGGGGGTGGTTCCGCCCTCGTTGCCACCGTCGCCGGTCGAGATGGTGACCTCTTCGCACCAATTCGCACCGCTCGTGAAGTCCGTGGAGGGCTCGGCGAGCGCGCCGCTGGAGATGTGCGCGACGAGCACGGCGACGTTGTCGCGGAACACGACCAGCGCCTGTTGCGGGAGGTACACCTCGACGTGGGTCGGGGTGAGGTTCGTGCGTCGCGGCGCGATCTCGACGTCACCCTGCATCGCTTCCCACATCTCAGGGGTGACGACGCCGGTCACCCGATCGAACGGCACGCCGAGCACGAGGGTCTCGAACGCCCAGACCGCTTGTTGGGTGTAGTCGGAGAACGCGCCGTCGACCGGTCCTGGGTTGAACGCGAGATCGGCTAGGCGCTGCTGCACCACCCTGACGTCCTCTCCCGACGTGCCTCTCGACAGTGCCCGCTGCAACGGTGCGACCTCGATCGTGCTCGAAGGCGGAGACGCGGTGACTTCGGGCGTCGTCACGTCGACCGACGTCGCGGGTGCTGCCGTGGCCGCCGTCGGTTCGATCGGTGGAGCGTCGGCTGGGGTGTCGTCGTGTCGGCCGATCCCGACCCCTGCGGCGGCGATCAGACCGAGCACGGTTGCGGCGGCCGTGGCTGTCACCAGGATCCAGCCGCGCTGGTGGCGGCGTGCCGGCCTGACCGCTGTCACCTCACGCACGTGCGTGTCGGCTGCCGGCTCACCGCCCGCCGTGCCGCCAACATCTTGATCGACGGACTGTGGCGTGCTTGCGCTGTTGGTGATGTGGTCGAGCAACCTGGTGCGCTGCGCGTCGTGCCAGCCGTCAGGTTCTGGCATGTCGGGCAGCAGTTCGGCCACCAGCACGTCCAGCGCGGTGTCGTCGAGCTCGCTAGCGGACATCTGTCGAAACCTCCGTCGAAGCAGCGTGAGCGAGGTGCTCGCGGACATGGTGGCGGGCGCGATGCAACCGGGTGCGGGCGGTCTCGGCAGGAACGTCCAGCACCTGCGCCGCCTGCGCCGGTGTCAGGTGCTCCCACGCGACCAGCAGCAGCACCTCCCGTTCGACTTCTGACAGCGCCGCCACAGCTGCGGCAACAGCCTGCGTCGCCCGTTCGGCGTCGAGCCGACCCACCGACCCATCTGCCGTTGCGTCGGTCGTCAACGCAACGTTGCGTCCGAGTCGTTCGAGCGCGGCGATCCCACGCGAACGCGACCTCAGCTCGCGGCGCACCAGATTCGCTGTGATCCCCAACAGCCACGGCAACGCCGACACCGCATCCAGCGAGTACCTGTGGCGATGCTCGAACGCGATCCGGAACGCTTCCGCGCAGACATCGTCCGCCGCCGATGCTCCGACCCGCGCTGTCGCGAAGCGACGAACCCGATCAGCATGACGATCGAACAGCACCGCGAAGCTCGCCGGGTCGGCCAGCGACGAACCCACGATCTCGGCATCCGTCACGGTCATCCCCCATGATTGCCCGCAACCCTCACCAGCGTTTCACCCGCCGATCGGCGGTTGGTAGGTCCACACGGTCCCGCCTGGAGGGGGAGAGCCGTGGGGACCGCCGAGGACAGTGCGATGAGTTCCGTGCAGCTGCACCGTCTCAACGGCCATGAAGGCAATCAACCTTGGTGAGGCAGATGGCCTGGATGTCATCGAGTGGTCCCAGGTCGACGCGCAGGTCGCCGACCTCCTGACGCACGACGACCCACGGTCCCCGAACCGCTCGACGTTCTGGCTGGCGACGCTGAACGCCGACGGCAGCGCGCACGTGACGAGCGTGGGTGCGCTGTGGCACGACGGCTCATGCTGGTTCCAGACCGGAGTCCACACCCGCAAGGCGAAGAACGTTGCACGCGACCCGCGCTGCGCGATCAGTGTCGCCACGAAGGGTTTCGACGTGATGTTCTCGGGCGAGGCCCAGCGGGTGACCGAACCGACGATCGTGGCGCGGATCGCCGCGTTGTGGGCGAGCGGCGGATGGCCCGCGCAGCCCGACGACTCGGGAACTGGGATCACGGCACCGTTCAATGCGCCGACGCTCGGTCCACCGCCGTGGCATGTCTACGAACTGAAGCCGCGCACCGCTACCGCCGTGGGTACGACCGAGGAGATGCCGGGCTCGACGCGCTGGCGGTGGAGGTGATTCGTCCTCACCGCGGTCGGTGCTCGGTCCCCAGTCCGGGTGTGATCGTCATGACCCAACCACCGTCACCACTGTCGGCGGTGTGCCACACGCCGGCTGGATTGATCAGCGCTTGACCGGCGGAGATCTCCTCCGCCACCTCGCCGTCGGGCAACTGCTGCACGAAGCGGTGTGTTCCCGTGCACGCGATCACCACCTCCGCTCCGAGCGGATGGCGCTCCCACGTCGTCCACGAGCCGACCATGTGAAACATCATGGCCATGCGGCCGTCGGGACCATCTGCCCTCGTCGCCCGCTCGTAGGCGGCGAGACGTTCGTCGGACCACTCGAAGTCTTGGACCGGGACCGCCGTCCCGCCGAGCCCCAGGTGGATCGGGACCGTCGTGATGTCGATCTTCATGACGATCATCATGGCCGACCCGGACGGGCCGCGCGCTCGGCGTCAGCTGGGCCGCTGGATGGCCTGCTTGGCCTTCTTGTCGCTGCGCTTCTCCTTCAACGACTTCCCCGACTTCTTCGACTGGTGTTGACGAGGTGACTTGTCAGCCATTGGTGACGCCTTCCGTTCATGATCGATGGTCAGTGGCGAGAGAGGTTCGCTCTGGCGCCGCCGGGTGAGCCGGGTGATCGGTGGCCGCGTACAGTCGGCCGTCAGGCGAGAGAGCGGTGATCAGCCCCTCGCGTCGCGCCGTGGTGACCGAGTCGGCAACGGTGAGCACGACACCGCTGCAGGTGACGATCCATGCCGACACCGCAGCCGTCACGACGAACACAGAGACCGGCACCGTGAGCAGCAACACGAGGCTGGAAGCCGCAGCCAGCCCGTTGACGACCGCCCACAGGATCGACAGCCGGGTGAACAGGCGCAACACCCCAGGCCGGCGGCGAACCTCGGCGGTCAACGGGCAGAAGTCACCGGCGAACCTGGCGATCAGCGGGCGACCGACGACCACCGAACCGGCGAACACCAGCGCCGTCAGCGTGGTGCGCATGATCGGCTGCACGAAGTAGACGAAGTCGTTGCTGCTGAAGATGTACACGATCGTGCGCACCGTGATGCCCACCGTGGCCAACACCAACAGGCCAGGAACCGGCGCTCCGGTCACGACCCGGCGCACGATCGCACCGTAGGACCAGCACAGCGCGCCACCGAGTGCCCAGCGCATGTCGCCCGCGACGAGCAGCACGTAGAACAGCGTCGTCGGGATGATCGTCGCCTCGACGAGATAGGGCAGGAGGCGACGGGTGACCGCGCCGACGACCGAGCGGCGCGATGGCCGCAACCTCCACCCCAGCGCAGACGCCGCCGCCGCGGACGACACGTCAGGTTCTGTCTGCAGGGTGCTGGGACCGTCGACGACACTCTCCTGTCGTTCGCTCGGCCGAGGCGGCAAGGGGCCGCATGGGTCGACCATCTTGCGACGAGCGATCCGACACGAGGCGACTCTCCCGAGAGTGTGAACCGCCCATCCTACCTGTACCGACGGGGGGAGCCGGTCGCCCTGGAGCGTTCCCGAGCTGCTCGCCGGTGCCACGTACGCTCGCTGGTCGTGAGATCGATGTCGCCCGCTCGTCGTGGGCGAGCGGTCGGCGTGGCGGCGATCGCGATCGTGCTCGTGGCCTGCTCGGGCGACGACGCCGCGGACCCGTCGGCGAGCACCACACAGCCCGCGCCGACCTCGACGGCCACGCCGAGCACGAGCGCCGCGGCGGTCACGACGAGCCAGCCGACAGCGGTCACGCCGAGCGACCCCCAGCCACCGACGCTGATCGCCGCCACGGATGTGCCAGCGGTGCAGTCAGCTGCGTGCGGCACCACCACCGGGGCCCCCGGCGAGCGCACGATCGACTTCACCGCTGCGGGTCTCGTCAGCACGTACCTCCTCCACGTACCGCCGGCGGTAGGTACGGGCGCGGCGCTCCCACTTGTGCTCGACCTGCACGGCTACAGCGAGCCCGCGGCGATCCATGTCGTGCAGAGCGGACTGGCGACGTACGGCGACACGGCCGGCTTCGTCACCGCCGTGCCACAGATCGCGCGGCCCGTGCCTCGATGGGATGCTTCCGTCGGCAGCCCCGACGTCGCCTACCTCGGCGCGCTGCTCGACGAGCTGGAGGCCACCGTCTGCATCGACACCAGTCGCGTGTACGTCGCGGGCTTGTCGAACGGAGCGTTCATGACATCGATCGCCGCCTGTGACCTCAGCGTCCGCATCGCGGCCGTTGCTCCGGTCGCCGGGATCCAAGCTCCCGCCGGCTGCGATCCGGCGCGGCCGGTGCCCGTCGTCGCCTTCCACGGCACCGCCGACACGTTCGTGCCCTACACCGGCGGCCTCGGCTCGTCGGTCGCTGCGCTGCCATCACCGGACGGGAGTGGGACGCTCGGCGACGCATCGGCATCGTCCGCTCCCGGCTCGCCAGGGCCCTCGGTGCCGGAGCGGACGTCGACCTGGGCCGTTCGCAACGGCTGCGCACCGACCCCGAACGAGGAGGCCATCGCCGCCGACGTCACGCTGCTGCGCTTCGACTGCCCGGCAGGCGACGAGGTCGAGCTGTATCGCGTGGAGGGCGGCGGACATTCGTGGCCGGGCAGCGCCTTCTCCGTGCAGATCGAGTCGATCGTCGGACCGACGACCATGTCGATCGACGCGACCGCCCTCATGTGGCAGTTCTTCGTCGATCACCCACTGCGCACCTGATCTCTCATCCGGGCGACGAGTGCAACCAACCGCTCGTGCATCTCGTCTGCGTCGCCGACGTGGCGAGCGCCATGGCCGGGCAGCACGGCGGCGAAGCGATGCCGTTCGGCGAGCGCGACGTGGGCGATGCCACCCAGATCGGCGATCGGTACTGCCAGGGCCTCGGTGAAGCGAGGCGAGTCCACGAGGACGTTGCCTGCTGGCCTGACCACGAACCACGCCGATGCGCCGAAGCTGTCCGTCGAGCAGTAGCCGAGGTCGAACACGCCCGATCCCGGCGCAACCTCACGCGGGTACAGCCGCCCCGGGCGATGGCGGCGCGAGATCGTCCCGATCGACGTCGTCGGGCAGGCCTGAGCCGCCAACCACGCAGCCGTCTCCTCGGCGGCATCGGGTTGACGACGCACCACCGAGAACCCCCCGAGCTCGGCGAACAGCTCCGGTGCGATCTCGCGACAGGTACCGCAGTCGATGCAACGTGTGTCGACGAACCAATCGCCCGCCGCGCTGCCGGGGTGGCGCTGATCAACCCTCGCCATCATCGCCGACTGTGACGGCGGATCCCACTGGCCTGGCCGGGCGGCCGGTCCCCTTCAGGCGGGTTGACCTCGGCGGGGTCTGGTCATCGACCGTCCACGGCGCAGCGGTGCGCACGCGCACGCTGCGCGACGATGACGATGCCACCGGCGGCCAGGCCGATGCCGAGGCCACCGACGATGTCGAGCGGGAAATGGGCGCCGACGTACATGCGGTCGAGGCCGATCACCGTCGCGGTCACGATGCCGAGGACCCGCCACGGTCGGCTCAGCCACGGCCACGCCCCGACGACCAACGCCACCGTGACCGCGGTGTGGCTCGACGGGAACCCACTCCCACGTGGGTCGACCGGATATCCGTGGACGAGGACGTCGTCGAGGTATGCGGGTGGTCGCCCGCGATCGACGACACGCTTGAGGGCATGGACGGCGACGTAGGCGACGGTCGCCGCCGCCGCCGCGGAGAGCACGAGCCGCCAGACGTCCGCCGGCCGCAGGACGGCGAGGGCGGCGAGAGCAGCGATCACGACCAGCGTGAGGCCCGCCGGCCGCAGGAGCGGGTCGAGACATCGGAGCACGAACCCGAGCACCCCAGGAGGGTCGTTGAACCATCGGAACACGGCAACCTCCACGGCACCCGGCACGCCGCGCATCGCCAGGGGTGTCGTGATGGCAGCGAGCACGACGCCCACGGCGACCGCACGACGTGGCCAGTGCACGGCCAACTGCCCGCCATCGATGGCCATCACCCTCTGGATATCACACGATGCAATCGGGGTCGTACGATCGTCGACCGGATGCCGCCAGCGGCGACACCGCGGGTGAACGACGAGAGGGCCCACCCGAACGCGGTGTTACTGTCGAATTCGGGTTGCACGACGAGAAGGAATCCGAGGATGGCCAAGGCGAAGAAGCACGACACGTCGCGGCCGGCCGAGGACGTGTCGAAACCGAAGATGAAGCGCAAGGAGTACGAAGCCGAGCTGGGGGCGCTCCAGGGCGAGTTGGTGGCGCTGCAGGAGTGGGTCAAAGCGACCGGTGCCAAGATCGTCATCGTCTTCGAAGGCCGCGACACCGCCGGCAAGGGCGGCGTCATCAAACGCATCACCGAACGGGTCAGCCCGCGGACGTTCCGGGTCGTCGCCCTCCCCGCGCCCACCGACCGCGAGAAGTCGCAGATGTACGTCCAGCGGTACCTGACGCACTTCCCGGCGGCAGGCGAGATCGTGATCTTCGACCGCAGCTGGTACAACCGCGCCGGCGTCGAGCCGGTGATGGGGTTCTGCACACCGAAGCAGACCGACGACTTCTTGAAGATGGTCCCGGCGGTCGAGCGGGCGATGGTGGACTCCGGGATCAATCTCGTCAAGTACTGGCTCGACGTGAGCGCCGACGAGCAGACCCGGCGGCTGAAGAGCCGGATGCACGATCCGCGCAAGATCTGGAAGCTCTCCGACATGGATCTGCTGTCGTACAGCAGGTGGTACGACTACTCGCGGGCCCGCGATCGGATGCTGGCGGCGACCGACACCGCGTGGGCGCCGTGGTTCGTCACCAACACCGATGACAAGAAGCGTGCTCGACTCAACATCATCTCGCACCTGCTGTCGCGGATTCCGTACGAGCCGCTCGAGCCGCGGGAGATCTCGCTGCCCAAGCGGCAGCACCAGGGCAGCTACCGCGATCCCCACCTCGAGGTGCGCCGGATCCCCGAGCGGTTCTGATACCCCGACACGAGGGTGGGACACGTGTCATGAGCCGCGTCGCCGACGTGGTGCCCGGTGTTGGTGCGCTGCGCAGCTATCGGAGGGTGTGGCTCCGCCAAGATGTGATCGCGGGCGTCGTGCTCGCCGCGATCCTCGTCCCACAGGGAATGGCCTATGCCGAGCTCGCCGGTTTGACGCCGGTCACCGGGCTGTACACCACGGTCGCATGCCTCGTCGGCTACGCGCTCATGGGACCGTCCCGGGTGTTGGTGCTGGGGCCCGACTCGTCGGTGTCGCCATTGATCTTCGCCGCCATCGCACCGTTGGTGGTCGCCACAGACGATCCGGGCAAGGCGATCGCACTCGCAGGGATGATGGCCGTGTTGGTCGGGCTGATCCTGATCGGGCTGGGTGTCGGGAAGCTGGGCTTCGTCGCCGATCTGCTCTCCAAGGAGGTGCAGGTCGGCTACATGAACGGCCTCGCGATCACGATCGTCATCGGGCAGCTCCCGAAGCTCTGCGGCTTCTCGACCGATGCCGACGGCTTCGGAGAGGAGATCAGAGCGTTCCTCGAGGGCTTCGATGGGCGCAACTCGACCGCGCTCCTGCTCGGCCTTGCCGCGTTGGCGGTCCTGCTGGTCCTGCCACGCCTCACCAAGAAGATCCCGGCTGTCCTGGTCGCCGTGATCGGGACCACCCTCGTCACTGCATGGTTCGATCTCGACATCGACACCGTGGGCGCCCTCCCCGAGGGCCTTCCCCGGCCGGCCCTGCCCTGGACGGACTGGAGCGATGTCGGACCGATGCTCGTCGCCGCGATCGGCATCACGTTGGTGTCGCTCACGGACACCATCGCCACGTCGACGAGCTTCGCCGCTCGGCGGGGTGACGAGGTGGATCCGAACCAGGAGATGATCGGCATCGGGACGGCCAACATCGCCGCTGGCGTGTTCCAGGGGTTCGCCGTGTCCACCAGCGGCTCACGCACCGCGGTGGCCGAGCAGTCCGGCGCCAAGACGCAGGTCACGGGTGTCGTCGGGGCAGGGATCGTGGCGCTGCTGCTGCTGTTCTTCAGCACGCTGCTCCAAGACCTCCCGCAGACGGCGCTGGCGGCCGTGGTGATCGCGGCGGCGATCTCGCTGGCAGATCTGCCGACATTGGGGCGCTACCTCGCCATGCGCCGCACATCGTTCTGGCTCTCCCTGGTCGCGACCGCGGGCGTCGTGGGTCTCGGTGTCCTGCAAGGCATCGTCATCGCTGTCGCGCTGTCGATCGTGCTCTTCTTCCGTCGAAGCTGGTGGCCGCACGGCGAGGTGCTCGGCCACGACGAGGACCGCGGCGGCTGGCACTCGGTGCAGACGTCACCCGGCTCCACCGTGCGGCCGGACGTGCTCGTCTTCCGATGGGAGGCACCACTGTTCTTCGCCAACGCCGGCATGTTCCGTCAGCAGATCCGCCATCTCATCCGTAGCCAGAAGCCCGCGTGGCTGGTGCTCCAGTGCGAGGCGATGACCGACATCGACGTCACCGCAGCAGACGTGCTCGAGCGGCTCGACATCGAGCTGAACGAGGCAGGCGTGCACGTGTGCTTCGTCGAGCTGCGCAGCCGCCTCCAAGAGCTGGTGCTGCGGTACGGCCTGTTCAACACGCTCGACCGGGACCACTTCTACAACTCGATCGAAGAGGCGTTGGAGGCGATCGACTCCGGTGAGGCCGAGAGAGAGAGCGACAACTGACCGAGGAGGATGTCGCCGGTTCAGCCCGTCCGAACGATGTGCACCAACTTCTTGATCGCGTCCACGAGGCCGTTCGATTGGGCGGCTGACGGCGAGGCGCCGGGGTGCTGTGGCGCGATGCGCACGCGGAGCGCCCCCGGCCGGATCGTGAAGTGCAGCGGCGGATCGAACACGAGTGCCTCACCGTCGACACCCGCCGGTACCGGGCCGTTCGACTCGACGGTGAACGACGGCACCGTCCACTGCTTCCAGGTCGGGCGGTGTCCGCCGCCCGCAGGGGCAGCGAGCACGGTGACACCGAGCAGGCCGTCGTCGATGCGCGGGCGTGTGCCCGAGCCGATCACCGTGCCCAGTCGGTAGGAGTTGTTCGACACCATGACGACGATCGCTCGCCGACCTGCGATGTCGCTCGGACCGTCGTACCGCAGTTCGTGGTCGCCCGACGGAGCCGTGCCGGCGAACTTGGGCACGGTGTCGATCATCGTCTGCAGCTTCGCGTCGCGATATCCCTCGCTCTGGACGGCGTGTGCGTAGAGGCCGAGGGACACGTTGTTGACGAACACCCGACCGTTCACCTCGGCCAGGTCGACGCGGCGTTCGCCGCCGTCGACCAACGCGTCGAGTGCGCCGACGACGTCGTCGCGGTTGACACCGAGGTCGAGAGCGAAGTGGTTCCGGGTGCCTGCCGGGATGCACGCGAACGGCAGATCGTGCTCGGCGGCGATGGCGGCCACCAGTGCCTGGGTGCCGTCGCCCCCCGCCGCCGCGAGCGCATCGGCACCGCGAGCAACGGCGTCGCGAACCAACACCCGGAGGTCGTCGCCGGGGCGCAGCTCGATCGGCTCGATGTTCCTCGCCCGTGCCTCGACGTCGAGATGTGCCGCTGCCGCCTTGCCCCCGCCGGATCGTGGGTTCCAGATCATCACCGCCCGCGTGGGTCGCTCGGCCGGGGGGAGCGCCACGTGGATCTGAAACGCGCGGCGAGCCGCGACCGTGCTGAGCCAGAACAGACCCAAGGCCAAGAATGCTTCGGCAAGGACACGTCCGGTCACCAGCACTGCGATGGCTCCGACGAGCAGCAGCCCGGCGAGGACCGCGAGCACCGTCCGGGTGGGACCAGGCCGGCGGAACGCCTCCCACACGGCGACGAACGACAGCGCCATCATCGCTGCCATGAGCAGGCCACGCGGGAAGACCTGGATGGAGGTGGCCACGAGGGCGACCACCGAGAGGGCCAGCAGGAGGAGTGCGGCGATGGCAGCGAGACGACGGGACTTCACGCCTGCTGCTCTTTTCCGGTCGGGTCCTGGTCGCTCATGTCAACACCTACATCGTTTCCATGATGGCGGGCACTGCACCGCTGTCGATTGCCTCGACGAGGGCTCGATGGTCGCGTTCGGTCTGGTCGGCATAGGCCACACCGAACTGGGCGAAGGCCTGGTCGACCTTGGTGCTGGTCCCGAGGTAGCCCGCGATCGCGGCGGCGGAGCCGGTGTTGGCATGGGCGCGGGCGAGCGCGAGGCCGCAGTACGTGGCGAGGTTCGCGAACTGGACGCGGTCGGCCGCGAGGGTGACGGACAGCTTCATGTCGCGAAGCTGGCGGATGTAGAACTCGCGACCGGTGGGGCCCTTGGCCCAGCCGAGGAAGATGTCGCTCGCCGGCTGCATGAGGTGTTGCCCGATGACCACCCGCTTGCCGTTGTGGACGGTTCCGTCCCGGCCATCGATCAGATACGGCGCCATCACCGAGTTGTTGGCCTCCTTCACCTGCAGCAGCAGCGGATGGCCGTCGTCGGACGTGAGGAGCACCACGAAGCAGCGTGTGCCGACACTGCCCACCCCGACCACCTTGACCGCCGCGTCTCGATATTGATATCGGTCGAACAAGACCCGCCGATCGTCTGACAGCGATCCGCGGTAGGCCGCGAGGAACGCGAGCACGAACTCGTCGGTGAGCTCGGGCATGTGGAACATCAGCGGGGGCTGATCGGCGATGCGCATCGCTGCACCGTCGCTGGTGACGAGCTTGGGGAACAGGTTGTCGGCGATGCGCCTGCGGGCCCGCTCTCGCATCCGTTCGCGACGCGCCCGCGTCGCCTTGTCGGTCGCGGCCTCGATCTCCCGGGTCAGGTCGATCCGGTCGTACCAGATCCCGAGCGGACTCATGTCGGCGAACTCCCACATCCGCTCCCGATAGGAGTGGACCACCTTCGCCGCTGCCTCGGTCGCCCGGTCGTCATCGAGCCGCACATCGCGGGCCGCGACGACGAAGCTCGCGACCAGCCGCTTCAAATCCCACTCCCACGGCCCCGGCATCGTCTCGTCGAAGTCGTTCAGTCCGAACACCACATTGCGCTCCGGGGTGGCGAACATCCCGAAGTTCATGAGGTGACAATCACCGCACGCCTGCACCTCCAGGCCCGTCGTCGGCACCGCCGCCAGATCTGCCGTCATCACCGCCGCCGAACCGCGGAGGAACGTGAACGGGCTCAGCGCCATCCGACCGAAGCGGATCGGCACCAACTCCTCCATGCGACCCTCCGTGGAGGCCAGCAAGACCTCGATCGGGTCGGGACGGTCGGCCGCCGGAGTCCAATCCCCGTGACTCGTCCGCGACACGACGTCGCGGCGGCTCCGGCCGTCCTCAGCCTGATCCTGCACGCTCATGGGACGCCCCCTCATGATCGGGCCGAGTCATGACGCCGAGCTGCTCGAGCACGGCGAACTCGTCCCAGTACTGACGCAGCGAGCAGATCCGCTCGCCGTCGAACTCGCCGACGGTGACACCATGCAACGTGACGCGCAGCCCGGTCGGCTCGATGGTCTGGCCGGCGAGCGAGATCGTGCCACTGTGGGTCATGCCGACGGTCCATTCGACACAGGCGTAGGAGCCGCCGACGTCGAGCTCGACGACGTCGAGCTCGATCGCGTCGAACGCGTCATCTCGGCGATCCAACTCGACGAGCAGCTCGCTCAGCGACGACGTCGACGTCGACGGTGTCCACGCTCGCACGTCGTCGGTGCACACCAGCCGGATCGTGGGGTGGTCGCCCTCGATCCCGGCGCGCAGCGCCTTCACCAGCGTCGCCGCTCGGTCCTGGTTGGAGGTCATCGGGCGAGCAACTTCTCCTTCGCCGACTCGAACTCGGCGTCGGTCAGCACGCCGGTCCGATGGAGCTCGCCGAGATCCGCGAGGCCGGTGACGACGTCGGGTTCGCGGGCCGGTGCCACAGGTTGGACTCGACGCGTCGATTCGAAGCGATCTTGGAGCTGGCGGTTGTACGCGGCTTGCTCGGACAGCCCGCGCGGTGACCGGAACGGCATCCACGTCTGGCGAGGTCGGTACAGGAACAGCATGCGCGACCCCCGCTACGACGCCCGGATCACGCGATCGCAGGTCGGCCCCGTCGCTGCTCGCTCGCCATCCGTCACCAAGCCTCCTCGACGCGTCGTCCTCCGGGAACCTACGGGCGCAGCGTAGGCCACACCGGTCACCGGCGTCACGACCACCGCGCAGTACGGTCACCGGAAGGAGGAATGATGAAGCGATTTCTGTTCGGTCTCGGAGTGGGCCTGCTCAGTGTGGTGGCCGTGACTGCGTGTGGAGGTGATGACGATGCATCCGACGTCGTCGACGCGAACTCCGCGTTCTGCGAGGATCTGGCCGCCTACGGCAGCGCCGTGGGCGACCTGGCGGCGCTCGACCCGGCCACGGCCAGCAAGGACGACTACGAGGCGGCCGCTGACGAGGTGAGGTCGACTCGCGAGGACATGGTGGACAGCGCTGGGGATCTCGGCGAAGCCGAGTGGGAGAACCTCCAGACGCAGGCTGACACGCTGGCCGACCAGCTCCAGGACGCACCCGACGATCAGGCGATCCAGTCGATCCTGGACGAGGCCAAGCCGCAGGCTGCGACCGTGCAGGCGAGCGTTGCAACCCTGAACACAGCGATCTGTCCGGCGTGACAGCGCCGTTGGGCAACGACTGGGCGGGCACGGCGACCGCCACCAGCGGCGGTTGAATCGCGCCCTCACATTGCTGCGCTGGGTCTGACGGCGGCTACTCGTCGTCGATCCGGATGCCGAGGCCGACGAAGACCGACAGGGCGACCGGCACGATCTGAGCGCTGCCGATGACGACGCCGCGCAGCGCCGCGCCGCCGATCAACCCGTCGAGCACCGATCCGTGCAGGTCGGTGCCGGCGAGGTCGGCCTGGGAGACGTCGGCCGACGACAGATCCGTGCCGAGGATCCGCGCGCCGGTGAACGACGTCGAGGCCAGATCGGAGCCCGTCATCGCGCAGTCCTCGATCAACAGCTGCTCGACGGTGGCGAACCGGAGGACCAGGGCGTCCGCTCGGCACCCGGTCCAGCGGACGTGGCGCAGGTTCGCGCCGGTCAGCACCGTGCCCGACAAGCGGCAGTCGCGCAGCGCGACGCGGTTCCAGCCACCCTTCTCCAAGAACGCGCCCGACAGGTCGCACCCGTCGAGCTCGCAGTCGATCAGCCGGAGCCGGGGGAGGTCGGCACCGGTGAGCCGCACCCCGACGAGCCGCGACCGCTCGATGCTGACGGATCGGGCCTGGGCGCCCGACAGGTCACCGCGCAGCTCCGCCTCCTCGAAGACGTCGTCATCCTCGATCGAGGTCACCTCGACCGGCGTCAGGTCATCAGGGAGTCGGGGAGCGGTCAGCGCGGGTGGCACCCTCCGACACTGCCACCCGTCAGGCGTTGCCGGTGGCCTCGAGCCAGTCGTCGAGGCTGGCGTCCTCCCACTCGTCGGGCCCGTACACCGTGCGCGGCAGGGGCGTCATGATGTGGGTGTCGCCGCCGATGACGTACTGGGCGGAGATCCGCTCCCACTCGACGATGCGGTCGTCGGCGTCGCCTTCGTCGCAGAGGCCCCTCGTGGTGTCCCGGTTCTGGTGCCAGCGCACGTTCGACGGGATGTCGGTGGCCCACACCATCACCACCTCGTGCTGGTTCGAGGTGACCTCGTAGAGCCCGGTCGGGCGATGGCCGTAGTCGGCCAGCAGCGGCGTGCGCTGCTCGGCGACCGCGGCGAGGAACTCCAGCGCGCTGCCCGGGCGCACGGTGAGGATCTCGTTGACGAACAGTGTGCCCTTGATGCCCGCGGCCTTGATCTCTTCGGTGCTCGGGCTGCCGGGCACGCCGGCACACAGCCGGTCGAACCCGCCGCTGCGCCACTTCGCGGCCTCGTCCCACCAGTCGCCGTAGAACGCCTTGCGGCGCTTGAGGTTCATGCGGTCGACGTTCGAGGCCCAGCCCTTCCAGCCGAGGGAGCCGATGTCCCAGATGTTGATGACCTGGGGCCAGCGCCCCCCGCCAGCGGCGCAGACGTAGAACGCACCCTGGAGCCCGAACATCTCCGGCATCCGCAGCACCGGATCCTTCCAGAGGTGCTCCATGTAGTCGTACTGGCCCTGGCCGACGATGTCGACGACCTCGTAGAGGTACAGGTTGCGGGTGGGCACGTCAGCTTGTCGGCGGACCGGAGTCGCGGCGCCCGCCGTCGGAAGCGATGTCGGCGCGCATGCCGCGCATCTCCTCGAGGATCCCGCCGAGCAAGTCGGCCTCGCTCGGCGGAGCGGGAGCATTCGGATCGACGCCGGTCGCCCTGTTGTACGCCTTGAGGATCAGGAACACCGTGAACCCGATCGCGAGGAAGCTCACGACCGCTGTCAGGAAGGCACCGAACTTGATCTGTGAGTCGTTGATCTCGAGGATCAGGGCGTCATCGAAGTTGGGCTTGCCGAACGGGATCGCGACGATCGGCATGATCACGTTCTCGACGAGCGCGTTCACCACGGCGGTCACCGCGACGCCCATGACGAAGCCGATCGCGATACCGAGGAGGTTTCCCTTGTTGATGAACTCTTTGAACTCGTTGATGAATGCCTTCACGGCCACCGCTTCCGCCTGGTTGTCCTGATTGCTGTCCGCCACAGCTTGGCACGGCCACAGCAACTGACGCGACGTTCACCCTGACGATGCAGAGGCCTTGATGACTTGATAGATTCATCATGTGCCGAAGCAGTGGGAAGAGCGTTCCGGATCGTCGGTTCCCCTGTCGGAGGTGAAGGCGGAGCTGTTCAAGGCGCTCGCCCACCCCGCTCGCATCCGCGTGCTCGAGGTGCTGGCCATCGGCGAACGGTCCGTCGGTGAGCTCCAACCGCTCGTCGGGATCGAGATGTCACACCTGTCGCAGCAGCTCGGCGTGCTCCGACGGGCCGGTCTGGTCAACACGCGCCGGGTGCGTTCGAACGTGTTCTATGCACTGCGCGATCCCTTGGTCAGTGAACTGCTCGACGTGGCGAAACGCCTGTTGCTCTGCTCCCTGGAGGAGACGCGCGACCTGCTCGCCGGACTGACCCGTTCAGGTCGACGGTGAGCGCCGTCGCGTCGTCGGTCAAGGGAATGCTGCCGCGGCGCGCGGACTACGCCGGGTTGCGCTCGTCATGGCGTGCGGACCTCGTCGCCGGGCTGACGGTGGGGGTAGTGGCCCTGCCGCTGGCGTTGGCGTTCGGGATCACGACCGGGCTCGGGGCCCAGGCAGGGCTCATCACGGCGATCGTCGCAGGACTGGTCGCGGCCGTCTTCGGCGGATCGAACGTGCAGGTGTCGGGACCGACCGGGGCGATGACCGTGGTGCTCGTGCCGGTCGTGGCGAAGTACGGCGCGAGCGCGGTCGCCCTCCTCGGCGTGATCGCCGGGGTGATCATCGTGATCGCCGCATTCGCTCGGGTCGGCCGCCTGCTGGCGTACATCCCCTGGCCGGTGATCGAGGGCTTCACCGTTGGCATCGCCGCGATCATCTTCCTCCAGCAGGTGCCCGCAGCGCTCGGGGTGCCCAAACCGGAGGGTGAGAACACTGCCGCGGTCGCATGGCGCGCGCTGCGTGCCGCGTTCGCTGGCGACGGTTCGTGGCAAGCGCTCGCCGTCGTCGCTCTCGTCGCGGCCGTGATGATCGCGCTGCCCCGGGTGCGCCGCTCGTTGCCCGCGTCGCTGATCGCCGTCGTCGTCGCCACGGTCGTCGTGCACATCACCCATGCCGGCATCGCGCTGATCGGTGCCCTTCCGGACTCGCTGCCGGCACCGTCGCTGCCCGACGCGAGCGTCACCAGCGTCCGCGCGCTGTTCGGACCTGCCCTCGCGGTCGCGCTCCTCGCCGCGATCGAGAGCCTCTTGTCGGCGAAGGTCGCCGACGGGATGGCCGACACCCCTCGCCACGACCCGGACCGCGAGCTGTTCGGGCAGGGGCTGGCGAACATCGCGGCTCCGCTGTTCGGTGGCATGCCGGCCACCGGCGCGATCGCCCGGACGGCGGTGAACGTGCGGGGCGGGGCGCGCACCCGCGTGTCGGCGATCACACACTCGATCGTGCTCGTGGCGGTCGTGTTCCTCGGTGGATCGCTCGTCGCCGAGATCCCGCTCGCCGCGCTCTCCGGTGTCCTGATGGTCACCGCGGTGCGGATGGTGGAGCCGCACAACGTCCGCGCCGTCGTGCGCGCCACGCGCAGCGACGCCGTGGTGCTGGTGGTCACCGCGGCGGTCACCGTCGCGTTCGACCTGATCGTCGCGGTCGAGATCGGGATCGCCATGGCCGCGCTCCTGGCCCTGCGCGCCGTGGCCCGCGCTGCGTCGGCCGCACCCGAGATCGTCGAGGACTCGATCGACCCGGACGACGAGCAACGCCTGCTGCAACAGCACATCCTCGTGTATCGCCTCGACGGCGCCTTGTTCTTCGGTGCGGCCCAACGCTTCCTCACCGAGCTGACCGCCGTGACCGATGTCGACGTCGTCGTGCTGCGCTTGCCCGACCTCCAGGTGCTCGACGCCACGGGCGCCCAGGCGCTCGGCGAGATCGTTGCCGAACTCGAGTCGCGCCACATCACAGTGCTCATCAAACGTCCCCGCCCGGAGCACCTGCGCACGATGCGCGCCGTCGGCGTGCTCGACCGCCTCGCCGACGAGCGCCACGTGTTCGACCGCCTCGACGAGGCGATGGCCCACGCCCGCGCGCACGTCGAGCGGACCCACGCCGCAGCACACGTCCAGTAGCGATCCGCGCGCTGGCTACGGTCGGCTCGTGCTGAGCTTCGAGCCCGCCGAGGTGCACGTCGGCGACGACGTCCTGGCGGACCTGCACGACCGACTCCGCCGCACCCGCTTCCACCCCTCGATCGCCGATCCGGACTGGGATGCCGGCACCGATCCTGCGTACCTGCACGATCTGGTCGCGTACTGGCTCGACGACTTCGACTGGCGGGCACAGGAGGCGAGGATCAACCGCTTCGATCAGGTGGCCACATCCGTCGACGGCCAGCCGATCCACCTGATCCACGCCCGGTCACCCGAACCCGACGCAACCCCGCTGCTGCTCGTCCACGGCTGGCCCGGATCGATCATCGAGTTCCTCGACGTGCTCGGTCCGCTGACCGATCCGCGCGCTCACGGGGGCGATCCCGCTGACGCGTTCCACGTCGTGGCGCCGTCACTGCCGGGATACCCCTTCTCGGGCCCGACCGTCGCCGCGGGATGGCATCCGCGCCGCATCGCCCAGGCGTTCGTCGAGATCATGGACGCCCTCGGCTACCAGCGCTACGGCGCCCAGGGCGGCGACTGGGGCTACCTGGTCACCTCGAACGTCGCCGACCTCGCGCCCGATCGCGTGATCGGCCTCCACCTCAACTTCGTCGTCGCCCGACCGCCCCAGGGAGAGCAGCCGAAGCTGACCGAGGACGACCAGCGCCAGCTCGACGCGGCGCGCGCCTGGCGGCGCACGGGCGCCGGCTACCAGGAGATCCAGGCGACGAAGCCGCACACGGTCGGCGTCGGCCTCGACGACTCACCGGCCGCGCTCGCCGCCTGGCTGGTCGAGAAGTTCCGCGACTGGAGCGACTGCGGGGGCGACGTGGAGCGCTCGTTCACCAAGGATCAGCTGCTGACCAACATCACCGCCTACTGGGCCACGGTCAGCGCGACCTCGTCGTGCCGCCTGTACTACGAGTCGCGCCGGGCCGGCGCGGCAGGGTCGCCGGCGGCGTTCGTCGACGTGCCGACCGGCATCGCCAACTTCCCCGCCGAGGTCACCAAGGTGCCTCGGGCGTGGGTGGAGGCGCGCTACCGCGTCGTGCACTGGACGCACCCGTCTCGCGGCGGGCACTTCGCGGCGATGGAGGTGCCAGCGCTCTTCGTCGACGACGTGCGGACGTTCTTCCGCGGCGTTCGCACCGCGATGTGAGGGTCCAGGTAGGAGGACCACGCATGCGTCCGGTGCTCAGGGTGACCGATCGACCACTCGGCAGCGCCTACGATCACCAGGAGCAGGGGTCCCTGCTCACGAGAATGGGGTGCGAACGATGGTACGTTTCCTGGCGGTCACCGCGCTGGCACTGATCGGCAACGCTCTGGGTCTGGTCGTCGCCGCGTGGCTGCTCGACGACATGGCGTTGAACGGAGCGGCGTTCCTCATAGCGGTCGGCATCTTCACGCTCGCCTACATCATCCTCCAGCCGCTCGTGCTGAAGATGGCGCTCCGCTACGTGGAGGCGCTGCGCGGGGGCACCGCTCTCGTCAGCACGCTCGTCGCGCTGATCATCACCGATCTGCTGAGCGACGGGCTGAGCATCAGCGGGGCCACGACGTGGATCCTGGCGACGCTCATCATCTGGGTCGTGTCGGTGGCGGCGTCGCTGATCCTGCCGCTGTTCCTGTTCAAGAAGGCGCTCGGCCGGGTGAAGGACGGCCCTCAGGCCGCCCAAGGCAAGACCTGGTCCTGATCAGGACACCCCCGCGGGCGACCCCCGTCGACGTCAGCCGGCGAGGAGCGCGTCGCGGCGGTGCGGGTCGCTGTGCTCCCAGTCGGCCAGCAGCGTGCGGAGCGCGGCGAGCAGGATCAGCGGCTGATCGAGCATCGGATGGTGACCGGTCTGGGGCAGCTCGATCACCGGCGCCACCCGGCCGAGCGCCTCGTACATCTCGACACCGATGTCGCGCGTGACGAGGCCGAACTCCGACCGCAGCAGCGCGAGCCGGCAGCGAACCTGGGAGAGCAGCGGCGTGGCCACGCCGCGCATCTCTCCACCGAAGGACTCGAAGATGTGCGGGTCGAACTTCCACTGCCAACCGCCGTCGACCTGATGCAGTGACCGACGGGCGACGTGGTCGATGACGAAGTCGAGGTTGTCGTCCTGCTCCGGCACGGTTCGGAAGCGGGCGAGCGCGTCGTCGACCGCCGGGTAGGTGCGCAACTGCCCGAACGCGTCGCGCCGGCCGTGAGCGCGGATCTCGTGGTCGGGTGCGGTCACCGGCGAATCGCACACGATCGCGCCGGCCACGCGCTGCGGATGGAGCGCTGCCGTGGCGATGGTGACGAACCCGCCCATGCTGTGGCCGATGACGACCGGCGGACCGGCGATGCCGGCATGATCGGCTGCGGTCAGCACCTCGCGGGTCCATTGGTCGAGCATGTAGTCGTCGCGGTGAGCGCTGTCCCCGTGCCCGGAGAGGTCGACGGCGATCACCCGGAACTCGTCGGCGAACGTGGCGGCCACGTGCGTCCACCAGTGGGCGTGCGCTCCGCCGCCGTGCACGAAGACGAGACCTCGCCGGCCGGGCTCACCCCAAGCGATGGCGTGGATCGCCGCCCCGTCGACCTCGACGAACACATCGTCGAACGGCACCCCGAGTGCGTCGCGGAACCAGGTCGGTGCGTCGGGCAGGAGGTCGATCGCGTGCGCCACCGCGATCACCGTAGTGAACGGTGTCACCCGGCGGACGGGCCGACGGCGATCCGCCCGGCCCCTTGGACGCGGCGAGTGCCGGGCTCCGGGTGTTTGCGCGCCCATGCGGCCCGGGGGTTGTTTGGGCGCGGTGGGCATGTCGGAGCGCGCGTCGCGCGCCCATGCTTCCCCGCCCTCCGGGTCAATCGGCCATCAGGGCTTCGAGCATCGCTGCCGCGGCGTCGGGATCCAGGTCGGTGGTGTCGAGCTCGACGTCGTAGGCGATGCCTCGGTGTACGGTCGTCGCTTGCGCCGCGGCGAGACCGATCGGGCGGTCGCCTCGGGCTCGCTCCCGCCGGGCCATCTCGGCCGGGTCGCAGCGCACCGCCACCCAGCGCACG
>CAZMGD010000014.1:0-30336 GCA_964565705.1 uncultured Ilumatobacteraceae bacterium | reverse complement strand
GCGCACGCTCGGCCCATCGGCGGTGTCGACGATCCGCATGCCGTCGGCGGCGTACGGCCCTGGGCCCGCGGGCCATCCGACGTCGATCCACGGGTGTGACACCTTGGCGAGGACGTCGTCGACACCGGCATGGAACCAGAGCTCAGCGCCGGCAGCGCGGCGATCGCAGAACGCCCGGACGATCGACGACTTGCCGGTGCTCGACGCACCGTTCAGGACGAGGACGCGGCCGGGCACCTCAGCGGATGGGACGGTGGCCCCAGAAGCTGGGCTTGGTGATCTGGTAGGTGGTCTCCGACTCGGGGTCGGGCACGTGGAGGCCGCCCCACCCGAACTCGACCATCGTGGCGTCCGGCGTGGCGGAGTAGAACGAGATCATGTGGTCGTTGGTGTGGCGGCCGAGCCCCATCACGATCGGCACGCCAGCGTCCTGGCAGCGGTCCTGGGCGTAGCCGACGTCGTCGATCGTCGCCGCCTCGACCATGAAGTGGATCAGCTTGCCCGGCATGCCGAGGCCCTGCCCGTAGGCGAGGGTGTGGTGGCGCGGGTTGCAGCCGAGGAAGTGCATCGACATCGGGCCGAGGTACCAGGTGTTGCGTCGGTGGAAGCCGAGCACATCGCGGTAGAACGCGATCGCCGAGTCGGCGTCGTCGCTGTTGAGCACGACGTGACCCATCCCGAGCGCACCGGTGACGAAGCCTGACACCAGCGGTGTGACGAGACGCTCGTGGCTCAACACCGGCCCGTAGAACACCTCGACCGGCAGGCCGTCGGGGTCGGTGAACATCACCACCTCGGTGACCCGGCGCGTGGCCGCGTCCGCTGTGGAACCGACCCGCACCTCGATGCCGGACCTGGTCAGCGCCTCGACGATCCGGGCCAACGCCATCTCGTCGCCTACCTCGAAGGAGACCGCGGCGACGTCGGGCGTGTCGCCCTGCTCGACGATCAGGCGGTAGGGGTAGTGGTCCCAGCGGAACCCGAGCGCACCGTCGATGTCGACCGGCATCAGCCCGAGCACGTCGCTGCCGTAGGTGCGCCACGCGTCGACGTTCGGGCTGACCAACCGGAGCGTGCCCAACGAGTGCACGAGTGCGGTGGAGTCGCTCATGCGAGTGGATCTCCCGTCGGGCCGAGGCCCATCTCGTTGTGGACGTAGCCGAACAGCGAGGGTTCGAGCGGGGTGAGCGCGCTGTGGTGGCGTGCCGCGTGCGCGTCCCGGAACAGCCGCTGCATCGGGTTGGTGGTGGCGATCGCCCGTGCTCCCGCGCGATCGAACAGGTCGTCGATCGCCGCCAGCGCCCGCTTCGCGTTCGTGACCTGGTCACGTCGCACCCGCAGTCGCTGGTCCATCGACACCCGCTCACCGCGCTGCGCGGTCTCGTACAGGTCGCCGATGTCGCGCATCAGCAGCAGCCGGCAGGCGTCGACCTCGCGAGCCGCGTCGCCGATGGCCGCGATCGTGTACGGATCCTTCTCCAGCGCCTTGCCGAACGCCGCGCTCTGACGGGTGCGGTAGAACTCGAGCGACTCGGCCACCACACCTTCGGCCATCCCGATGATCGGGGCCGTGATGACGTTGGCGAACAGCGCGCCGAAGGCCAGGCCGTACAGCGGGCCGGGGCTGACCGACCGACCCGGCGCCGTGCCGTCGCTCAGCGTGGGGAACGACACGGCGCGGTGGTCCGGCACGAACGCGTCGTCGACGACGATGTCGTTGCTGCCCGTGCCGCGCAGCCCCATCGTGTGCCACGTGTCCTCGACCGTGTAGTCCGACCGCGGCAGCACCACCTGCGGCCCCATGCCGTAGTCGCCGTTCGCGTCCTGGGCGACGGTGCCGAGGATCACCCATGAGCAGTGGTCGCTGCCCGACGAGTAGTTCCACCGGCCGCTCAGCCGGTAGCCGCCCTCGACCGGCGTCACCAGCCCGCCGGGCATGTACGTCGACGACACCCATGTGTCGGGATCTGTTCCCCAGACCTCCTGCTGGAGCCGGTCGTCGCAGAGGGCGATCTGCCACGGGTGGATGCCGACGACCCCGGCGATCCAGCCGGCCGACCCGTCGGCCGCGGCGATCGCGAGCACGCACTCGTAGAAGACGCGGGGGTCGGCCTCGAAGCCGCCGTACCGAGCGGGCTGCACGAGCCGCATCACCCCGCTGTCGCGCAGGTCGGCAACCGTCTCGTCCGGCAGCCGGCGCAGCTCGTCGTGCAGCGGCCCGCGCTCGCGCAGCTTCGGTGCCAACTCTCGCACCCGGTCCAGCACCGGGTGCGAGATCTCGCGTTCACTTCGTTCACTCACTCCGGCCCCCTCGTCGAAGTCTCGTCGGTCAGCGGGTCAAGAACTCCAGGACCACCGACTCGAACTCGTCCTTGCGCTCGATCATGGCCCAGTGGCCGCAGTCGTAGAAGACATGGAGCTCACACTTGGGGATCAGCCGCATCGGCAGCAGCGCGCCGTCGAGCGGAGTGACCCGGTCGTCACGTCCCCACGTGATCAACGTCGGCGCGGTGATCTTGGGCAGGTGGTCGAACGACGCGGTCGACCCGAGCAGCACGGTCTTCAGCGCTCCGAGCATCGGCCGGTTGTACATCGTGCGGATCGCCGCGAGCGCGCCCGGATCGGACGCGGTCGCCCAGCGCAGCTCCACGAACTCGTCGGTGAGGATCGACGTGTCGCACACCATCGACTCCATCCAGGTGACGAGCCGGTCGCGGGTCGGGTCCTCGACGAACTCGACGAGCAGCTTGATGCCCTCCGCCGGCGTCGGCGTCAGCAGCGAGATGCCCACACCGCCCATCGTCACCAGCCGTTCGACACGGTCTGGGTGCGTCGCCGCCAGCCGGGCCGCCACACCGCCGCCCAGCGAGTTGCCAAGGATCGACGCCCGCTCGATCCCCAGCGCGTCCATGAACGCGAGCACTGCGCCGGGCGCGACGAAGATCGGGCTGGAGTCCACCCCGTGGCTGACGCCGAAGCCCGGCAGGTCGAGCGCGTACGTGTGGAAGCGTTCGGCGAACACGGCGAGGTTGCCGCGGAAGTTCGCCCAGGCGCTCACGCCGGGCCCGGACCCGTGCAGCAGCACGAGCGGGGGGCCGTCGCCGGCCTCGTGGTAGTGCAGGTCGCCGCTGTCGACGCGGACGGTCCTGCTCGTGGCCTCGAAGGTCGCCGTTGCGGTCATCCGCCGCAGTTCATCACGCGTCGTCGCCGACGCGCAGCACCAGGAGCGCGACATCGTCGCTGAGATCCTGACCGAGCACCTCGAGCAGGTGGTCGCAGATCGCGTCCGGATCCGCGCCGGCCACCGCGGACACGGTGTCGCGCAAGCGGACGAGGCCGTCATCGAGCGTCTCGCCGCGCCGTTCGATCAGCCCATCGGTGTAGAGCACGATCGCCGAGCCCGGCTCGAGCACGACCGTGCGGCTCACGGGTTCGTTCGAGACGAGCAGCCCGCAGCCCACCGGTGGGTTGACCGGCACGCTGAGGAACTCCACGGTCAGGTCGGGATGGATCGAGAGCGGCGGGAGGTGACCGGCTCGGCACATCGTCATCGTTCGCGTCGACGGGTCGAACCGTGCGTGCAGCAGTGTGGCCATCGACCGCAGATCGGCGGCGGTCATGAACTGGTCGAGGCGTTGGATCGACTGTGCCGGCTGCGTGGTCTCGAAGCTGTAGGCGCGCAGCGCGCTCCGGAGCTGCCCCATCCGGGCGGCGGCGGTGATGTCGTGTCCGGCGACGTCGCCGACCGTGAGCAGCACGACACCGTCGGGGAGGAGGTCGACGTCGTACCAGTCGCCACCGACCTCGGCGTGTCGACCCGACGCCGAGTACCGCGCGGCGAGCGTCGCCCCGGCGATCGTCGGGAGCGACTGCGGCAGCAGGCTCTGCTGCAGCGTGAGCGCGATCTCCTCGGCGCTGGAGTACAGCGCGGCGTGCTCGAACGCCACCGCCGCCTGCTGGGCGATCGCCACCACCGCTCGCTCGTGCCGAGCGTCGAACCGCCCGCGCCCGGCGTGCCCGAAGAACAGACCGCCGATCGGCTCACCGCTGCGAGCTGTCACCGCCACCGCGAGGTAGCTCCGCACGGGAAGGTGGCCCTCGGGCATGCCGTGGTACGGGCCGCGCTGGCCGTAGTCGGGATGGACGGTGATGTCGTCGGAGCGCACCGGCGGACCGCCGCTGTAGGTGGGGTGGAAGATCGGCGTGTTCCGCGGCAGCGGGAACCCGGCGAACAACTCCGGATCGACGCCGGAGAGCGCGTACATCGTGTAGGACTCCCCGGCCTCGCTCACGACGTTGTAGAAGAACGCACCGAACTCGGCGCCGGTCAGCGCGGTCGCCGAATGGGTGACCAGCTGCACGATGCGGTCCAGTTCGAGCTCGGCGGAGATCGCCGTGCCGATCTCGTAGAGCGCTTCCACCATCTGGCGCTCGACCGCCAGTTCGACCTCCTTGCGCGTGCGGTCGATGCCGAGCGCGACGAGATCGGCGACGGACTCGAGCGCGTCGAGCGCGCGCTGGTCGAGCGGTGATCGCGAGAACATCGCCAGCACGCCGATCAGCCGGTCGCCGATCGTGAGCGGGTAGCCGGCGAACGCGACCACGTCCTCGCGCCTGGCCCATACAACGTCGCTGATGCGTGGGTCGTGCAGCACGTCGTTGGTGAGGTGTGGCGATCGCTCGGTGGCGATCATCCCGATCTTGTAGTGGCCCACCGGCACGAGCAGGTGGTGCTCGCCGACGTCGAGGATCGCTCCGGCGCGTGCGCGCAGCCCCAGCGTCTCCTCGCCGTCGTCCAGCAGCCACACCCCGGCGAGGTCGCCGCCGATGCGGACCGCGATCTCGTGCACGCAGGAGTCGAGGGCGGACTGGAGGTCGTCGCCGCGGATGAACGGAGCCACGACGGCGCTGACGAGGCCACGGTCGACCGTCTCCCTCAGCGCATCCGTCACCTCGTGACCCTTCCTCGTCGAGCCGGCCACGCAACACCCCTGTGCGAGCGGTGAGCCCGCGTGGCACCGTCGACGGGGGCAGGATCGACGATCGCGCGCACGATAGCGGCAGGCGCGCCACATGCGAGACTGCCCCGATGGGGATCGAGGAGTGGGAGGACGCGGGCCACCTCGTCGACGTCGCCGGCGACCGGGTCTGGTGCGCGCAGCTCCGCGCCGAGCAGGCGAGCGACGAACCCCCACTCCTGATGCTGCACGGCTTCCCGACGTGCTCCTACGACTGGCACCGGGTGATCCCCGCACTCGGCGCCGCGCGCGACGTGATCGTCGTCGACGTGCCGGGCTTCGGCCTGTCCGGCAAGCCGGATCGGCGCTACGGGTTGCGCGGCGCTGCCGACGCGGTCGAGGCCGTGGTCGAGCACTTCGCGATCACCCACCTCGACCTCCTGACCCACGACATGGGCGACTCGGTGGGCGGCGAGCTGCTGGCCCGCGACCTCGACGGGCGCCTGGGCTTCTCGGTCGGCCGGCGGGTCCTCACGAACGGGTCGATCTACCTCGACATGGCTCACCTCACCGACGGCCAGCAGCTGCTGCTGTCGCTGCCCGACGAGCCCAACGACGCGATCGGTGCCGACGGCGGCGCGGCGTTCGCTCGCGGGGTCACGGCGACGTTCGCCCCGGGCTCACCGGTCGACGACGTCGAGATCCGCGAGCTGGCCCGGCTCGCTGCCCGCGACGGCGGTCTGGGCCTGCTGCCGCGCACGATCCGCTACATCGAGGACCGCCGCGTCGACGAGCGACGGTTCACCGGGGCGATCGAGACCCATCCGTCGCCGGTCGGGGTGGTGTGGGGCGAGCTCGACCCGGTCGCGGTCGTGGCCATGGCGCACCGGTTCGTCGGCGTTCGTCTGGACGCGCCGCTCGTCGTCCTCGAAGGCGTCGGTCACTATCCGATGATCGAGGCGCCGGACCTGTTCGCGACCGCGGTGCGCGAACTGCTGGCCCGGCTCTGAGCTCACCAGCCGTTGCGGTGCACCTGCTCCTCGAACGGTCGCCGCTGCAACGAGTACGCAGACCCCCGCGGCCGCTCGTCCACGCCCTCGTAGCCGAGGCCGACGATCCCGATCATCTCCCGACCCTCCGGGACCCCGAACTCCTGAGCGAGTGCGTCTCGACCGTGGTTGACCCCGAAGAACCAGCTCCCCAGCCCGGCGTCGACGGCGGCGAGCAGCAGGTTCTGGCAGGCCATCGCCGTGTCGGTGTCCCAGAACGGCACCGGCCACGCTTCGGCACGATCGAGGCCGAACGCGATCTTGTCGGGCCGGGAGTACCGCTCGACGTACCGGGACGCGTCGGAGTAGGCGAGCACGATCACCGGTGGACCGTCGTCGACCTCGCCGGGCTCGCGAGGAAACGCCGGGTCCTCCGTCAGCTCCCAGAACCGAGCGAGGCTTGCCGGCTCGTCCAGCACCAGGAAGTCGTATCCCTGCGAGAACCCCGCCGACGGGGCCCGGCGGGCGATGTCGAGCAGGCGGTCGACGAGCTCGCGATCGACCCGTCGGTGCTCGAACACGTGCACCATGCGCCGCTTGCGGACGACGTCGTTGAACTCCATCGCCGCACCCTAGGGGCCTCGACCTGCCGCCGTCCGCGGGTCCGCGGTAGCTTCGCCCACCGCGGACCGCTCGCGTCTGCGTGGATCGACGAGAAGGACACGGGCATGACCACCGAGCAGCGCACGATCGACCTGCTGGACGGCGCCCTCTACGCCGACGGTCCGTACGACACCTACGCCTGGATGCGCGAGCACTCACCGGTGCACTGGGATCCGATCAACGAGCTGTGGGGCATCTCCCGCTACGACGACATCGTCGAGATCGAGCGGCGCAAGGACGTGTTCGTCAACTCCGACCAGGCCAAGGGCGGCTACCGGCCGAACATCCCCGCCGACGGGGCGATCATCGGCCTCGACGACCCGGCCCACGCCAAGCGCCGCAACCTCGTGGCCCGCCGCTTCACGCCGCGCGCCGTGCTCGGCTGGGAGGACGACGTGCGCGCCAAGGTGGGCGCGCTGCTGGACGCGGTCGAGGCCAAGGGTGGCGCCGCAGAGGTGATCGGCGACCTCGCTGCACCGCTGCCGGCGATGATGATCGGCAAGCTGCTCGGCTTCGGCGAGGAGCGCTGGCCCGATCTCCAGGCGTGGTCGGAGCGCACGATCGCCCTCGGCGGCGGCCCGCGCTACTTCGACGAGGACGGCGTGCTCGCGGCGATGGAGTTCGCCCAGGCCGCCAGCGACCTCTACGACGAGAAGCGCGGCTGCCCGATGGACGATGTGATGACGCTGTGGACGACGGCCCAGATCGATGGTGAACCGCTCGGCGTGGACCAGGTCATCGCCGACTGCCTGCTGCTGCTCGACGGCGGTGCGGAGACGACGCGCACGGTGATCGCCCGCACGCTGCTCGACCTGGTGGCCCACCCCGACCAGTGGCAGCGCCTCCGCGACGGTGCCGACATCACGATCGCGACCGAGGAGTTCATCCGCTACGTCACCCCGATCCACAACATGTGCCGGGTGGCGAGGCAGGACTACGAGCTGTCCGGTGTCACGATCCCGACCGGCAACCAGGTCGTGCTGATGTACGGCTCCGCCAACCGCGACCCCGCACACTTCGACGACCCGGAGCGCTTCGACGTGTCCCGCCAGCCGAACAACCACATCGCGTTCGGCTTCGGCACCCACTTCTGCCTCGGCGCAGCGCTCGCTCGGATGGAGATCCGCGTGTTCTTCGAGGAGTTCGTCCGCCGCGTGCAGTCCGTGTCGATCACGCCGGGCACGACGCCGGTCGAGATGCCGAACGCATTCGTCTTCGGTCTGCGCGAAGCCCACCTCGACCTCCAGTTCCACTGACCAAGGAAGGTTCACCACATGACCACGACCCTCGAGGGCAGGAGCGTCATCGTCACCGGTGGGGGCACCGGCATCGGCGCGGCCTGCGCCCGCCGCCTCGCCGCCGACGGCGCGTCCGTCACCATCGCCGGCCGCACCGAGTCCAAGCTGCTCGACATCGCCCGGTCGATCGACGGCGAGGTCCAAGCGGTCGTCGCCGACGTGACCGATGAGGACGACGTCGTCGGGCTCGTCGCCGCCCACGTCGAGGCCTACGGCGCGCTGGACGGCTTCGTGGCCAACGCCGGCGGGGGCGGGGGGATGGGTCCGTACCACCTCCAGGACACCGACGAGTTCCTGCGCGTGCTGCACCTCAACGTGCTCGGCACGATGCTCAGCGTCAAGCACTCGGTGCCCCACCTCGTGAAGTCGCGCGGCTCGTTCGTCGGCATGTCGTCGCTCGCCGGGCACCGCACGCACCTGTGGTTCGGGGCGTACACGGTCAGCAAGGCCGGCATCGAGGCGATGATGCAGAACGCCGCCGACGAGTACGGACCGGTGGGCGTGCGGTTCAACACCGTGCGCCCGGGCTTCATCGCCACCGAGATCATGGAGGGCATCCCCCGCGACTCGCCGGTGTACGACAGCTACATCGAGAACACGCCGTTGAACGACGTCGGCCAGCCGGAGGACGTCGCCAACCTCGTGTGGTTCCTCCTCTCCGACGAGTCGCGCTGGATCACCGGTCAGGAGATCGGCGTCGACGGCGGCCACACCCTGCGCCGCGGCCCCGACTTCTCCGCCTTCATCGAGCCGGCGATCGGGTCCAAGGCGCTGCGCGCCGAGGTCTAGCAACGCCGTTCAGCCAGGTCGGTGACGCGCAGGGCTGCGTCCGCGCGCAAGAGTGCAGGTGTGCCGGAGGACGAACCCGACGACCGCTCCGCGGAGAACGCAACCGAGCTCGCCGGGCAGCAGGTCGCGATCGGCTGGATGCAACAGCGCGTCGGCGCGGTCACCCGGTTCGGCGAGGACGTCCTGGAGCGGATGCGTGGACGACCACTCCCCGACATCGGTCTCGACCTCTACGAGCGCGATCGCGCGTCGGCCGGTTCGGTCATCGGCAGCGCGCTCGCGCTCCGCCTGTTCCTGTTCTTCATGCCGCTGCTCGTGCTGGCGGTCGGGCTGCTCGGCTTCGTCAGGTCGTGGTTCAGCACGTCCGACGTCCAGGACACGGTGCAGCTGTCCGGTGTGATCGGCAGCCAGCTCGACTCAGCGCTGCAGCAGCCGAACGCCAGCCGGTGGACGGCGGTGGTCGTGGGCTTCTTCGGTGTGCTGCTCACCGGCCGGACGCTCACCAAGGTGCTGGTCGCGGCGAGCTGTCTGGCGTGGCGGATGCCCGTGCAGACCAAGGTCCCGATCCGGCTGATCGGTTCGTTGATCGGGTTGATGACCGCTGTCGGCTTCGTGACGCTGATCGTCAACCGTGTGCGCGACGCCGCCGGCATCGGGCTCGCCAGCTTGTCGCTCGGTGCCGCCTTCCTCATCTACACCGCGATCTGGATCGTGCTGTGCCTGCCGCTGCCGCGCGTTACCCCCGACCCCGGCTCGCTCTTCCCGGGCGCGGCGTTGATCGCGCTGACGATGGTCGGCATGCAGGCCGTCAGCCAGCTGTACCTGCCCCACGAGTTCAGCCAGGCATCGGAGCTGTACGGTGCGATCGGCACGACGATCGTGACGCTCGGCTGGTTCTTCATCCTGGGCCGGGGCATCATGCTCGCGCTCTCCCTCAACGCGGCCATGTACGAGCGTGTGGGGAGCATCACCGGTGCCGTGTTCTCCCTCCCGATCCTGCGCCTGCTGCCACGCCACTTCGGCCCGCTGCGTCGCATGCTGGCCGAGGAGTACCCGGATCCGCGGCGCAGCGACGACGACGTCAGTCCGTGAGCCCGGCGATGCCCTGGCCGAGCATCTTGGCGCCGAGCACCAGCAGCACGACCATCATGATCACCGCGTTGTGGTCGGACATGAACTGCTTGATCGAGTCGAGCGGCCCAGCCGCCTTGCCCGGCGCGGCGACGTAGAACAGCACCGGCCCGGCGACGGTCAGCGAGGCGATCACGACGAACACGGCGACCGCGATCGCCGACTCGCCGCCGTCGAGGCCCGCCTGGGCGATCGTGGACGCCGCGGCGAGCGTCAGCGCGAGGTTCTTCGGGTTGGCGGCCGACAGCACGGCCCCGAGGCCGAGCGACTTGCCGGGACTGAAGCCGTCGATCGCCGACATCCACGCGGGCATCTCGGCCTCCTGACCGGCCTGCGGACGCTTCTTCCACTGGCCGAGCGCCATCACCAGGAACAAGACGCCGAGCAGCAACTTGATCACGGCGACCGCCGTCGACGATCCGGAGTCGGGGTCGTCGCTGTCGCTGGCCAGCAGCAGCACGATCACGCTGACCGCGACGAGACCGATCACCCAGCCGAGTGCGAACGCCGGACCGTTCGACTTGGCCTTGGGGGTGCCCAACATCAAGATGACGGCGATGATCGGCAGCGGGCTCAGTGCCACACCGATCGCTGTCGGGAGCAGATCTCCGATCGCTGCGCCCAGGTTCATCTCAACGTCCCTCGTCCGTGCATGCGGCCCATCTGACCAGGTCTCCACGTCTCGGACCTCACCCTGCGAAGGTGGGCTCAGCGGTACTCGCCACGGTAGGCCCGCACGGCAGCGACCGTGCTGTCGTACAGCCGATCCTCCCCCGTCATCTCCGCCCACCCTGGCAGCTGCTCAGCGGTGGTGCGGGCATCGGGCTGGAGACGAGAGATCCAGAGGCTGATGTCCCGAGCGCTGAGCTCGCGTTCCAGGTCGCCGAGCTCGTTGGTCAGCGTGACGGTGAGGTGATGGAGCGCCGTGGCGTCGAGCACGAGCACCCGGGTGCCGGGCCGTCCGTCGACGCAGTCCAGGATCTTGTGGTTCACCGACCGCACGTTCGCCGTGTACAGCGGGCCGTCGAAGCGCAGCGCGAGCAGGCCCTCGACCGGTGCCGTGGTCGGCCCGGCGGCGACCATGTCGCCGTCCGCGGTCGGCTGTAGTTCGGTCACCCCGACCCGATCGAGCTCGACGATCACCAGGAACAGGGTCAGGACGACACCGATCAGGACGGCGGGCAGGAGGCCGAGGAACAGGCCGCTGACCGCGGTGAGGGTGGCCACCCAGAACTCGATGCGGCTGATCCTCCAGAACTGCACGAAGGAGCGGAGGTCGATCAGGCCGAGCACGGCGATCACCACCAGGCACGCGAGCGTCGCTTCCGGCAGATCGGACAGGACGCTGCCGAGGAAGAGCGCACACGCCAATGCGAGCACGACGGTGACGAGCTCGCTGAGCTGCGTCCTGGCGCCTGCTCGCTGGTTGATCGCAGTCTGGCTGAACCCACCGGCCGAGGGCATCGCCCGGAAGAACGCACCGGCCGCGCACGACAGGCCACTGGCGACCATCTCCTGGTCGTTGTCGATCGGCGGCTCGTCCGGCCGCCGCACCGCCCGGGCGACAGCGAGCGTCTCCAGGAACACCATGATCGCGATCGCGAACGCGCCCGGAACCAGCTCGCGCAGCCCGTGGACGGTCGGGCCGACGGGGGTCGGCAACCCGCTCGGCACCTCCGCGATCAGGGCCACCCCGTGCTCGTCGAGGGACGCCAGCGCGACGAGCAGGATCCCGCCGATCACCGCCACCAGCGGACCCGGGATCGCCGGTGCGTACCGACGCAGGGCGATCAGGACGACGATCGTCGCCGCGGAGAACGCGACGGTGACCCAGCTGATCTCGTCGAGGTGATCGAACACGGCGCGCATCTCGGAGAAGAAGTCGTCGGCGGTCGGGTCGCTGGGCGTGCCCAGCAGGTGCGGCAACTGCCCGGCAGCCACGGTCAGGCCGACCCCGACCTTGATGCCCGTGAGCGTCGCCTCGGAGATGTTGTCGATGAGGATGCCGAGGCGCAGCAGCCGGGCCACCAGCAGGATCACGCCGACCAGCAGTGTGAGCGTCGCCAGCGAGCGAGCGGGATCGTCGCTCCCCGCGGCGACGGATCCCGCCAGCAGCGTCGAACCGGTGAGGACCGCGATCGTCGACGTCGTGGACACCGAGATCGCCCGGGATCCACCGAGCAGTGCGTAGACGGCCATCGGCACCATGCACGTGTAGAGGCCGACCTCCGGTGCGAGGTTGGCGATCGACGCGTACGCCATCGCCTGGGGGATGACGACCGCACCGGCGGCGAGACCACCGACCACGTCCTTGGACAGCCACCGACGCTGGTAGCCGCGCAGCGACGGCGGGATCATGAGCGGTCGGACGTTCACCTCGGTCGGATCCGCGCCGGACGTGCCATGCGCCGTGCATACCACCCGCGAGCGACGAGGTCGGCACATCATCGCTCCGGGGTGACGCCGGGCCGCGTCGGTCGGTGCAACACTCGGACCGTGAGCGAGGCCGCGTCGACGACACACACCCGGCGTCACCTACCGATCTTCCGATCCCTCGCCGGCTACCAGACCAAGTGGCTTCGTGGTGACGTCATCGCCGGTCTCACGGTGTGGGCGGTACTCGTTCCTGAGGCGCTCGCCTACGCGACGATCGCCGGCGTGTCGCCGGTCGTCGGGCTGTACGCGGCGCCCCCGGCACTCCTGCTCTACGCGATGTTCGGCAGCTCGCACCACCTCGTCACCGGACCGATGTCCGCCACCGCCGCGCTGTCGGCCGCCACCGTCTCGGGGATCGCCACCGCCGACAACTTCGCCGCGTTCACGACGGCGTTGGCGATCATGACCGGCATCATCGCCTTGCTCGCCGGATTGCTGCGGCTCGGCTTCCTCGCCAACTTCATCTCCGAGCCGGTGCTGAAGGGCTTCATCATCGGCCTGGCCTTGACGATCATGATCGGCCAGGTGCCCAAGCTCCTCGGCATCGAGAAGCACGAGGGCAACTTCTTCGAACAGTTGTGGGGCATCGTGCGCCACCTCGGCGACACGCACGGCCGCACGCTCGTGGTCGGCCTCGTGTCGCTGGCGATCGTCCTGGTGCTGCGTCGCGTGGCGCCGGTGGTACCGGGTTCGCTCGTCGCCGTCGTCGTGGGCGTCGCAGCCGTCAAGATCCTCGATCTCGCCGACAAGGGCGTCGACATCGTCGGCCACATCGACAGCGGCTTGCCGTCGCTCGGGATCCCCGACGGCGTCGGCGCCGGCGACTACCTGTCGATCGCCGGTTCCGCCGCCGCGGTGATGCTCGTCGGCTTCGCCGAGGGTCTCGGCGCGGCGAAGACCTACGCGGCGCGCGCCCACTACGAGATCGACCCGAACCGCGAGCTGCTCGGCCTCGGCGCGGCGAACCTCGGCGCCGGGCTCAGCAGCGGCATGGTGGTGAACGGCAGCCTCTCGAAGACTGCCGTGAACGGTTCGGCGGGCGCGAAGTCGCAGGTGTCGGGGCTCGTCGTCGCGGTCGTGACCGTGGTGACCCTGCTGTTCCTGACCGGTCTGTTCGAGGATCTCCCGGAAGCGACGTTGGCGGCGGTCGTGATCGCGGCCGTCGTCGAGCTCGTCGACGTCGGCGCCCTGCTGGCCATGTACCACCTGTACAGCGAGCGCCTCGGCGAGATCTACGGCAAGGCGGCGCGTCCCGACTTCGTCGCCGCATTCGTCGCGATGGTCGGCGTGTTGCTGTTCGACACGCTGCCGGGCCTGATCCTGGGGATCGTGGTGTCGCTGCTGCTGCTCCTGTACCGGGCGTCTGAGCCGCACGTCGCCGAGCTGGCACGGGCCAGCGACGGCGTCGGATTCGTCGACCACGACGGCCATCCGCACAGCACGATCGTGCCGGGGATCGCCGTGCTGCGGATCGAGGCGGGTCTGTTCTTCGCCAACGCCGAGGCGGTGCGCACCTCGATCCGCGCCGCCGCCTTCGCGCCACGGATCCATGCCGTCGTGCTCGACGCCAGCGCGATGCCGTTCGTCGACCTGACCGCGGTGAAGATGCTGCAGGAGCTTGCTGACGATCTCGAACGGCGGGACGTGCGACTCGTGATCGCCCACGACCTCGGCCAGGTCGGCGACGTGTTCGCCGCCGAGGGTCTGGACCGGGGCATCCCGATCTACCGAACGGTCGAGGACGCGGTGAACGCGCTCGGGTCAGGTACCTGACGGGTCGGCCGCGACGCGGAACCCGAGGTTCCCGGTCGAGCTGTCGGGCGTGTTGGCGCTGCGGGCAGACACCCGGTAACGGCGGCAGTACGACTCGTGGCAGAGGTACGAGCCACCGCGCATCACTCGGCTGGTGCCCGCGCGCGGGCCCTTCGGATCGCGTCGCGGGCTGGCGCGGTAGTACTGCGGATCGAACCAGTCGGCGCACCACTCCCACACGTTGCCGGTCGTGTTGTACAGGCCGAACCCGTTGGGCTCGTAGGCGTCCACGGGGGCGGTTCCGGCGAACCCGTCAGCGGCGGAGTTGCTGGCGGGGAACGTTCCCTGGAACACGTTCATCCGGTGCTGGTCCTCCGGCTCGAGGTCGTCACCCCAGGGGAAGTCGCGACCGTCGAGACCGCCGCGGGCGGCGTACTCCCACTCCGCCTCGGTCGGCAGGCGGGTGCCGCTCCAGGAGCAGAACGCCTGCGCGTCGTCCCACGAGACGTGCACCGCCGGGTGGTCGCGGCGACCGTCCAGGCTCGACTGCGGGCCGTCGGGGTGACGCCAGTCGGCACCCTCGACCTGGCGCCACCACGGCGTTGCCGCGACAGCGCGCGTGGGCGGGAAGTCGTCGGGAAGGAATGCCGCGAACACGAACGACCAGCCGTACCGCTCAGCGTCGGTGCGGAAGCCCGTCGCCGCGACGAACTCCTCGAAGCGGTCGTTGGACACCGCGTGGGCATCGATGCCGAACGGCGCCAGTCGCACCTGGTGCACCGGCCCTTCGCCGTCGCCGGGGTAGGCCTGCTGTCCAGCGGACCCCATCGCGAACGGTCCGCCAGCGAGCCACCGGATGGTGTCGGACATCGCTCCCGGTCGGGCAGCGCGGATCGGGGATGGACCGCCGGCGCCTCGTTCCGGGCCGCTCGGCGCACAACATGCACTCACGGGCGCGAGCCTCGCATGCCCGACGACTCGGCCGCTCACCACGAGGGGTGACGTCGAGCGTTCGCGCGTGGTCCAGACTGGGTGTCATCTCTGCTGTGACCACGAGGCGCCGATGAGCCGGTACCGACGATGAAGCCACCGTCAGGTCGGTGGGTGCCACCGCTGTGGTTCGATCGCGTGACCGGGATCTCGTGGCGCCTGATCGTGATCGTCGGCGCCTTGGTGCTCGTCGTGTCGGGGTTGACCGGGCTCAGCGTGGTGGTCCTGCCGGTCGTGCTCGGGTTGCTCTTCGCCTGCGCCCTGACCCCGGTCGCGAGGTGGTTGCGCCGGCTCGGCGTACCGAACGCGCTGGCTGCGTTGCTGTCGGTGGCTCTGCTCGTCGCCGCGGTCGTCGCGGTCTGCTGGCTCACGGTCGATGCAGTGGTCGATCAATGGCCCCAGATCACGGAGCTCCTCAATTCGGGCCGCGAGGAGCTGGAGCGCTGGGCGACCGACCGCGGCCTGACACCCGACACCACCGCGAACGTGTCGGATGCGCTCCGCCACGGCATCGGCCGCACGCTCGACCTGCTGCTCGTCGGCGTCGTGCAGCTGCTCCCCACCGTCGCCGGCATCGCCAGCGCGCTCATCCTCAGCTTCGTCGTCGGATTCTTCTTCGTGAAGGACGGACCGGAGATGTGGGCGTGGATCGTCGCTCGGACCGGGTCGGGTCGGCCGGTGACGGACGAGATCGGCCAGCGCGTGTGGGCCACGCTGTCGGGGTTCGTGCTCGGGCAGACCGCGATCGCGGCGATCGACGCGACGTTCATCTCGCTCGGCGCCCTCCTGCTCGGGGTGCCCGAGCCGTTGGCGATCTTCACGTTGACGTTCTTCGGTGCCTACATCCCCTTCGTCGGTGCGTTCCTGTCGGGATTGCTCGCCGTGCTGCTGGCGATCGGCGACAGCGGCCTGACCACGGGGATGGCGATGCTCGCGATCGTGATCGGGGTCCAGGTTCTGGAGGGCAACGTGCTGCAACCCTGGATCCAGGGACGAGCCGTGCGTCTCCACCCGCTCGTGATCGCCCTGTCGGTGACGGCCGGCGGGGCGATCGCCGGGTTGCTCGGCGTGCTGCTCGCGGTTCCGCTCACCGCCGCCGGGGTCGTGACACTCTCCGAGCTGCGCTCGGCAGGACTCCTCGGTCCGATGGACGAAGAGGTGCGACCGTCGTGAGCGCGAACTGCCTCGCGGTGCTCGACGTGTGAGCGCTCAGTCCGGTGCGGTCACCTCGCGGCCGTGGACCAAGATCGCCCACAGCGTGAACCCGTTGATCGCGATCAGCATGAACGCCCACGCCGGATAGGCCGACGCGAACAGGAACGTCGAGATGATGTTCAGCCCGAGGACGGCGGCAGCCGCGATCGTCGCCCACTGGCTGCCCTTCAACAGCGCGTAGCCGACAGCGACGAGCCCGACGCCGAGCACCAGGTGGATGACGCCCCACGTGGTCATGTTGAAGATCACCAGGCGTCCTCCGACGTCGGCGTAGTAGTCGTCGTTGAAGATGGCGACGAGCCCCTCGATGGCGCCGAGCACACCGGCGAGCATCATGAACGCCGCGGCACAGACGATCCAGCCCACCCAGGCGGTGGAGGCGGTCGGTCGGGGCGAAGCGTTGCTCATGCAGGCAGACGCTAGACGGCCGGCGCTGGCCTGAGCGGCGGATCGGGCGTCGCGACGACGCCCGCCCGGTGCAGCGACTCACCGATCGAGCGCACCGCTGCCCCGGTGGCACGATCGGACTCGACCAGACGCTCCGTGCAGGCAGGTTCCAGTCTTCGCCGAACAGTGGGTGGCGCGAGACTGACCGCCCTATGGTCACTCCATCAATCCTGTCGTCCGAGCTCGCTGAGCTCGCCAAGCTCGTTCGCGAATCGGACAGCATCGAGCTGAAGGTCACCGTGCCGGAGACCTCCTACCGTTCGGCGATCCGCGCGCTCGGCGCCGACCCGCTCGAGGCCCAGATCCGTCAGGTGTTCTTCTTCGACACGCCGGATCTGCAGCTCGAGGCGGCCGGCGTCGTGGTGCGGGCTCGGCGGGTGCAAGGACGTGACCACGACACGGTCGTCAAGCTCCGGCCCGTGGTGCCGAGCGAGCTGCCGCCTGAGATTCGCAACGCGCCGTCGTTCGGCGTCGAGGTCGACGTGTTGCCCGGTGGGTTCGTCTGCTCCGGCTCGTTCAAGGCGACGGTCCCACCGACCGTCGTGCAGGAGGCGGTGAACGGCGAGCGCCCGTTGCGCAAGCTGTTCTCGAAGGAGCAGCGTGCGTTCTTCTCCGCTCACGCGCCCGACGGGCTGACCCTCGACGAGCTCGCGGTGCTCGGACCGATCTTCGTGCTCAAGCTGAAGCTCCCGCCCGGGTCGTTCGGCCGCAAGCTGGTCGGCGAGATGTGGCTGTACCCCGACGGCTCGCGCATCGTCGAGCTGTCGACGAAGTGCCTGCCCGGGCAGGGCATCGAGACAGCCGTCGCTCTGCGCCAGTACCTGGACGAGCGCGGCATCGACGTGCGCGGCGAACAGCGGACGAAGACCAAGACGGCTCTGGAGTTCTTCTCCAACGAGCTCCGTGTGTGAACGACGAGCCGGAACGCCCGGGTCCCACCCAGCCCGCAGCGCGTCGCTTCGACGACCTCGACCGGCGGGCGGCGAGCCGGGTGGTCGCCGTCGGCGTGGGCAGGACGCTCGGTGCGTCCGTCTTCCTGCTCGTCCTGTACTACAGGTTGCCGCTCGGCACGCCGTCGACGTTCGAGTCGATCGTGCGGATCCTGGTCGCAACTGCGGCGATCGTCGTCGTCGTGTGGATCGAGACCCGGGCCGTGGATCGCGCGGCGTACCCGTTCCTGCGCGCCGTGGAGGCGCTCGCGGTCAGCGTGTCGATCGTGGTCGTCGCGTTCGCGCACTCCTACCTCGTGCTGTCGCGCAACGAGCCGGCGGCGTTCAGCGAAGACCTCGGGAACACGAGCGCCCTCTACTTCACCGTGACCACGTTGGCGACGGTCGGCTACGGCGACATCCACGCCCGGACCGACGAGGCGCGCATCGTCGTGATGGTGCAGATGGCTGCCAACGTCGTCCTGATCGGCGCCGTGGTGCGGCTGATCCTGCACCGGGCGCGCGCCGGTGTCGTCAGCCGGACGGCCAGGTGATCCACGTCGCGGCGGCGAACCCGAACGCACCCACGATCAGGTTGCCGGCTGCGGGATCGGCGGGAGGCCGAGCATCGCGGCGGTCATGATCAGCACCGGCGACTGCAGCGCCGCGTCGGGCACGCCCATCACCTGGGTGATGCGCAGGTACACGAGCGTGAAGTGGAAGCCGGCGAGCTTCTTGTAGAAGTCGACGTTGACCGCTGTGCGGCCCATCAGCTCCTCCCACAACGCGATCGTGGCCGCCTCGTCGAGCATGCCGGGCAGCAGCGTCGCGCCCATGCCGACGGTGCTGAAGTCTTGGAGGAACAGCCACCAGCCGAGGTCGGACTCGGCGTTGCCGAGCGACACCATCTCCCAGTCGAAGACACCGATCAGCTCGGTGCCGTCGAACATCTGGTTGCCGGGGCGGGCGTCTCCCCAGCAGAGCTCGATGAACTCGCCGTCATCGGGCCAGATCTCGAGCAGCTTGTCGAACGCCGGTGTGGCGACGACGTGGTGCTCGCCACCGGTCGCCCAGTCGAGGTAGTGACGGAAGTAGTTCCTGCGCTGCTCGGGTCCGAGCACGCCGTGGTGCTTCTTGTCGAGGTGCTGGAAGCCGGCCGCCTCCCAGTCGACCTGGTTGACCTTCACCATCCCGCCGACCGCGTTGCGGGCCCAGCGGGCGCGCTCTTCGGGGGTCATGTCGAACACGAACCCCTCCGACGTGTACACCGGGACGTCGCCGGGTACCAGGCCGTCGAGGCGCTCCATCACGAAGAACGGTTGGCCGAGCACGGATGTGTCGGGCTCCGCCCAGAGCACCTTGGCGACGGGTACGTCGCTGTCCCACAGCAGCTTCATCGACAGGTACTGCTGCTCGATCAGGTCGATCTCCGGGAACAGCAGGTTGTGGGTCGGCTGGCTCCGCAGCACCAGGCGATGGGAGCTACCGCTCCACTCGGCGGTCAGCAGGAACGTCTCGTTGGAGAACCCGCTGGACTGGGGGATGACCAGCTCGCTGATCTCGACGTGTTCGACGCCGGCCTGCTCGGCCAGCCACGCTTCGAGCGTGTCCTTGATCTCCGCTGGGTCTCGTTGACCGACGACAGGCATCGGGGAAATGTAGGCCACGAGGTCGAGCTGGCCGAAGCGTCCTGCGAACTCGGGAGTGTTTTGGCTGCCAGGGCAGCCAAAACACTCCCGAGAATCAAGGTGCGGCGCCGCTGCGCTCACCCGCCGTAGTTCATCCGGGTGTCCTCCATGCGCAACACCTCGGTGTCCTCGTCGGCCTGGAACGCGGCGTCGGCGACCTCGCCGACGAAGAACGTGTGGTTGCCGACCTCCATGGTCTGCACGACGCGGCAGTCGACGTAGGCCGGGGCCTGGTCGAGGATCGGCGCGCCGGTCAGCCCGTCGTGGAACGGGAAGCCATTCAGGGTCATCGCCGTCAGGTCGACGTCGACGGGCTTGGTGAACTTGCGCACGATCGCCCGGTCGTCGCGAGCGACGGTGCAGACGCTGAAGACGCCGCCTGCGGTGATCAGCTCGTGGGTGAGCGCGCCGTGCTCGATCCCGACGCCCACCAACTTGGGCTCGAACGACACCTGGGTGACCCAGTTCGCCGTCATCCCGTTGCGCCGGCCGCCGTCGCGGCTGCCGATCACGTAGAGGCCCGAGGGGAACGTCCACAGCACCCGCCGCCGCAGCTTGTCGTAGTCCTCCCGCGCGGCCGGGTCGTCGCCGACGTTCGTGGGGTAGGGCCCGATCGGCCCGGTGCCTCCAGCAGCTGCCATGCCCCGCAGGCTACGTCCGCGGTGCCGATCGGTGACCGGGTTCACTATCGTGCCCCGCGGTTCTCACGCCAGGAGGAGTGTCATGCCCAGTTGGGATCGTTTGTACATCGGTGGCGACTGGGTGGATCCCTCGTCGAGCGCCACGATCGAGGTCGTCTCGCCGTTCACGACCGAGGTGATCGGCTCGACGCCTGAGGCCCACAACGCCGACGTCGACCGCGCTGTCGCCGCCGCCCGCGGCGCGTTCGACGAGTGGGCGCTGACCCCCGTCGCCGAGCGCAAAGAGGTGCTGACTCGCGTCCTCAACGGCTACGCCGCCCGGATGGACGAGATGGCCGAGCTGATCACCGACGAGATGGGTTCGCCGACGTCGTTCGCCAAGATCGCCCAGGCGCCGATCGCGTGGATGACGCTCAACACGTTCCTCGGTTACGCCGACACCTACCCGTGGGAGGAGCCCCGCCAGGGCGCCTTCGGCAAGGTGATCGTGCGCCGTGAGGCAGTCGGCGTCGTCGCCGCGATCGTGCCGTGGAACGTGCCCCAGTTCGTGACGATGACCAAGCTCGCCCCCGCGCTGCTCGCTGGCTGCGCGGTCGTGCTCAAGCCGGCGCCGGAGACCCCGCTCGACGCGTTCGTGCTGGCCGAGATCGTCGAAGCCGCAGGACTGCCCGCCGGCCTGCTGAACGTCGTGCCGGCCGGTCGCGAGGTCGGCGAGTACCTCGTCAGCCACCCCGGCATCGACAAGGTCGCGTTCACCGGTTCGACCGCCGCTGGCCGCAAGATCGCATCGATCTGCGGCGAGCAGCTGAAGCGCTGCAGCCTCGAGCTCGGCGGCAAGTCGGCCTCGATCGTGCTCGACGACGCCGACCTCACCGCCGTCGCCAACGGGCTCAAGGGCGCGTCGTACATGAACAACGGCCAGGCGTGCGTGGCCCAGACCCGCGTGCTGGCCAGCCGCGAGCGCTACGACGAGGTCGTCGACGCGCTCGCCGAGATGACCCGCAGCCTGGTGATCGGCGACCCGTCCGATCCGACCACCGACATCGGCCCGCTCGTCGCCGAGCGCCAGCAGGAGCGCGTCGAGAAGTACATCGCGCTCGGCCAGGAGGAGGGTGCCCGCGTCGTCGTCGGCGGCAACGGTGCGCCGAAGGGCTTCGAGCGGGGCTGGTTCGTGCAGCCGACGCTGTTCGCCGCGCCGAGCAACAACCTGCGCATCGCCCAGGAGGAGATCTTCGGGCCCGTCGTCACGGTGATCCCCTACGACGACGTCGACGATGCCGTTCGGATCGCCAACGACAGCGAGTACGGCCTGGCCGGCTCGGTGTGGAGCGCCGACGTGGAGGCCGGCCTCGACATCGCCCGTCGCGTCCGCACCGGCACCTACGGTGTGAACAGCGGTTCAGGCATGGATCTCGGCGCCCCGTTCGGCGGCTACAAGAGCTCGGGCATGGGCCGCGAGCTGGGACCTGAGGGGATCAACGCCTACGTCGAGTACAAGACGATCAGCATCCCCGCCTGATCATTGGGCGCGGTGCGCACGCCAGAGCGTGCGTTCCGCACCCATGCCGTCGTCACCGAGGGCGGCGAGCGGGGTGAGCCGCTCCGTGATGAGTGCGAGCTCCTCGCGGCAGTCGGTGACCTCCGCGTAGCGAACCTGCCGGGCGCGTCCACGATGAAGAGGATGGAATCTCATGACGGGCCTCCTTCTCGGTCTGTTTGGCGAACCCAGCTATCACCGTACGGGACGAGGGCTGGGTCTGTCAAGCGAATTCAGCTAGCGTGTGACCCATGGCGGCCGTGCGACCTCTCGATCCGTTCCACTGCTCGATCGTCGGGACGGTCGAGGCGCTCGGCGACACCTGGTCGATCCTCGTGATCCGCGAGCTGTTCTACGGGGTGCACCGGTTCAACGACATGCAGACCGAGCTCGGCATCTCGCGCAGCGTGCTGACCGACCGCCTGAACCGCCTCGTCGAGCTCGGCGTCGCCAAGGCCGTCCCGTATCAGGAGCCCGGCGACCGCGTCCGCAAGGAGTACCGCCTCACCCGCAAGGGTGTGGCGCTGCTGCCGGTGATGGTGTCGCTGATGGAGTGGGGCGACGCCTACGTCAACGACGGCGACGGACCCGTCACGCTGCACGACCGCGACACCGGCAAGGTCGTGCGCGTGGAGCTTCGCACCGACGACGGCGAGATCGCTCCGCATCGCATCGAGCCGCGCCTGCGCGCCGACGTCGCTGTCGCCCGATCCTGAGTCGGGTCGCTGGTGGTCGAGACCGGCGTCGATCCGGTGACCCCACGCTTTTCAGGCGTGTGCTCTGCCAACTGAGCTACTCGACCGTATGCACAAGAGCCACCCGCCATCTTCGACGACGAGTGGCCCCCTGCTGCGGTCCCGACGGGACTTGAACCCGCGACCTCCGGCTTGACAGGCCGGCGTGAACTCCAGACTTCACCACGGGACCAGATATGTGTGTGTTCGCGGCGCCGCTCTCGCGATCGACGTCGCACCCCCAACGGGATTCGAACCCGTGCCGCCACCTTGAAAGGGTGGTGTCCTCGGCCGCTAGACGATGGGGGCTAGGAACACGGCTCCAGTTGAGAGCGCCGAAACACTAGCAGCGCGTCGTTCGGATTGCTCAGGACTCGCCGAGCATGGGCGCGGTGACCGCCGGTTTCCGAGCGTCTCCGCGCCCATGCACGGTCAAGGGCGGGCGCTGCCGACTCAGAGGTCGCCCGACAGTGCGCCGACGGCGGCGTCGACGAGATAGCTGAGATATCCGTAGGCGTGGTACTCGGCGAACAGGGGGTGGTCCGGGGTGATGTCGGCCAGATCGTCGTCCTCGCCCACGTCGCAGATCGTGCCGAGCACGAGGCGCAGCGCGTTCAGCGAGGTCATGAACTGCCCCAGCTGCTCGGCGTCGAGCCGCGGGGCCGACGACTCCTCGGGCCCGAGCACGCCCAGCACGGTCTCGATCGCCGCGAGTCGGGAGCCGACGAGCTCCTCGCGCATCAAGCGCTGGTACTCGGCGTCCTTCTCGGGGTCGGATGCGTACGCGGTCGGGAACAGGCGGCGCAGTTGCGGGGCGTCAGGTGTCGAGGTGGCGAGCACGTCGCGCAGCTGGGCGACCATCCCGGCGAGGACGCTGCGCTCGTCGGCGTCGAGGTTCAGGCGATACCCGCCACCGCGCACCCGCTCGATCGGGCCCCTGCGTCGAAGGCCCATCAGTCGTCTTGCTGCATCGTGGCCCAGAGCCCGTGCTCGTGGAGGCGGAACACGTCGATCTCCGCCTTCTCGCGCGGGCCGTTCGAGACGACGGCGCGGCCCTTCTCGTGCACGTCCAACATCAGCGCCGTGGCCTTCTCGGTGCTGTAGCCGAACAGCTTCTGGAACACGTACGTGACGTAGCTCATGAGGTTGATCGGATCGTTCCACACCAGCACCACCCACGGACGGTCCCGGCTGACATCCTCATCGTGAGTGGGCTCGTCCACGTGGACGGGGCTCACGAGTGGGGATGGCATGCGTCCATTCTCGCCCGCGGCGCCCCGAGTTCACACCGCTCGTACCGGGCGGGTTGGGTTGCCCCGTCCCCGCAGCCGTACGATGCTGCGAGCTATGGCAGTCGGCACCCGCCCTCTCGTCCCCTCGCGTCTCGCCCCCGGCGGGGTCGCACACGGGTCGCGGCGCACCCCTCAGACGGTGGTGGGTGGGTACGTCGCGCTCACCAAGCCGCGGATCATCGAGCTGCTGCTGATCACCACCGTCCCGACGATGGTGCTCGCCGGCAACTCCTGGCCACCGTTGGGGCTGCTGCTCGTCACGCTGATCGGCGGCACGCTGGCAGCCGGCGGCGCCAACGCCATCAACATGTACATCGACCGCGACATCGACGCGTTGATGGTGCGTACGCAGGGCCGCCCACTGGTGACGGGCCTGATCCCACCGCGCAACGCCTTGATCTTCGCGATCAGTCTCGAGGTCGTGGCGTTCGGCGTCCTGTGGGCAGGTGCGAACCTCCTGTCCGCGTGCCTGGCGCTGTCCGCGACGCTCTTCTACGTCTTCGTCTACAGCCTCTGGCTGAAGCGCAGCACCCGCCAGAACATCGTGATCGGCGGCGCTGCCGGTGCCGTGCCGGTGCTCGTCGGTTGGGCGGCGGTGACCGGCGGCCTCGCCCTCGCGCCGTGGATCCTCTTCGCCGTCATCTTCCTCTGGACCCCCCCGCACACCTGGGCGCTGGCGATCCGCCACGCCGACGACTACCGCGCCGCAGGCGTTCCGATGGCGCCGAGCGTGCGCCCGCTGATCGACGTCGTGAAGTCGATGATCAACTACACCGCGGCGATGGTCGTCGCGTCGTTGATGCTCATCCCCGCCGCCGACCTCGGCGCGATCTACGGAGTCGTGTCGGGCATCGCCGGCCTCGTGTTCCTCGGGGCGACGATCAACCTCGGTCGCCACCCCGGCCCGCAGCGGGCGATGCGGGTCTTCGCCTATTCGATCACCTACGTCTCGCTGGTCTTCGGCTCGATGACCGTGGACGTGCTGGTGAGGCATGGATGGTGACCGGAGGATTTCGAACGGCGGCAGACCCGGTGGGTAATGTCGCCCGCAACGGAATCCGCGTTCATCCGCTTTCGTGGCGCGCTCGCGCCGCCCGGCCGACCCTGTGAAGTGAGCACATCGTCCATGACCACGATCGACACCCATCCCGACAGCGCCGCGGTGGTCGCGCCGCGTCCCGGTGTCGTCCAAGAGGTGCTCGATTGGGCCGTGACCGCCGATCACAAGCGCATCGGGCGGCTGTTCGTCGGCTTCGGCCTGCTCGGTCTCCTCGCGACGCTGGTGTTCGGAACGCTGATCGGCATCGAGCGAGCCGATCCGGACAGCTTCGACATCTTCAAGGCGGCGAGCGCCGATCAGGTGCTCACGTTGCAGCGTCTGCTCCTGTCGTATGGCGCGGTGGTCCCGCTCCTGCTCGGGCTCGCCGTCGCGGTCGTCCCCCTGCAACTCGGCGCCCGGGCGATCGCGTTCCCTCGCGTCGCGCTCGCCGGCTTCTACGTCTGGTTCGCAGGCGTGGTGCTGGCGATCGTGTCGCTCTCGAACAACGGCGGGCCTGGCGGTACCGACCGCCGGTACACCGGCATGTTCCTCGTGTCGACGGCCATGATCGCCCTCGGACTGCTCGCCGCCGCCCTCTGCGTGGCCACGTCTGTCCTCACCACCCGTACGCCGGGGATGCGCCTGCTGCGCGCGCCCGCCTTCTCGTGGGCCTCGCTCGTCGGTGCCGTCGGGCTCCTGCTCACCCTGCCGGTGCTGATCGGCGACACCATCTACCTGTTCGTCGACTACCGCCATGCCCAGGCCGCGTTCTTCGAAGACGGCCAGGGGATCATGTCCTGGGCGGGTTGGGCGTTCACCCAGCCGCAGGCGTTCGTGATCGCCATCCCGGCGCTCGGCATCTTCGCCGAACTGCTCGCGGTCACCGCCAACGCTCGCCAGCCGAGTCGTGGCGTCCTGTTCGCAGGCATCGGCCTGACGTCGGTCAGCGTCGTCGCTGCGGTCGCGCAGGTGCCCATCACATTGCCGTGGATCGACGAGGCGGGCGGCCAGAAGATCGAGAAGCTGCTGCCCTACCTCTTCTTCTACGGGCTGCCGATCGTCGGGATCGTCGTCGTGCTCGGCATGGGGGGCCTCGTCAACCGGGTGGGCAAACCCCGCCTGGTCGCCCCCACCGTGTTCGCCGTGCTGAGCGTGCTGCTGATCCTCGCCGGCTGGCTGGCCGTCACGCTGCAGAACATCGAGGACGTCAACCTCATCGGCACGTCCTGGGAGGAGGGGGCGACGACGGCCACGACCCTCGGCGCGATCCTCGCTGCGCTCGGCGGAGTGGCCTACTGGGGCCCCAAGCTCTGGGGTCGGCGCATGCCCGACGGTCCCGTCGTCGGCATGGCCTTGCTCGGCGCGGCGGCCACCGTCTTGGCCGCCGGTCCGCTGATGATCGCCGGCTTCGCCAAGCAACCCGGGTTCGTGCTCAGCGGCTTCGACTACGACGGGCCGCAAGGCCTGTGGAACGTGCTCTCGGCGGTCGGCTTCGCCCTCGGCGCGGTCGTGGTGCTCGGGTTCGGGCTCCTGGCGGTCAGGAGCTTCCGCCGCGGTGAGGACGCAGGAAGCGACCCGTGGGGCGGCCAGACGCTCGAGTGGGCGACGTCGTCGCCGCCCCCCGAGCACAACTTCCCGGAGCTGTACGCGATCTCCTCGCCCGAGCCGCTGCTCGACGCCGCAGCCACGAAAGGTGGTGATGGCTGATGCTGGCGCTCCCGCCCGCTGCGCAGCCCGAACCCAAGCGCCAGGTCTTCGTCGGTACCTCGCTGGTCGCCGCCGCCGGATCGATGCTCGTCGGTGGGATGCTGGCGATCTGGCTGCGCTTCCGCGCCGCTGCCGGTACGCGTGAGGGCACCAAGCACGCCGTCATCAAGGACTGGCTGCCGTCATCCATCGAGGTGCCCGGTGTCGCCGCCAACATCTTGCCGATCGTGCTCGTCGTCGTCTGCGTGATGGCGCAGTGGGCGGTGTATGCCGCCAAGCGCGACTTCCGCCCACACGTCTCGATGGCGTTCGGGCTCAGCTTCCTGTTCGGCCTCGCCGGCCTCAACGTCCAGGTGTTCATCTGGACCCAGATGGGTGTGGTGATCTCCGAGGACGGCGCGTTCGCTGCTCTGTTCTACGCGCTGACCGGCACGTTGGCGCTCCTCTACCTGACCGGCCTCACCTACACGGCGATCGCAGCGCTGCGCTACCTCGGGGGCCGGACCGATCTCGAGGAGGTCTCCTCCCACGCCCTCTACTGGTACTTCCTCACAGCGGCGACCGTCGCTGTCTGGTTCGTGGTCTACATCCAGAAATGACATGCCAGGACTGACACGGCCTTGATCACCACCGGCACCAAATACTTCCTCGGTCTCTGCGCAGCAGCAGTCATCGGACTCCTGCTGTACGGCATCGGCAACAACTGGGGCGCCATGGGCGCGGTCGGCATCGCCAGCGTGATGGTGGCCACCGGCTTCCTGGTCACGATCACCTCGTACACCCGCGACTCGACCGTCTCCGGGCTCGACACCGAAGCGCTGAAGTCGTCCGCCGCTGCGCAGGCCCCCGCCGAGCGCAGCGTCTGGCCGTTCGGCGCGGCCGTCGGCATGACGCTGCTCGCGATCGGCGTCGTGACCTACCAGCCCGTCGTCGTGGTCGGCATCGCCGTGCTGCTCTTCACGATCTTCGCCTGGACGGTCACGGCCTGGAGCGAGCACGCCTCCGGGAACGAGGAGTACAACGAGGAGGCCAAGGAGCGGATGCTCGGCCCCCTCGAGATCCCGCTGGCCAGTGCACTCGTCGCCGGGGTGCTGGCGTATTCGCTGTCGCGGGTCATGCTCGGCATCGACAGCAAGGCCGGTGCCGTCGTGTTCGGGGGGACAGCGGCAGTCGTGCTGATCGTCGGCTGGGTCTTCGCCCACAAGATGTCGCGCAAGGTCGTCGGCGGTCTGGTTGCCGCTGCGGTGGTGCTCGTGGTCGGCTCCGGCGTCGCGATGGGACTCGGTGGTGAGCGCGACGAGCTCGACGAGGCGTCGCAGGAGGATCACTTCTCCGCCGAGCACCGCGAGTGCGACTCGCCCGAGGAGCAGCACTTCGACGAGGACGCGGCGCGCGAGGTCGGGGCCAAGAGCTCGGTCACGGCGGACATCACGCTGCGCGACGGACAGCTGGAAGCGGTCGCCCAGAGCACGCACGAGTCCACGGACGTGCTGACGCTCTCGCGCAGCGTCGTGAGCAACATCTTGTTCCACAACGAGGACGACGAGGAGCGGCGCCTCACGATCTCACTGGGCACCGAGCCCATCGAAGGCGCGACCGACGGCGCCACCCGCCCGGTGATGTTGTGCACCGCCCTGATCGGCGAGGGCCAGACCCAGCTCCTCACCGTGCGCCCGGCGAAGCCGTCCTCGGCATTCCCCGACGACCCGTTCTCCCTGTTCGTCCCCGGCGTCGAAGGCGCCCAGATCCAAGTCGAGGTGCTGTGAGCGAGCGCAGCGAGCGAGCCATCAACACGGCGAGCAACGCTCATCGGAGGCACCATCTCGTGGACCGCCCTGAGCTTCTGAACATGCCGATGGTGCCCCGATGAGTCTGCGTCCGTCCGGCCGACCCGCGAAGCAGGGGAAGTGGTGGCTGCGGCGCGGGTTGCCGATGGCCGGCATCGCGCTGTTCCTGTCCAGCTGCGCCACGGATGCTCCTCAAGACACGTTCCAGCCAGCGGGCGAGAACGCCCGCAAGATCGACAACCTGCAGCGCCCGGTGTTCTACGTCGCCGGCGTCGTGCTGGTCATCGTCGTGGTCGCCGTCGTGTACGCGATCATCCGCTTCCGCGACCGGGGCCAGGACATCCCTGAGCAGACGCACGGCAAGCCGGCACTCGAGATCGCGCTGACGATCATCCCGGCACTGATCCTCATCGGCATCGGCATCCCGACCGTCGCCACGGTCTTCCAGCTCGCCAAGACGAGCGACACGGAGTGCACCGTCACGGTCACCGGTCAGCAGTGGTGGTGGGAGTACGAGTACCCGGCACAGGAGGGCTGTGGCGGCATCACCACGCCGATCGTGACGGCGAACGAACTCGTCATCCCCGCCGGGCAGAAGGTCCTGCTCCAGATCCAGAGCCGCGACGTCATCCACTCCTACTGGATCCCCAAGCTCAACGGCAAGCGTGACGCGGTGCCCGGCCGCGTGCAGCCGCTGCGCCTGGAGGCCGACGAGCCCGGCATCTACTCCGGTCAGTGCACCGAGTTCTGCGGCCTCTCCCACGCCTACATGCGCATGGAGGCGGTCGCGCTGAACGCCCAGGACTTCGAGACCTGGAAGGAGCGCCACGCCACCGACTACGTCGCGCCCGCCGCCGACACCGCTGCCGCGACCGGTCAGGACGTCTTCATCTCGCAGTGCAGCCGGTGCCACACCGTCGACGGGCTCACCAACCCGGCCACTGGGGATGCGGTCATCTCGGCACCCGACGAATACATCGTGTCCGGCGCCGCACCCAACCTCACCCACCTGATGACGCGCTTCACGTTCGCCGGCGGCACGTTCGACCTCGTCACGGAGGAGTGCCGCGCTGCCATCTGGGACGCCTCGCCGGAGGAGTTCGGCACGAAGTACCTGGAGGGCACGACGCCCGACTGCCTCAACGAGGCGGCGCTGCGGGCCTGGATCAGCGACGCCCCGTCCCAGAAGCCGATGTATGCCGATCCGACCAAACTGGAGCCATCTGACGGCAAGTACCGCGGCATGCCCGACCTCGACCTGACCGAAGACCAGATCGACGCCATCGTCGCCTATCTGCTCGAGCGGACCTGACGGAGACCCCATGGCCATCATCGAACAACCAGCAGGAACGGGCCTGGCGATCCCCGACGGCTCGCCGGTGCCGGCGGTCGCGACACCGAAGACGTCCTACGGCGTGTTCCGACGCCCGGTCGCGACGAGCGGCTGGCGCGACTGGGTGGTCACGGTCGACCACAAGAAGCTCGGCATCATGTACGGGATCGTCGCGTTCACGTTCTTCATCCTGGGCGGTCTCGAGGCCCTGCTCATCCGCATGCAGCTGTTCCAGCCGAACGGCAAGGTGCTGAACGCCGACCAGTACAACCAGATGTTCACGATGCACGCGACGACGATGATCTTCCTCTTCGTCATGCCGATGGTGTCCGCGCTCGGCAACTACCTCGTGCCGCTGCAGATCGGCGCGCGCGACGTCGCGTTCCCGCGGATCAACGCGCTCAGCTTCTGGATCGTGCTGTTCGGCGGCACCTTCGTCAACCTCAGCTGGTTCCTCGGCGGCGCGGCCGACGGCGGCTGGTTCATGTATGCGCCGAACTCCAGCGTGCTCTACTCGCCGAGCCACGGCATCGACTTCTGGGTGCTCGGCCTCCAGATCGTCGGCATCAGCTCGCTCACCGGCGCCATCAACCTGATCGTCACGATCATCAACATGCGTGCCCCCGGCATGAAGTTGATGCGGATGCCGATCTTCACCTGGATGATCCTCGTCGTGCAGTTCCTGCTGCTGTTCGCGATCCCGGTGATCACCGTGGCGTTGTTCCTGCTGACGTTCCAGCGTTCGTTCGGCGCCCGCTTCTTCGATGTCGCCGCCGGCGCGGACCCGCTGCTCTGGCAGCACCTGTTCTGGATCTTCGGACACCCTGAGGTGTACATCCTGATCCTGCCCAGCTTCGGCATCGTGTCCGAGGTGCTGCCGGTCTTCTCGAAGAAGCCGCTGTTCGGCTACCCGATCGTGGCGCTGTCCGGGGTGGCCATCGGCTTCGTCGGCTTCGGCGTGTGGGCGCACCACATGTTCGC
>CAZMGD010000013.1:0-55678 GCA_964565705.1 uncultured Ilumatobacteraceae bacterium | reverse complement strand
GGTCGATGCAGGTCTGGTAGATCGGGTAGTAGCGGCGGTCGCTCACCGGCACCTGGGGCAGGCACCCCGCGGGGAACGTCGTCACCGCGGACAGGCCGTGCTGCTCGTGCGCCGCCCGGATCCGGCGCACCTCGCCGGTGATGTCGTTGGGATCGACCTCGACGCTGAAGAACACCCGGTTCGGGAACCGCCGCTTGGCCTCGATCGAGTTCTCGTTGACGCTGAACAGACCGGCGGCGACACCGAAGCGATCCATCTCCCCGAACGTGACCTCGATCGGGTCGCGCTCGCCTGCCTCGTCGGGCGTCTCCTTGAACATGTAGCCGGCGGGCATCACCGAGGCGTCGTCGCCGGCATCCTTGATGCCGGCTCGCAGGTAGTCGTACGTCGCCTTCTTGTCCTTGAACGGGAAGCCGATCATCAGGTCGATGGCGCCGACGCCGTCCGGATAGCCCATGATGTTCCTCGCTGTCGTCGATTCTGCTCGCCTCGCGATGATGCTTCGTGGGCGGCGCGCCCGACGCACCCAGACTGCTCGTATGACAGCGATGTCTACGACGATTCGGGTGAGCGTCGATCAGCGCGATCGGTTGCGGCGACTCGCCGAGCAACGTTCGTCGACGATGGCGGAGACGTTCGACGCCGCGCTGGAGGCGCTGCGCAGGCAGCAGTTCTCCCGCGAGATGGCTGAGGCAGAGGCCGCCTTGCGAGCCGATCCGGTGGCGTGGGCCGGCTACGTCGCCGAACGTGACGCCTGGCTGGACCCCGACCTCGCCGTGTCGCGAACTGCGGCGACCTGGTGACGGCCGACGTCGGCGTGCCGTTGGGTTCGGAGGCGGGCTTGCGCCGACCCGCGGTGACCGTGACAGCCGATGCTTCCGTCCCACCACGGTCTTCGTGGTGCCCCTGACGACCACTCGACGAACGTTCCCGAGCCACGTCGAGGTGACCCCCGACTCGCTCAACGGGCTCGAACACGCGAGTTGGGCGTTGGTCGAACAGCTCCGCGCCGTCGCGGTCGAGCGCTGCGGTCCATCGACCGGCAACGTCGGGCCGACCGTCGTGCGTCAACTGCTCGGCGTGTTGGCCATGATCGTCGGTCTGCCGTAGTCGTTTTGGGAACCCGAGGAGTGACCTCGGGCCGCGTTCTTGCGGTCGAACGGCGCCCGTTCCGGGCGCGATCCGACCGCAGGTTCGGTGGGGGCCGCGTTCTTGCGGTCGAACGGCGCCCGTTCCGGGCGCGATCCGACCGCAGGTTCGGTGGGTGGGGGGGGCGTCAGGTCGATTGGCGTTGGACGATGACGGGCTCGGGGGAGCGGATCGCGTCCGGTAGGCCTCGCTGCTCGATCGCGCGGTGGATCGAGTCGGCGACCAGCGTGCCGAGCGATGCCGCTTGCGGATCCACCGAGGTGAGGTGGGGAGCGAACAGCCGGGCGATCGGCAGGTCGTCGCAACCGATCACGGCGACGTCGTCGGGAACGCGAGCCCCGGCGGCGAGCAGCGCGTGGAGCGCGAGCAGGCCGTACTCGTCGTTGTAGGCGACGACGGCGTCGGCGCGGTGCTCGTGCAGGGCGCGAGCGCATGCCTCGGCGACGGAGGGCTGGTTGAGCTCGCAGTCCAGGACCGTCAACTCGACGCCGAGCGCGTCGGCCTCGGCGCGTGCGCCGGCCTCGCGCTCGAGCCGGAACCACTTGAGCGCGGGCTCGGCAGCCATCAGCGCGACCAGCCGCCGGCGACCTCGGTCGACGACGTGACGAACCGCTGCACGAGTGACGCGGTCCTGGTCGAGCACGATGGTCGGAACGAAGCCGAGCGGGCGGTTGCTCACCGCCACGATGGCATGGGTGCCGCCGCGGCGCACCCGATCGGCGAGCGCAGGCGTCAGGTCCAGCCCGGCGACGCACAGCCCGATCGGCTGCGTGCGGGCGCAGGTCGCGTCCAACCCGGGCTCGCCGCTCGGCACGAGGTCGATCAGCGCCGTGTAGCCGAGCTCGGTCAAGCGGGTCGCGGTGGCCGTGATCGCGTCCGCCATCGCTGGGCCGATCGGCCAGGCCGGGAACGCCGAGACGACCAGCGAGTTGGTACCGGTGCGCAGCTGGAGCGCGGCGGCGTTGCGGACGTAGCCCAACTCGTCGGCCGCGGCGAGCACCCGGGCGCGCGTCTCGGGAGAGATCTGCTGGTCGGCGATGTCGTTGAGGACGTAGCTGACCGTGGTCCGCGACACGCCGGCGCGTACGGCCACGTCCTTGGCGGTTGCTCGTCGCACCGGTGCCATCTCGTCTCCTGGGTGGTGTCGGGCTCGGACCCTAACGGACCTCCGAACGGCGATCCGGCTGAATCGTATCAGTCCTGGTTGACACGATTCAGTAAACCAGGTATGTTGCCGGATGTCCACCGGTGGGCCCGGGGGCGATGAGGGGGAATGATGAGGCTCCGACGTGTCCTGCCGCTGCTCGCCAGCGGGCTCCTGCTGGTGAGCGGATGCACCAACGCCGACGACGCTGCCGACGATACGACCGCGTCGACGATCACCCCCACCGCCGCGGCGGCGCCGGGGACCACCGGCGCCGGTGCCCCGGGCGAGACGACGACAGCGACAGGCGACACGACCGAACCGACAGGCGACACGACCGAGACGACCGAACCGACCGAGACGAGCGAGACGACCGCGCCGGCCGACCTCGGGCCGATCCGGCTCGGCTTCCCGGCGCTGGATCAGGCGGCGCTGGTCGACGCCGGCCTCGCCACCGACTCGGGTGACGCCACGGTGACCGCCCAGCGCATCGTCGACGACTGGAACGCGGCCGGTGGGATCGGCGGACGGCAGGTCGAGCTCGTGACCCGCACGTTCGGCAGCGACCTCGCCACGCTGCTGCCCGACATGCAGGCCGCCTGCCTCGAGCTGACCGAGGACGAGCACGTGTTCGCGACCGTGGCCGTGTCGTGGTTCGGGGACGCGGTGACGTGCGTGGCGAAGGACCACGACACGCCGCTCGTGGCGATGAGCACGCAGCCCCGAGCGACGCTCACGTCCACCGACAACATCTTCGCGGTCAACTTCGCGTGGGAGGACGCGGTGCGCAGCTCGGTGCGCGCGCTCGACGCCGCCGGCGAGCTCGACGGGTTCGAGAAGTTCGGGGTCTTCGCGCCGCTCGAGCCAGGGATGCAGGACGCGATCGACGACGGCCTGGTGCCGGCGCTCGAAGAGGCAGGACGCACCTTGGACGCCGATGGCACGATCCCGTTCGGCATCCCCGTCGACGGAGCGGCGGTGGCCTCGGTCGTCAGCCGGTTCAAGTCCGAAGGGGTGGACGCCGTGTTCGCGATGGGCAGCCTGTTCTACAACGGCGCGTTCATGACCGAGGCCGACGTGCAGGACTACCACCCGGTGTACGTCATGTCCGACCTGTCGGAGGGCACCGATGACCTGATCCTGCAGTTCGCGCCGGCGAGCCAGCTCGACAGCGCGATCGGTGCCAGCTGGAAGGGCCACATGCCCGACCCCGTCCCGACCGAGGCCGGCAAGGAGTGCCTCGCGAAGTACGCACCCGCCGATCTGCCCGACGACGCGGTGAGCCAGCGGGTCGGCACCGCGCAGGTGTGCGAGCTGCTCGACCTCGTCCGCCAGGGCCTCGAGGCCGCCGGGTCGTCGCTGACCCACGAGTCGTTCATCGCCGGCATGGAGCAGATCACCGGCGTCACCGCGAGCGGCGGTGGTCTCGGCGGGTTCGGGCCCGGCGACCACACGTTCCCCGACCAGGTGAAGCTCGCCCGTTTCGACCTCGAGGGGTGCAGCTGCTGGACCGTCGAGGGTGATTGGGTCGATGTCGCCAGCTGACCCCGACCCGCGCGCCGCTGCGTCGCTCGCCGCGGTCGTGCTCGACGAGGAGGCGCGGCGTCACGCCGCGCACGACGCGCCGAGCCGCACCTACCGCGATGAGGACCTCCTCGGCGTGGGCGGCGAGGAGATCGGGCTCGGTGACGCGCTCCGCCAGGGGGGCGTCGGCCTGCTGCTCTCGCTGCTCGCCGTCGCCGCGGTGCAGAACATCGACAACGCGGCGCTGGGCGTGCTGGCGCCGGACATCCAGGAGTCGCTCGGGGTGTCGAGCGCCGTCCTCGGCGCGATCGGCGGCGCGTTCGGCGTGCTGTTCGTGATGGGCGCGATCCCGATCGCCCGGCTGGCCGATCGGGCGCCGCGCACCCGCATCGCCGGCGTGTGCACGCTCGCCTACGCCGTGCTCACCGCGCTGACCGCACTCGTCGGCAACGTGTTCTGGTTCTTCGTCGCCCGGATGGGCACCGGCCTGGCCGGCTCGCACGTGCTCCCCGTGCACAACTCGCTGCTCGCGGACGCGTACCCGATCAAGGCGCGGGGTCGGATCTTCTCCATCTACTCGCTCGGTGCGCCGCTCGGCCTGCTCGTCGGGCCCGTGCTCGCCGGTGCGATCGCCAGCGTCGCGGGTGGCGTCGAGGGGTGGCGCTGGGCGTTCGCGGTGGTGGCGGTACCGGCGGCGATCTTGTCCGTGGTCGTCGGCACCCGGCGCGAGCCTCGCCGCGGAGCGAACGAGCAGATTGCCGTGCTCGGTACGACGATCGAGGCCGAGCGCGGCCCGGTGCCCGTCTCGACGTCGATCGCGTTCGCTCGGCTCGGTCAGATCCGCACGTTCAAGTTCATGCTCGTCGGGATCGGCGCACTGGGCTTTGGCTTGTTCAGCGCGCCGATCTTCCTCAACACGTTCATGAAGGACGAGTTCGGCCTCAGCGCCTTGGAGCGCGGCACGGTCGGGTCCCTCGTCGTGGTGCCGTCGCTGCTCGTCCTGCCGCTGCTCGGCCGGCTCAACGACCGGCTGTTCGGCGAGTCACCGCCCCGCTCGCTCGTCATGTGCGCAGCGCTGATCGCGCTCTTCGGCATCTTCGTCAGCGTCGCCGTGCAGATGCCGAACCTGGTGTCGTTCGCGCTCCTGCTCGCAGCCGGCCAGACCGCGGCGAACGCCGGCTTCATGCTCATCGGACCGGTCGTCGCTGCGGTCGTGCCGTACCGGCTCCGTGCGCAGGGCTACGCGATGGTCGGCATCTACGTGTTCCTCTCCGGCGCATTCCTCGGCGCGGTGCTGACGGGGCTGATGAGCGATGCCTGGGGCATCCCGACCGCGCTGGCGCTGGTGTGCGTCCCGACATCGGTGCTCGGTGGCTGCCTGCTGGCCGGCGGGGCCGCCTCGATCCGCGACGACATGGGCATGCTGATGGAGGAGCTCGAGGAGGAGCGGGCCGAGACCGAGCGGGTGCGGTCCTCCGATGCCGGCGACCTCGTGCTCCAGGTTCGCAACCTGGACTTCTCCTACGGCCCCGTGCAGGTTCTGTTCGGCGTCGACCTCGACGTGCGCCGCGGTGAGGTGCTCGCCCTGCTCGGCACGAACGGCGCCGGGAAGTCGACGTTGTTGCGCTGCATCTGCGGGCTCGGCACGCCGTCGCGAGGGGTCGTGCGCGTGCACGGGCACACGGTCACCTATGCCGAGCCGGAGGACCGTGTGCGCCTGGGCGTGGTCATGATGCCCGGCGGGCGAGCGGTGTGGGATCCGCTGTCGGTCGCGGACAACCTCCGCATGGGCGCGTTCCTGCTGCGTGGCGACGGCGACGTGCTCGAGACCCGCCTCGACGGCGTGCTCGACCTGTTCCCTGAGCTGCGCGAGCGCCTCGGCCAACCTGCGCGCAGCCTGTCCGGGGGCCAGAAGCAGATGCTGGCGCTCGCCAAAGCACTGCTGCTCGACCCCGAGATCCTGCTGATCGACGAGCTGTCGCTCGGGCTCGCGCCGGTCGCGGTGGAGCAGCTGCTCGGCAGGATCACGTCGTTGCGCGAGCGCGGGCTGACGATCGTGATCGTCGAGCAGAGCGTCAACGTCGCCTTGTCGGTCGCCGACCGCGCCGTGTTCATGGAGAAGGGACGGGTGCGCTTCGACGGTCCCGCCGCCGACCTGTTCGAGCGTGGCGACCTGCTGCGCGCGGTGTTCCTCGGCGGCGGCCCGACGTGAACGTCAGCGCCAACCCGCAGATCATCTTCGACGGCGTCGTCACCGGCCTCGTCTACGGGTTCCTCGCGATCGGCCTGATCCTCGTGTACCGGGCGAGCGGCATCGTCAACTTCGCCTACGGGGCGATCGGATCGCTGGCCGCCGTGCTCGTCGCCAAGATGGTGCTCGACTGGAACTGGCCGTTCGTGCCGGCGCTCGCGGTCGGGGTGGCGGCGTCGGCGGCGGTGTCGGCGGCGATCGAGATGACCGTCGTGCGCCGCCTGTCGACGTCGGCGCGGGTGACGCTGTTCGTGGCGACGATCGGCGCGGCACAGGTCGTCATGGTCATGGTGATCAACGTGCCGCGGGTGTCGGGGGTGGGCCAGCGATTCCCCAGCGGTCTGACGGGCAGGTGGCAGGTCGGCGACGTGACCGTGCAGGGCGCGCAGCTGCTCGCGCTGATCGTCACGCCGGTGGTCGCGCTGAGCCTGGCATGGTTTCTCAAGCGTTCGATCTGGGGGATCGCGATCACCGCCGCGGCGTCGAACCCTGACGCGACGCGGCTGGCCGGGCTCAGCACGCGGCGGGTGTCGACGCTGGTGTGGGTGCTGGCCGGCGCACTGACCGGGTTGACGTCCGTGCTGGCCGCGCCGTTGCGCTCGACCCCGGTGTCGACGATCGCCCAGGGCAGCGGCATCCAGCTGCTCGTGATCGCGCTCGCGGTCGCGCTGCTGGCGCGGATGACCTCGCTCGTGCTCGCCGTGGTGGCCGGCGTCGCGGTCGGCGTCCTCGAGCGAGTGGTCTTCTACAACTGGGCCAACCAGCCGGGGCTGATGGAGCTGATCCTGTTCGGCATCGTGCTCGTCGCCGTGCTGACCGCCCATCGATCGGAGGACGGCGGGCGGAAGGAAGGGTCGTGGTCGCTGTCCACCCGGGTTCCCCCGCTGCCCGACCGGCTGCGCTCGCGCGCGCTGGTGCGCCGGCTCGCCTGGGGCCCGATCGTCATCGGTCTCGTGCTCGCCGTCGCCGTGCCGCTCGCGATCGACACCAACGCCCGCTACTTCCTCTACACGCGGATGGTGCTGATCGCGATCATCGTCGTGTCGGTGACCGTGCTGACGGGATGGGGCGGCCAGCTGTCGCTCGCCCAGTTCGCCCTCGCCGGGCTCGGGGCGATGACGATGGCCGGCGCCGACGCCCACCTGAACCTGCAGTTCCTCCCCGCCCTCGGGCTCGCGGTCCTCGTGTGCACCGCGGCGGCGGTCGTGATGGGCATCCCTGCGTTCCGGGTGCGCGGCATGTACCTCGCGATCGTCACGCTGGCCTTCGCCAATGCGGCCTCGGCGTGGCTGTTCCACCAGGGCGTCTTCACCGCGGGCGGTGTCTCGGCCCGCTACGAACCCGACCACCTGCGCATCGGATCGCTCGATCTCACCGACCGCCGCACGTTCTACCTCGTGTGCCTCGGCGTGCTCGTCGTCGTCCTGGCGATGGCCGCGCGACTGCGCCGATCGGGCATCGGCAGGGCGCTGATCGCGGTGCGCGACAACGAGTCGGCCGCCGAGGCTTACACCGTCGATCCGCGCCGGGCCAAGCTGTTCGCGTTCGCCCTCGCCGGCGCGATGGCCGGGCTCGCCGGGGCGCTGCTGATGGCCCTGTCGACCAACGCCCGGGCCGACCTGTTCCCGGTCGACCAGTCGCTGTCGGCCGTCGCGATGGCGGTGATCGGCGGCGTCGCCTCGGTGGCGGGCGCCGTGCTCGGCACGCTGTGGGTCGTCGGGTTGCCGGCCGTGTTCGGTCACAGCGACACCGTCGCCCTGCTGACGTCCGGTGTCGGGCTGCTCGTGCTGCTGCTCTACCTTCCGGGCGGTCTGATGCAGATCGTCTACAGCGTCCGGGCGCTCCTGCTGCGCTTCCTCGATCGGCCGCCGAGCGCGCTCGACGATGCGGCGCCCGCGCCTGCCCCCCGGCGCGCGCCCGCGACACTCACCCAGCGCGTCCGGCCGGTGGAGACCGACGGCGGCACGGCGGCCCTCGCCCTGCACGGCGTGACGGTGTCGTACGGCGCGGCCCGGGTCGTCGACGGCATCGACCTCGAGGTGCGCAGCGACGAGGTCGTCGGCCTGATCGGCGCGAACGGCGCCGGCAAGACGACGATCATGAACGCGATCGGCGGGTTCGTGCCCGCCGGCGGCCGCGTCGAGCTGTTCGGCCGCGACGTCTCCAGGCTCTCGGCCAGGCGGCGGGCCGGGATCGGCCTCGGCCGCAGCTTCCAGGACGCGTCGCTGTTCGGTGACCTGACGGTGCTCGAGACGGTCGCCGTCGCCCACGAGCGTGTGCTGCCCACCCGTGCGCTCGCCGTGCTCACCGGCCTGCCGGCGTGGCGACGCCGTGACCGGCAGCAGCTCGACCGGGCGCGCGACCTCGTCGACTACCTCGGGCTCGGGCCCTTCGCCGATCAGTTCGTGTCGACGTTGTCGACCGGCACCCGGCGCATCTGCGAGCTCGCCTGCCTGCTCGCCCTCGAGCCGAGGGTGATCTGCCTCGACGAGCCGACAGCCGGCGTCGCCCAGCGCGAGACCGAGGCGTTCGGGCCGCTGATCACCCGGGTCCAGGCCGAGCTCGGCGCCTCGATCCTCGTGATCGAGCACGACATGCCGTTCGTGATGGGCATCAGCGACCGCATCTACTGCCTGGAGGCGGGACGGATCATCGCCGAGGGCCCGCCCGAGCAGGTCCGTCACGACCCCCTGGTCATCGCGTCCTACCTCGGCACCGATCAGCGGGCGATCGAGCGCTCGGGCGCCGTCGCCACGACCCCGCGACCCATCGTGCTGGCCAGCGCCGGCGCCCACCAGGAGGTACCCCACCCATGACGGCAACGACTCGCTCCCTCCAGGTCGGCGACATCGCGATCTCGATCGCCGAGGCCGGCGCGGGCGGCCGCCCGTTGCTGCTCCAGCACGGCTTCCTCGGCGCGAAGGAGGACTTCGCCGACTGGTTCGACCGCCTCGCCGAGCGCGGGTGGCACGTCGTCGCACCCGACCTGCGCGGGCACGGGGCGAGCGACCACCCGGCGGGCCGCGACGCGTACAGCCTCGAGCTGCTGACCTCCGATCTGATCGGGGTCGTCGATGCGTTGGACTGGAAGCGCTGCACCCTGGTCGGGCACTCGCTCGGCGGGATGATCGCCCAGGAGGTCGCCGTCGACCATCCCGACCGGCTGGACGCGCTCGTGCTCATGGACACGATCTCCGGGCCCGTGTCCGGCGGCGGCGCCTCCTTCGCCGTGCTCGGTCTGCTCCTCCGCGTCGGCGGGCCGAAGGCGATCGCCCGGTTGGCCAGCCGGGTGCCGCCCAAGTCGCCGGACTCGGTGCGCCGGCTGTACGCGGAGCGGCCGGGCTACGTGGAGTGGGTGCAGGGCAAGTTCCGCAACTCGTCCAAGGACATGGCGGTGTCGTTGAGCGGCCAGCTCCGCGACCGCCCCGATCGGACCGGCGACCTGCGCCGGCTGGACCTGCCGACGCTCGTGATCGTCGGCGAGCACGACATGCCCGGCTTCGTCGACGGATCGCGCCGGATGGCCGACGCCATCCCCGGCTCGCGCTTCGTCATCATCGACGGCGCCGCCCACCAACCGCAGCTCGAGACCCCCGACGCGTGGTGGCAGGCACTGACGGACTTCCTCGACGAGGCGGCAGCGACCGACGACGTCGAGCTGACCCCGGACGAGCAGGCCGCGCTCACCGCCGGCACCGACCTGTGGCACACCGCCGGCGTCGAACGGCTCGGCATCGAGCCGCTCGCCGTCACCGACGGGCCGAGCGGCGCCCGCGGTTCGGAGTTCACCGGCGCGACGTCCGCGCTGATGCCGTGCGGGACGGCGCTGGCGTCGACGTGGAACCCGGAGCTGATCCGCGAGGTGGGCGAGCTGCTCGGCGACGAGGCCCGCTCGAAGCACTCGCGGGTGCTGCTCGCCCCGACCGTCAACATCCACCGCCACCCGCTCGGCGGCCGCAACTTCGAGTGCTACTCAGAGGATCCGCACCTCACCGCGGCGATCGCCGTCGCGTTCATCGAAGGCGTGCAGAGCCGAGGCGTGGCGTGCGCCGTCAAGCACTTCGCGGCCAACGACCAGGAGACCGACCGGATGAACGTCGACGTGGTCGTCGACGAGCAGGTGCTGCGCGAGATCTACCTGGTCCCGTTCGAGGCCGCCGTGCGCCGGGCGAACGTCTGGGCGGTGATGGCCGCCTACAACCGGCTCGGCGGCGCGTTCTGCAGCGAGCACCGGGAGCTGCTCACCGAGATCCTCCGCGACGAGTGGGGCTTCGACGGCCTGGTCGTGTCCGACTGGTTCGGCGTGCACAGCGTCGCCGCGATCGAAGCCGGCCTCGACCTCGAGATGCCCGGACCGGCGCAGACCCTCGGCGCCCACCTCCCCGCGGCCGTCGAGCGCGGCGACGTGGCCGCGGCCACCGTCGAGCGCAGCGCCCGGCGGATGCTGCACCTCATGGAGCGCACGACCACGTCGCTCGGCGAGGCGGTCGACCCCCAACGGGCGGCGGCGACCGGCCGCCGCGCCGCCAGCGAGGCGATCGTGCTGCTCCGCAACGACGGCGTGCTGCCGCTCGATCCCGAGCGGATCGCGCGGCTCGCCGTGCTCGGGCCACGCGCGGACAACCCACACGTGCAAGGCGGCGGCAGCGCGCAGGTCACCCCGCCCTACGTCGTGACGCCACTGCGCGGGATCGTCGCTCGCGCGGCCTCGGCGAGCGTCGTGCACGAGGCAGGTCGTGTCGACCTCGGCGCGCAGCCCATCGACGCTCGCCACCTCGCGTCCGGCGACGACGCGACACCGGGCAGCATCCAGCTCGACTTCCACCCTGCGGGACGCTTCGACCTGCCGCCGGTGTGCCGGCGATCGATCGCGACGACCAACCTGATCTGGATCGGGGAGCCGGCGCCCGGGGTCACGCCGGGCAACTTCTCGGCCCGCGCGACCGCCTCGTTCGTGCCCGAGCGCTCGGGCACGTGGACGTTCACGTTGACCGGTTCCGGCGACGCCCGCGTGTCGATCGACGGCCGCCCGCTGCTCGACAACGCGGGGGTCGGACTCGGCGGCGGATTCATGGGCCTGTTCAGCGCTGCCCGTGACGCGACGATCGACCTGATCGCGGGCACGGTCCACGAGCTCGTCGCCGAGATCGACATGATCCAGGCCCCGCCAGGAGACGGCGACGCGCCGACGATCCCTGGCCTGTCGCTCGCCGGCCTGACGGTCGAGGTCACCGCGCCGCCGCAGCCCGACGCCGTAGCGCTCGCGCTCGCCGCAGCCCGTGACGCGGAGGTCGCGGTCGTCGTGGTCGGGCAGGACACCTGCGAGTCCGAGGGCACCGACCACGCGACCATCGACCTGCCGGCCGACCAGGTCGCGCTCATCCGTGAGGTGGCGGCGGCGAACCCGGCGACGGTCGTCGTGATCAACACCGGCTCGCCGGTCAGCACGGAGTGGGCCGACGACGTAGCCGCCGTGGTGCAGATGTCGTACGCGGGTCAGGAGGCGGGCGCGGCGCTCGCCGCCGTGCTGTTCGGCGACGTCGATGCGTCCGGGCGGTTGCCGACCACCTATCCACACCGCATCGAGGACACGCCCGCGTTCGGGCACTTCCCTGGCGGCGACGGCACGGTCGAGTACGCGGAGGGCATGCTCGTCGGGTACCGGTACTACGACACCCGTCACATCGAGCCGAGCTTCTGCTTCGGGCACGGGCTCTCGTACACCACGTTCGCCTACGCGTCGCCAGGCGCGCGAGTGGATGGCCAGACCGCGGTCGTCAGTGTCGACATCGCCAACACCGGTGGACGGCCCGGGCGCGAGGTCGTGCAGGTGTACGTCCGGGCCGCGAGCTCGAGCGACGGCCGACCGGACCGCGAGCTGAAGGCGTTCCAGAAGGTCGAGCTGGATCCGGGTGAGACGGCCACGGTGTCGCTGCCGCTCGACGAGCGCGCGTTCGCCCACTGGGACCGAGCAGCGCGGGCGTGGCAGGTCGAGCCGGGTGACTTCGACCTGCTGATCGGCTCGTCCTCGCGCGACATCCACCACACGTTGCGGGTGCGGATCGACTGACCGCGCTGCTCAGACGGTCAACTCGCCGGCGAGGTCCTCGCCCATCAGGCGGCGCACGTCGTCGGGGCCGTGGCGGTCCGTGAGGACCATCAGCTTCGAGAGGGCAGCCTCGAACGTCATGTCGCCCACCGGGATCGCGCCGGTGGCGAGGAGCGCGGATCCAGTGGCGTAGAGGCCGCCGACCACGCTCCCCGCACCGCACTGCGTGGTGACGGTGACGGTGACTCCGCGATCGACGGCGGCGCGCAGCGGATCCAGGAACCAGCCGCCGGTCGGCCCGTTGCCGGCGCCGTAGGCCTCGAGCACGACGCCGCGCAGCCCGGGTCGGGCGAGGAGCGCGTCGAGCGTCTGCTCGTCGAGGCCGGGATGGAGCCGCACCGCGACCACGGCGTCGCTGATCCCGCCGTGGCGACGGAGGGGGCCCGCGCCCGGCGCGCGGATCAACGAGCGGTCGAAGTCGATCGAGACGCCGGCGGTCGCCAGCGGCGGGAGGTTCGGCGAGGTGAACCCGTGGTAGCTGTCGGCATGCACCTTGACGGCACGGTTCCCCCGAAGGAGGACGTCGGCGAAGCAGATCGTGACCTCGGGGACGAGCGGCGCGCCGCGCAGGTGCCCGGCGGCGATCGCCAGCGCGGTCACCAGGTTCTCGCGGCCGTCGGAGCGCAGCTCGGTGACCGGGCGCTGCGCCCCCGTCAGCACGATCGGGATGTCGATCCCCTCGAGCAGGAAGCTCAACGCCGACGCCGTGTAGGCCATCGTGTCGGTGCCGTGCAGCACCACCACGCCGGCGTGACCGGGCGCGTGCTCGACGATCGCGTCGGCGATGTCGAGCCAGTCGGCCGAGACCATCGCTGACGAGTCGATCGGCGCCGCGAACGTCGCCACGGTCAGCGCCAGCGGCAGGCGATGGACGAACGGCAGGTGGACCCCGATCTCGCGCAGGTCGAGCGGCACGAGCGCACCGCCGGGGTCCGGGCCCATGCCGATCGTGCCGCCGGTGTAGAGCACGAGCAGGCTCGGACCCGGTGGGCCGATCCGACCGAGCACCTCGACGCGCGGCGACATGGCCGTCAGCGGTTCATCGCCAGCCCAGCGCGCGCCGATGCCGCGGCGGTGTGGAGCTGGGCCGCGAGCTGCGCCACCGACGACGCGGGCGGTTCGACGGACGGGCCGGCGGACATCGCGACGGCGTCGACCGCACCGTGCAGCGCAGCCATCGGCGTCGTGAGGCTGTTGAGCGCCGCCTGGCTGCGCGCGTCGGGTGCCGAACCGATCAGCTCGACGAGCGTGACCCGCATCGTCGCCAGCCGGACGGCATCGGACGGGGCGACTGCGTGCAGGCCGCCGGGGGTGACGGCGGCGAGGTGGCTCGTCAGCTGCTCCGTCTCGTCGAGCAGCGTCGCCGCCCTGATCGACCACGACGCGCCCGGACCGGAACGCGAGCGGCGCGAGCGGGCGACGATCACGGCGATCGCCCCGATGACGGCGATCGCGAGCAGCACCCAGGGCCACCACACCGTGCCGTCGTCGGCCTCATCGTCGGACGCGACGCTGCTCGACGGCGCGGTGTCCGGAGCCGCGGTCTCCGCGGGCTGCGTCTCCTCCGGCGGCGACGTCTCCTCTGGGGCCTGTGTCTCCTCCGGCGGGGCGCTGGCGTCGGTCGCGGGCGGGTCCGTCGGCCGGTCGATCGACGCGTCCGGCGGCAGGGTCGCGGTGATCACCGACCCCCCGCCGCTGCCGTCACCGGAGCCGCAGGCGACGAGCAGGACCGTCGCGGTGGCGGCGATGAGCAGGCGAGCCCGCACGGCGGTACCTCGGGGTGGGCGTGCCCCGACCCGCCGGATGTCAGGCGACCCATCGATGCGGGTGGACGTCGTAACGTCAGTCGGTCGGTCTCGCTGGTGCATCACTCGGTTCAACCTTCGATCGGTTGGCCGGTCGGGTCGAGGACGAACCACATGCCGTCCTGCCCCTGACCGTTGGTGTCACCGGCCACGGAGTCACCCGAGAAGTGGTAGAGCGGCCAGCCGTTGTAGGTCACCTGGGTACCGGCGCTCGGGTGCTCGACGCTCGCCAGCAGGGCCGCGTCGATGCCGTCGCCGCCGGCGATCTGGCTGGGGTCGTCGACCGTCAGCGGTGGCCACGCCCCGGCGCACGCATCGGTGCAGGTCGGGGCACCTTGTGCATCTGGCACGTAGACGTAGACGGTCATGCCGTTCGCGTCCGTGAGGATCTGGCCGAGCGCGACGTCGGCCACGATCACGGTCTCGCCCTCGGCGGCCGGTGGAGCGGTGGTGGTCGGCTGGGGGGCGGTCGGAGCCGGCGTATCCGGCGGTGCTGTCGGGGCGACGGTGGGCGTCGGTTCGGTGGAGGACAGACCGGCGATCGCCTGCTGGAACGCGGCCAACGTCGCCGCGTCGACGACACCCGTGGGCTCGACGCCGAGGGCCGCCTGGAACTCCTGGAGGGCGGCGGTGAGCTCGTCGGTCCACACACCGTCGATCGGTCCCTGCCAGAAGCCCGTCAGCTTCAAGGCGGTCTGCACCGATGCAGTGTGGGTCAGGCCGGCCGCCGCCTGCGCCAGGCCGAGCTCGGTCAGCCGCGCGTCGAGCGCCTGGTCGGTGGCCTGATCGACGAACCCGGTCTCGGGCAGGTCGCTGTCGGCCTGCAGCTGCTTCACGGCAGCGACGGTCGCCGGGCCGTAGATCCCGTCGATCGCGCCGTCGTAGTAGCCCAGTTGCTGGAGATCGGTCTGCAGCGCCGTGGTGTAGGCGGTCACCTGCTCGACCGCTTCGGCCAGCTGCTCGTCGCTGAAGCAGCCGGCGTCGGCGAACAGCCGGAGCCAGGCGACCTGGAGCGCGAACGCCGCCGAGTTGTACTCCGCGGTCGCATCCGCCAGCGGCGTCGCTGCCGTGATCCCCTCGCCCGCTTCGGCGAGCTCGTCCTCGGCCTGCTGGACGCGCTCGATCGTGGCCGGGGGGACGAGCGTGGTGGTCGTCGTGGTCGCCGGGATCGTCGTGCTGGTCGGCACGCTCGACGCGGTGGCGATCGCCGCTGCCAGCGCGGCCTGCGCATCGACGAGCTCCTGCTCTGCTGCGGCGAGCGCCGTCTTGGCTCCCTCGACCTCGGTCGCGGCCGTGGCCACGGTCTCGCGCGGCTCGGCGAGGTCGGCACCGAGCGTCTCGATGTCGCCGACGGTGGCGGCGTCGTCGGTGAACAGCTTGCCGTACCGATCCAGGACGTCGAGGTAGCTCCCGGCGTCTGCGCAGAACTGGTCGCCGGCCGCCGCCAAAGCCTCTCGTGAGCCGGTCACCCCTGCCTCCGCCGCTTCGACCCGTGCTTCGGCCGCCGCCACAGGATCCTGTGGCGCGGTCGTCGTCGCGGTGTCGTTGTCGCCGCCGTCGTCGCTACAGGCCGACGCCAGGAGGATGACGGCGCCCAATGCTGCCGCACACGTGCGCCGCGTGCGCCTGGTACCTCGGTGAATCATCAAGGACGTCAGGTTCGCGCAGGTCGGCGTGGCCGGGGATCACCCCCAGAGGGGTGGTTGCCGAACGCTCGCAGGTCCAACCACCCATCCAGGGGTGGGGACGGGCCACCTACCGATACGCGAACGTCGGGCCAGCGGTTCGATTCCGGGGAGTGATGTGGACACAACGTTGATCCTCTTGCAAGGGGCGGTCGTGATCATCGCGATCCTGCTCGGAGTCCGCATGGGCGGGATCGGGCTCGGTCTGTGGGGCCTGGTGGGGCTGGCCATCTTGGTGTTCGGCTTCGGGCTCCCGCCCGGGGATCCGCCCACGACCTCGATGTTCATCATCTTGATGGTGATCACCGCGGCGTCGACGATGCAATCCGTCGGCGGGATCGACTACCTCGTCGAGGTGGCCAAGAAGCTCCTCAAACGCAAGCCCGCGTACATCGCGCTGATCGCGCCGATCGTCGCGTTCGTCTTCACGATGGGCGCCGGGACCGGCTTCATCTACTACTCGTTGATCCCGGTCATCTACGCCGTGGCGTACGCCAACAAGGTGCGCCCGGAGCGGCCGTTGGCGGTGGCAGGCACGGCGTCGCAGTTCGCGATCACGGCCAGCCCGGTGAGCGCGGCGATGGCGACGCTGGTCGGCTTGCTGGATCCGGTGGGGTTCGGGATCGGTGACATCCTGATCGTCGTGCTGCCCGCGAGCATCGTCGGCCTGATCGTGGCCTGCTTCGTCCAGATGCGCGTCGGCAAAGAGCTCGACGACGATCCCGAATATCAACGGCGTGTCGCCGCGGGCGAGATCGCTGCGTTCGACGAGTCGGTGCTCGAGGAGCGGGAGCTGCCGCCGTACGCGAAGCGCAGCACGATGATCTTCCTCGCCGGGATCGCGGTGATCGTCGTGCTCGGGATGGTCGAGCGACTGCGCCCGGTGTTCCCCGACTCGGCCGGCAACCTCGTGCCCTTGAGCACCGGGATCATCATCCAGATCGTGATGGGCCTCGTCGCGACGGTGATCGTGCTGACGTGCAAGGTCAACATCAAGAACGTCGTCGGGCAGAGCACGATGATGTCGGGTCTGGTCGGCCTGATCGCCCTGTTCGGCATCGCCTGGCTGGCCGACACGTGGATCGGGGCCAACGAGACGGCGATCGTCAACGCGATGGGCAGCGTGGTCGAGGACTACCGGTGGATGATCGCCATCGCGATCTTCATCGTCGGGGCCCTGACCACCAGCCAGGCCGCGGCGTTGGCGGCGATCGTCCCGATCGGCCTGGCGCTCGGGGTGCCCCCGCAGTTCCTGGCAGTGTTCTCCACGGCATGCATCGGCATCTACTTCTTCCCCGCCAACGGTTCGCAGGTGACGAGCATCGCGACCGATGAGACGGGCACCACGAAGATCAGCAAGTACGCCATCTGGCACTCGTTCTCGCTGTCGATGTTCATCATGTGGTTGGTGTCCACGGTCGTCGGCATGATCATCGCGATCACCGTCTACGGCACGTCCGCTGCACAGGTGGTCCCGTGACGTTCGGCAGGCGAGCCCGCCGGGGAGCCGCAGCAGCGGCGCTCGTCGCGCTGGTGTTCGTCGTGCCGCGCATCGTCGGTGCGCAGGACGCGGACGGCTTCGATGGCTTCATCCAGAGCGGCACGTGCGCGGCGCCGACCGATGACATGCGTGCGAACCTGACCAGCGATGGCGACCACGACATCGAGCCGTACCTGGCGAGGACCGGCAACGGTGACGAGACGGTCACACTCGGCTACTACGGCGCCCCTGGCGTGCCAGGGTTCGGGTTCTCGACGATCTACACCGACTTCCCGTTCTCGCTGGTCATCACGGATTCCGGCGGATCCAGGGTGGCGTGCGGCGACCTCCTCCAGCCGGACGCCGACAAGTTCGCCGAGGCCGGCGTCGCCCTGGTCCAGCTGCTGCCGGTCGGGGACTCCGCCGTGCAAGGGGTCGCCGCCATCGATCGAGCGCCGCTGCAGCGCGAGCTCGTGATCACCCCGACCCGAGTCCGCGTCCTCTTGACGAGCGGAGGCGAGGTGACCACAGCCCCCGAGCCGGCGGCCGGGTTCGATGGCTTCATCCAAGGCGGCACGTGCGAGAGTCCGGGTAACCGGGTTCGGGTGCAGCTCAGGGGTCGCGGTGACCATGACGTCGAGCCGTTCCTCGCCCAGACCCGCGGGTCGGGTGAACCGGTCACGGTCGCCTACTACGGCACGTCCGGCGCGCCTGGGTTCGGCCTGGCTGCGGCCTACACCAGCCAGTCGTTCTCCCTGGTCGTCACCGACACCGAGACCGCCGCGCCGGTCGCGTGCGGCGACATCCTCGAGCCCGACGACGACGACTTCGTCGCCGCAGGGATGGCGCTCGTCCAACTCTCCCCGGTCGGTGACGCCGGCGCCCAGGGGTTCGCGGTGATCGAGCGGATCCCCCTGCAGCGCGAGCTCGACGTCACCCCGACCCGCGTGCGGATCGTGCTGTTCGCGCCGCCGATCACCGCCAGCTGAAAGGCCGAGCCATGACAGGTCACATCGTCCCGATGGGCGCCGGACTCGCCGTGATGGAGCGACGCAACGATCCGTTGCACGACTACGTCCTGGAGCTGACCGGCAAGGACGACCCGGTCGTGCTGTTCGTCCCGACCGCGACCGGCGACGACGCCAGCTACATCGTCAAGTTCTACGAGGCGTTCCACTCTGGGCGTTGCCGTCCCCGGCACCTGCGGCTGTTCCATCGGGACTTCGACGACCTCACCGACTTGGTGCTCGGCGCCGACGTCATCCACGTCGGCGGCGGCAACACCGCGAACATGCTCGACGTCTGGCGCCGGCAGGGCGTCGACGAACTGCTGCACCGAGCGCTCGCCGGTGGCGCGGTGCTCACCGGCGGGAGCGCCGGTGGCCTGTGCTGGTTCGAGGGGGGCACGACCGACTCGTTCGGGCCGACCCTGCAGTTGCTGCACGACGGTCTCGGCATGATCACGGGCAGCTACTGCCCGCACTACGACGCCGAGGACCAGCGTCGCCCGTTGTTCCACGCCGCGTTGCTCGACGGTTCGCTGCAGATGGGCTACGCCTCCTGGAACCGGGTGGCCATCCGCTTCACCCCCGACGGTGAGGTCGTCGAGGCCGTCAGCTCCGAGCCTGGCGGGCGGGCGCTCAAGGTCTACGCCCGAGACGGGGAGATCGTCGAAGAGGACATCCCGTGCCGGCAGCTCGAGGAGCGCGTCGCCAGCCGGAGCGTGTCGAGCTGAACTGCGTTGCCGCTCGAGCACGTTCGACCATCGTTGGAGTGTGATGGATCGGGACGAGCACGAGTCGGCCGAGCTGCTCGCCTTCATCGTCGAGCTCGGCGCGGCGATGAACACCGCCGGTCAACCGGTGTACATCGTGCAGGAACGTCTGACCAGGATCGCCAACGCCTACGGCGCCCGGGACGCGACGATCAGTGCGTTCCCCACCTACCTGATGGTGACGATGGGTCGCGGCGAACCGGCGGCGATCGAGTTGACGACACCACTCAGCAGCGCGCCACGGCTGGACCAGGTCGCCGCGCTCGACCGGCTGCTCCGGCAGGCCCAGGGTGCAGGGGTCGCCCCCGCCGACGGCCTGCGCCGGCTCGCGGAGATCCGCGCCGTACGACCGAGGTTCGGGCGGCTGCAGGGCGTCGCGGGGTACGCCGTGCTGTCGACGGGGATCTGTCTGGTGCTGCACCCGGCGCCGCTCGAGGTCGCCGCGGCGGCTGTCTTCGGTGCGGTCGTCGGGATCCTGCGCGCGCTCGTCCGGGGTCAGGACACGCTGCAGCTGATGACGCCGGTGATCGCTGCGTTTGCGGTGTCGGCGCTGAGCGCGCTGGCGGTGCGAGAGGAGATCTCCGACCTCGGGATGCGTCCGATGGTGGCCTCGCTCGTCATCTTCCTGCCGGGGGCCGCACTGACCACCGCAGTGCTCGAACTGGCGGCAGGACAGATGGTGTCGGGAGCCAGCCGCCTCGTCTCGGGCGGCGTGCAACTCGCGTTGCTGGCGTTCGGGATCCTCGCTGGCATCCAGGCTGTCGGCATCCCCAGATCGCGAGTTCTGTTCGGCACCGAGGCACTGCTCGGCGGGTGGTCCCGGTGGGTCGGGGTGCTGGTCTTCGCCATCGGCGTGGTCGTGGCCGACTCCGCGCCCCCCCGCTCGTTCCCCGGGCTGCTCGTCGTGCTCTACAGCGCGTGGACCAGCCAGGTCGTGGCCAACGCCGTGCTCGGCGGCTACATCGCCGCGCTCATCGGCGCCACCGTGATGACGCTCATGGCGTTCGCGGTGGAGCGGCTCCCCTTCGCCATGCCGGCTCACGCGTCGTTCCTGCCCGGCTTCTGGCTGCTCGTCCCGGGCTCGCTCGGTCTGATCGGCCTCACCCGGCTCGCCGGTGGTGGCGGTGCTCAGGACCTGCTCGCAACCGTCGGCTCGATCTTCGCTGTCGCGCTCGGTGTCCTGTGTGGCACGCAGCTCCGGGCGTGGGCTGTGGCCACGGGCAGGGTGATCGACAGGGCCTCCGGCACAGCTGTCGAACGGAGTCCGTGGCTGCGCCGTCACTACCGCAAACAGGAGGATCACAGATGACGAACCCTTCGCCCTTGACCGCGAGCACCCCGGCGTGGCTGCCAGCGGGGAGAGCATTCGATGCCGACGACTTCGTGTACTACCGCGACAAAGGGCGCCGGCCGGTGGCCGAGGTGCTGGGCGAGATCGATCTGATCATCACCGGTCCACACGCGTCGGCGGCGTTCCCGGCGGAGATGGCGCCCTACGTCGACGCCAGGCTGACCTGCCGGCTGCAACACGACTTCACGGACGTGTCGACGAGCCCCGTCGGTCGGCGCTGGGCCGAGATCGATCCGCACGTGCTCTACGTCGAGAACCCTCACCCGCGGGCGGTTCGCGACGCGAACCGGGCACGACCCGACGACCTCGGGGCGCGTCTGCGCGACGCGTTCGCCCGTCTGCGGCAGGCGGGCGAGACCGAGCGACCGTCGCTGGTCGACGTCGACGCGATCCGGCCGGTCACGTTCGGCTACCTGCCCGTGCTGCGCGAGCCACGCACCGACGACGAGTGGGACGAGATGGTCGGTGCGTTGACGGTGGCAGGATCGCTCGGCGTCGACGTCTACGAGCGGGTGCGCGACGAGCTCATCGAGCAGACGGTGAACGCCAAGCTCGCGCGGCTGGCCTCGCTCGACCCCGCCGAGGTGACCGTGAGCGAGTGGCGATCGGCGTCCACGCTGCTGGTGATGTCGCTGCACGACACGATGAACCACACGGCTCGACCCGACGGTGCGATCTGCGTGGAGCGAGCGCCAGTCGACCGGTTGCCGAACGTCGTCGCGCTGTCCAACCACGGCGGCCCGGATGCGACGGTTCGGGCGAGCACCACCGGGGCCCTGCTCGACGACGAGGATGTGCTGTCCCTCGAGCCGGAGACGATGCGAGCCATCGCCAACGCCTACCGCTGGGCGTTCGACGCGTACGGTCCAAACGACGTCGCGTTCAACCGCCCCTACCTCGGTGGCTTCGAAACGAGGCACATCGGCCCCTGGCTGCGATCGCGGGCGGCGAACGCCGTCGTCAGCTGCGACGATGTTCCCGTGGCGCTTCGGTTGGGTGCGTGGCAGAACGAGTTCCTCCGTGAGTTCCTCCTCGGACCCGAGGCGACGGAGCACCTGTCGGTTGCGGGTGACGACTGGGTGATGCCGCCGGACGAGCGCGTCACCTGGCTGGCCGAGCGGTTGCGTGCCGCGCACGACCGCGTGCGTGGCTGGGGTGGTGCACTTGCCTGAGATCGCGAAGGATTCGTCCGCAGTGAACGAAGGGTCGGGGTCGCCGGGCCAGATGTCCGTCGGCGGTGCGGTGTTCCTCGGTGTGGGGGCGATGGTCGGCGCCGGGGTGTTCGCCTTGCTGGGCGAGGCCGGTGCGCTCGCTGGGTCTGCCGTGTGGTTGTCGTTCCTGCTCGGCGGGGTCGTCGCCGGGCTGCTCGGCTACACGGTCGCCAAGCTGAGCGTTCGCTACCCGTCCAAGGGCGGGCTCGTGTCCTTCCTCGAGCGCGGCTTCGGTGACAACCACGTCAGCGGCACCGTGTCGTGGCTGTACTACATGGCCGGGCTGATCGTGACCGCGCTCGTCGCCTTGTCGTTCGGCAGCTACGCACGTTCGCTGTTCCTGCCCGACGACGCCAGCACCGCGTGGGTGAAGGTGTTCGCCGCGGTCGCGGTGATCGCGATGGCGCTCGTCTACCTCATCGGGCCGGAGCTCGTCGGCCGGTTGCAGTCACTGATCGTCGTCGTGCTGCTCATCGTGTTCGCGGTGTTCATCGTGACGACCGTGAGCGACGCGGACTTCGGCCAACTGGCGGCGTCGACGTACCCGTCGGTGCAGGAGATCGTCGCTGCGGTCGCGCTGACGTTCTTCGCCTACCTCGGGTTCGCCGTGATCGCCACGACCGCCGAGGCCATCCCGAAACCTGGGCGCAACGTGCCCTTGGCGACCTACGTCGCGCTGACGATCGCCACCGTGCTGTACGTGCTGATCTCGGTCGGTGTGTACGGGACGCTGTCGGTCGACGAGGTGATCGCCGCCGGCGACACGGCGTTGGCGGAAGCGGCCGAGCCGCGGCTGGGGCAGGCCGGGTTCACGATGATGGCCATCGCCGCCCTGCTGGCCACGGCGTCCTCGGTGAACGCCAACCTGTTCGCGGCCGGGAACATGACGGCCAGCCTGGCCGAGACCGGCCAGTTCCCACCGATCTTCGGCGGGCGGGTGCGGATCCTCGGATCCGCGGGGCTGGCGATCTCGGTCGGGATCGTGCTCGTCATGGCCATGTTCCTCGACCTCTCGGCGGTCGCGTCGGTGGGCAGCGCTGTAGCCCTGGCGGTCTTCGCGATGGTCGGTGTCGCTGCCGTCCGCCTGCGTGCCAGCACCGACTCGAACCTGATCGTGCTGCTCGCTGCCGTGGCGACGACCCTCGTGGTGCTCGTGCTGTTCGCCATCGACACGGCGCGCAACGAGCCGCGCACGTTCATCGCCATGCTCGCCGTCGGCGCACTGGCGCTCGTGCTCGACCTCGTGTGGAAGCGCCGGCGCCGTCGGCCGCGGACCAGCGCGGACATCCCGGCAACGGGCTGACGTCCCGGCACTCGCCATGGGCGTGAACGTCGACGGTCAGTAGACGAACACTCGTTCGACCCCGTCCTCAGGAATCTCGACTTCGATCGGTGCTCCGGCGTTGTCGCGCATCAGACTGCCTGCGTCGTCGTCCCAGACTCCGAGTCGCAGTCGGCGCCTATCATCGGGGCGGCTCAAGCCGAGGAGCGGGCCGACGCTCACGGTCAGCACATCGTTGTTCCGCCAGGTGATCTCGACGACCTTGTCGGCGACGTACCCGTACCAGAACGTGGCCGTGTCGGCCTCTCCGAATTCGATCAGCATGGTGCTCGTCTCCGTTGCTTGGACCGAGTGTCACAGATGCTCGTATGTCGACGCGGTCGCCTCGGCGGCGCGGGCGTCGTCGGTGGGAGGCCGGGTGCCGCTGGCGATGGCGTCTGCGAGCGTCGCAGCTGACCACATTGGATCTGACGGGGACGAGCGTCCCGAGGCGCGCATGCGCTGCCAGCGACATACCGGCGATCACAGCTGACACCGATCTCTGTCGCACCCCTTTGGTTGACTGTCGCCCATGTCCGAGATCGGTGCCGACGAGCGCCTCCGGTTGTACGCCTATGCGACCGCGCAGGAGGCAACGGACTACGTGCGCATCATGCGCGAGTTCTCCGGCGCGCTGCTCGCCGAGTGGTCCGCTCGCGACGTCGTCGCCCGCGGCATCGACCTGCCGGCGGAGGTGGTCGAGCAGCGCTTGCGCTATCTCGCTCAGCACGGCAACCTCCTGGTCAGCCCGCGGGAGGTGCGCGTCACGTCGATCGCGGACTACCAGCGCCAGCCCGCTCGGTACGCGGCGACGGCGCTCGGTGTGCGGGTGCACCGCCAGGTCGAGGAGATCCTTGCCGCGGCCGGCGGTGCCCGGGAGGTGCCTCGAGAGCTGCTCGCCGCCGTTGCGTACCGGCTCACCGGGCTGGCGGCGCTCGGGCCGTCCGGCATCGCCGCGGCCGCACCCGACGAACTGTCCGAGAACGTCTCGACCGTCTTCTTGCAGTTCGAGTCGTTCGCCGCCGCGGTCACCGACTTCTACACCTACGTCGGCTCCGTGCTGGCGCGACCCGAGCTCGACGACGACGAATGGCTCGGGTTCAAGGCCCTGCTCCTCGACTACCTCGAGACGATCGTCCACGCGGTGGCGCGCCACTCGGATCCGATCCGGCACGCACTCGAACGGTTGCGTCCCGACCTTCCCTCGCTGCTCGACCGGCTGGCGTCCGCCGATCCGGAGATGGCCCGGCTGCTCGCCGCCGCGCCCGGTGGTGACGGGATGGAGCGCGGCCGTGGACGCAGCCTCGACGACTGGCAGGAGCTGAGCGAGTGGTTCGGCGCCGACGATGCGCGGGCGTCGGGATCCACGCAGCTGCGAACCGCCGCCGGACGCGCGGTCGGCGCCCTGCTCGCCAACGTCAAGCGCATGAACGCGGCGTCCAGCCGGGAGACGTCGTTGCGTCGCCACTTCCTCCGCCTCGCGGGCTGGTTCGACGACGCGACGCCGGCCGGGGCCCACGTGCTGTTCACCTCGGCCTTCGCGCTGTACGCGCCGCGCCATCTCGGCGTGCCGCTCGACCCCGAGGTCGCCGAGGCGTTACCGGCCACCACGAGTTGGTGGCGTGCGCCGGGAGCCCCGGTACCGATCAGCATTCGCGAGCGCGGCGACCGCGCCGCTCGTGGGCGATCGAGCCGGATCGTCGACCACGGCGACGTGAAGCGTCGCCTCCTGGAGCAGCGCCAACGTGAATCCGCCGCTCGGGCCCGTGCGATCGACGAACTGCTGGCCGCTGGCGATCGGCTCGGCGAGGTGCGCCTGACCGGCGACGCTCTCGCCGTGCTGCTCGAGTTGCTCGGGGCCGCGACTGCTCGCTTCGGCCCCGACCTCCACGGGGCGAACGCGTCGTTGATCGACGCCGACCTCACGCTGTGGATCCATCCGCGCTCCGGTGGCATGACGGTCCGGAGCCCGCTCGGAGACCTGACGCTCGACGGGTTCGAGCTGCTGGTCCGTCCTGCTGCTCGCCCGCCGTCCGCTGCTGACTGGGCGTCCGACGACCAGGTGGAGCACCATGGCTGAGCGTTCGAACGTCATCGACGCCGCCGAGCGGCAGGACGCGATGCGCCTCTTGCTGCGCCATCCGCTCGTCACTGCGAACGGCCCGCACGCCGAAGCGTTGACGACGATCAGGCGCCACCGCGACGAGCTGCGCCAGGACTTCCGCCAACTGCTGGGCTACCGGCTGGTCGTCGAGTCACAGTTCGCCCGCCTGTACAAGGCGGGTCTCGGGCCCGGCAAGGGCCGGCCGCTGCTCCGGTCGACCGGCGCACCGTTCACGCCCCGGGGCTACACCTACCTGTCGCTGTGCTGCGCGGTGTTGCTGACCGGCCGCCAGCAGATGCTCCTGTCGTCGCTCGTGGAAGACGTCCGCCACGCCGCGACCGAGGCGGGCGTCGGCCTCGGCGGCGACACGCTCGCCGACCGCCGCGCCTTCGTCGCCGCGCTGACCCAGCTGATCGAGTGGGGCGTGCTCGTCGAAGACGACGGTGCCGTCGCTGCCTACGCCGACAACGCGTCGGCCGAGGCGCTGCTCTACGTCGAGCGTGAACTGGTGCGCCACCTGCTCGCCGTTCCGCTGCGCGAGGTCGAGCACCCCGATGTGCTGGTGGCCAACGCTGCCGATCCGGGCATGGCCGGGCCCCGGCACCGGGCCCGGCGGATGCTCGTCGAGGAGCCGGCGATCCTCGCCGGCGACGTCGACGACGACACGTGGTCGTGGCTGCGCGGTTCGCAGCGCCGCGAAGCCGACATCTTGCGCGACGCGTTCGGGCTCGAGCTCGAGATCCGCGCCGAAGGCGTTGTGGCGATCGACCCGCGCGACGAGCTGACCGACATCGCGTTCCCGCGCGGCGGCGCCCGTGGCCACGCCGCGCTCCTGACGCTCGGTGAGCTGGCCCGGAGGCTCACGCCCACCGAGGTGGCACGAGATGTCGTGACACCGTCGGTGCCCGTGCCCGACGGCTTGCTCGAGCAGATCGTCGGCGAGCTGTTCACGGCGCACAGGGCCTGGCACACCCAGCAGTACGCCGACCGCCCCGACCACCTTGCCCGCGACGTCGAGGAGCTGCTCGTGGACGTCGGTCTCCTGCGTCGTGGTGGCGACGCACTGCGCCTCGCCGCGATCGCCAACCGGTACGCCCCCCACGTGGTCGAGCAGACGCCCGACCCGCTGACCCTCGAACTGGAGGACCTGGGATGACCATGTCGATCTTCCCCGACGTCGACGAACCGCTCGACGTGCCGCCGTCGGACACCACGGGCACGCCGGGGCGATGGGTGCTGCACCGCGCCGGCATCGTCAACGTCTGGCAGTACGACCGGGTCGAGCTGCGCTTCGCCGGGGGCCGGCTCCTGCTGCGCGGCAAGAACGGCGCCGGCAAGTCGAAGGCCCTGGAGGTGTTGCTGCCGTTCCTCCTCGACGGAGACACCCGCCACCTCGACGCGACCGGCCGCGACCGCACCACGGTGAAGTGGCTGATGACCGACGGTCGACCGGCGGGCAACCACATCGGGTACGTCTGGCTCGAGCTGCGCTGCGCCGACGCGGATGGCGAGCGCTTCCACACGCTCGGCGCCGGGCTCAAGGCGTCGTCCTCGACCGGTGGCACCGACACGTGGTTCTTCGCCACCGACCGGCGCGTCGGTGTCGACTTCACGCTCGACCGTGCGGGCGAGTGCCTGTCGATCGACAAGCTCAAAGAAGCGCTCGGTGAGGAGGCGATCACGAAATCGGGTCGAGAGCATCGCCGCCGGGTCGGGCGCCACCTGTTCGGTCTCTTCGACAGCGCTCGCTACGACAACCTGCTCCACCTGCTCCATCGCCTGCGCGACCCGAACATCGGGAACCGGGTGGAGGCGGGCGAGCTGGCCAGCGTGCTCAGCGATGCGCTGCCGCCGATCGACAGCGGCGTACTCGCTGACGCGGCGGCGCGCTTCGACGACCTCGACTCGATCCGCGAGCAGGTCGAGCGCGCCGACCGGACGGCGAACGCGCTCGGGCAGTTCCTCGGTGTCTACCGCGGGTACGCGCGCACGGTGCTGGCGCGCCGTTCAACTGATGTCCTCGACACGGACGCGGCGCGGTCGAAGGCAGCGCGCGACACCGTGCGCGCCCGACGCGAAGCCAGCGACGCGGCGACCGCCCGGGCGGCGCGCGACCAGGAGCTGGCGACGCTGCGGTCCGAGCGGGTCAGGCGCGACGACGAGCGGGTGGCGCTCGAGGCCAGCGACGCCTATCGAGCGCACCTCGACCTCGCCGAACGCCAGCGAACCGTCGATGCGCTCGCGCGTACCGCCGAACAGGCGGCGCGGCACGCGGCACGCTCGTCCGAAGCCCATGCGGAGGCGCTCGCGGACATCGACGGCGCCGAACACGATGTCGATGTGCAGGCTCGGGCCTCGGCACAGGCCGCGATCGCGGCCGACGGCTGGCTGGTTGCGGCGGGCCTCGACGCCGGTCTGCTCGACCCCCAGCCGGCCTCGACCGCCGGCGTGCTGCCCAGCGCCGAGACGATCGCCGATGCCGCGCAGCGTTCACGGTCCACAGCGGTCGCGGCGATGGTCCGCGGTGAACGCGCCGGAGAGCTCCGGCGGCTCGCCGGCAAGGCCGCGACCGCAGCCGAGGCCGCCACGGTCGCCGAGGCTCGCGCTGCCGAGTCCGAGACGAGGGTCGAGGACGCGCGGCGTCTCGTCGCGGTCCGCGCCGACGCCCAAGCGGTGGCCGAGACCGAGTGGGCCGATTCCGTTCGCACCTGGGCCCGTCGCGGGGTGGCCGCGGCGGCGGGCGCGGACTGGGCGCCGGTCGACGCCGTGCTCGACGCCGAGCGCGGCGGCACGTGGACCGATGAGGTCGCCACCGCCGTGGCGGCTGCGCTGGCCCAGCCGATCCACCAGGCCCGTGCACTGGCGGCCGAGACCCTGGCGGTGGCCGCATCGAGCGAGGCACGTGTGAAATCGGCCGGCGAACGGCTCGTCGCACTCGAGCAGCAGGCGGAGGCCCGACCCGAACCGGCGGGCTGGCGCGACACGGTGCGCGACCCGGCGGGTGGCGCCGCCCTGTACGAGTTGGTCGAGCTGCGCGACGGTGTCGACCCGTCTGCCGCCGCGCAGCTGGAGGCTGCCCTCGAGTCCTCGGGCCTCCTCGACGCCTGGGTGTCCGCGGACGGCATCGTCGTCCATCCGAGCACGCACGACGTCGTCGTCCACGCCCACGATCGACCGCTCGCCGACGAGGCTGCGTCGCTGGCTGCGGTGCTCCGTCCCGCCGACGTCGACGGTTGCCCGGTCAGCGCCGATCGCGTCACGAGCGTGCTGCGAGCGATCGGATGGGGCGAGCAGTCGGACGCTCACACGTGGGTCGCCGGTGACGGCCGCTGGGCGCTCGGGGCGCTCCGCGGCGCGTGGTCGAAGCCAGCGGTCGAGTTCGTCGGGGCGGGTGCCCGGCGGGCAACTCGCGAGCGCCAGCTCGCCGAGGCCCGCGACGACCTGGCGCGTTGCGAGGCCGACCTCGCCAGCGCGAGGCGCGCCGCCGCCGACGCGGAGTCGTCGCGCGATGCGCTCGAGGCACTGCCCCGATCGTTGCCGGCCACCGACGAGATCCGGGCCGCGGTGCGTGCCGTCGACGTCGCTGCCGCAGATCTCGTGTCCGCCCGGCATCGTCACGACACGGACCGACGTGCAGCCGAGGGGACGCGGGCCACCGCCTCCCGGTTGCGAGCGACCGTCGCTGACCGTGCCGCGGCCGACGACCTGCCGACGGCGCTCGACGACCTCGATCGGATCGTCGGCGCCGTCGCGAGCGCGGGAGCAGCACTGACAGCGCACGCCGGGGCTCTCGCGAACCTCGAGCGAGCGGTGAGCTGGCTGGCGACACTTCTGCAGCGGGCCACCGAGCGGGCCGCAGCGGTCGCCGCGGACCGCACCGCGGCCGACACCGCCCGCACCGAGCACGGGCGCGCGGCTGCCGAGCTGGCCGTGCTGCGCGACGCGCTCGGCACGACCGTGCAGGAGGTGCTCACCCGCCACGGCGCAGCGCGCCATCGCATCACCGAGCTCGATCACATCGTGATCCCCGCCGCCGAGTCCGCCCTGCACGCGGCGATCGAGGCCGCGACCGGGAGTGCCGCGAGAGCCGAGGAACTGGAACGAGCGGAAGCGGCCGCCGCCGCGGCCCTGGCGGAAGCGTCCGATCGCTTGGAGTCGGCCGTTCAACTCGACGGGTTCGTGCTCGCCGCAGCGGGCGAGGCCGGACCCGATGCGGCGCTGGGCGGCGCCGCTCTGGCCGCCACGCTCGCACCGCTGGTCGACGGTGACGACGTGGTCAACGACACGCTCGTGCTCACCCGCTACGACCGCTTGAACGAGGCGCTGGCCGGGGGCTACGACACCGCGATCGACGAGATCGACGGCGTGAAGGTCGTCTACGTCGACGACGACAACGGCCGCCGTCCGCTGGCGGTCGTGGCCGCCGCGCTCGCCGAGGAGGCCGCAGCCGCACGCGGCCGACTCGCCGCTCGCGAGCGCGAGGTACTCGAGCGCTTCCTGTTGCGCGAGTTGGCCGACGAGGTGCGCAGCAAGTTGCTCGACGCCCACGACCTCGTTCGCGACACGAACCGAACGCTCGCCGAGGTCCGGACCTCGCACGGCAAGGGGGCGCACCTCGAATGGCGCCTGCGCGAGGACGTCGCTGCTACCGCTGCGGCGGCGACCAACCTCCTCATCGATCGCTTCGCGACCGAGGGCGGCGACGATCGTGACACGGCGCTGCGTGACGCGTTGCTCGCGCTCATCGAGGCCGAACGCCAGTCGGACCCGACGGCGAGCTACGAACAGCACCTGCGCAGGGCGCTCGACTACCGGTCCTGGCATCGCTTCCAGGTCAAGGTCAGCGACGACGGGGCGCCAGGCTCGTTGCGCACGCTGTCGAACCGGCTCGGGCTGTCGCAAGGCGAGCAACGGGTGCTCTCGTACCTCGCCCTGTTCGCGGCAGCGTCCGCGCACTTCCAGGCGATCGCACGCGATGCGCCCGCAGCCCCCCGGCTGCTGCTGCTCGACGACGCCTTCGCCAAGGTCGACGAGCCCACCCACGGCGAACTGCTCGGGTTGCTCGTCGACCTGGACCTCGACGTCGTGCTCACCAGCGAGCGACTGTGGGGATGCTTCCCGACCGTGCCAGGACTCGAGATCTACGAGGCGATCCGCGAACCGGGTACACCCGGGGTGGCCCTCGCCCACTTCCATTGGGACGGCCATCGCCGCACGCTCGTCTCTGTATGACCACGACGCTCGACCGGATCTGGGCGTTGCTCGCCGAGCGACTCCAGCGCAACGGCCTCCGCCCCGCGGGGCGACTCACCGTCGACGGCTTGACGCGCGACGAGCGCCACGCCCTCGCTGGAGTCCTCGGTCGCCCGGTGCCGTCCGACCGGGCGACGATCGACCTCGCCGCCCTCGACACCCGCATCCGTGCGTCCGGCGTCGCCGCCGGCCTCGTCCCGTTCGTGGAGCGCGAGTTCGGCGCGCTGGTCGACCGTCCCGGAACCCGAGCGGCGCGGCAATCGGCCCGCGACGCCGTGTGGTCCGCAGGTCGCGCCCAGATCGTCGCCTCGGATCTGGGCGCGCAGCCGTGGGTCGAGCCGTGGCTCGACGACGTCCGCCGCGCGGGAGCGCTGGGACGGCTCGAGCCGGCCGGTGCGTCCAGTGTGCTGGTCGCCGCTGTGCACAGCGTCGCCGCGCTCCCGGCGGTCAACGGTCGGGGTCCGGTCGCCCGCGGCGACCTGGCCGCCCTCGTCATCGGCGATGCCCATGCACTCGACGATGGCACGGTGCTCGCCTCGCTCGTGCTGCGGGCTGCGGCGGCGATGACCGATCAGCCCTATCCCCGCGACGCGGCGGGTCGCCGGCGGCTCTGGGTCGAGGTCGGGGTACAGCCAGACGAGGTGTCGACGACCGTGCTGACGTTCGGACTGCGGACGCGCGCTGGCGACACATGGCTGGATGCCCGCACGGATTCGGGCTGGGAGACGCACCTCAGCGCCCGCGACCTCTTGCGTGCCGACGTGTGCGGGCCCGACACCGGCGTCGTGTTCGTGTGCGAGAACCCCCGCGTGGTCGAGCTCGCCGTCGACCGGGCCGCGAGAGCCGCCGTCGTGTGCACGCTCGGCCAGCCGGCGGTCGTCGTGCTCGCACTGTTGGACACGTTGCGCGACGCTGGCGCGGAGCTGCGATATCACGGCGACTTCGACTGGCCGGGCATCGCCATCGCCGAGCGGATGATCACGGCCCACGGTTGCCGACCCTGGCGGATGGCCGCTGCCGACTATCTCGATGCCCTCGCCCGCCTCGCCCCGCTCGCCGGCGAGCTCCCGGCGCTCGCCGGCGCGCCCGTCACCGCCAGCTGGGACACCGACCTCACCCTCGCGATGTCGCACGCCAACCGCACCGTCCACGAGGAGCTGCTGCTGGACACGCTCTTCGCCGATCTCGCGTAGGGCCTCGTCACCGCTCGAACCTGATCGTGCTGCTCGCTGCCGAGGCGGGATGAGGACGCCACCGCGGTGCACGGTTTCCGACCGTCGCCGATGAGCCGGGAGTCGTTCGGATGAGCGGATGCCTGACCTCAGTTCCAGTCGATGGCGTTGAGCTCTTGTGGGGTGAGGCATTGGTCGAATGCTGTGATGAGCGGTTGGAGGTGGCTGAGGTCGGGCCCGTTGGGGCTTGGTGCGTCGTCGTACGGTCGCGCGAGCTCGGTGGCGAAGATCTGGGCCGCGATGTCGTCGTCGAGGGTCGATTGGACGCAGCTCGCTGATGCGTCACTGATCCAGTCGGTACCCGAGGTTGCCGAGGTGATCATCAGCAGTTCCCATGTCGGTGAGCACGATCGCAGCACCGCGGTGATCGTGGTGGCTTCGTCGAGCTCGATCGGCAACGTCAAGCCGTAGCCGAGGAGGTTGAACGGGGAGACGCCGAAGCGGAGCTCATGGAGACGGTCGGCACCCACGACGTCGACGAGCTGGTTGGCGATGCACATCGCCTCCCCTTCGCTGACCCGGCTCTTCCAGATCACCCTGCCGTCGGGGTCGACGACGTCGTCGCCGTGGAACGCCCGGGCGATGGTAGCGACGAGGTCGCCGTCGTCGGTGGGCGGTGTCGGCACGGTCGCGATCGGATCGAGAGCGAGGAACGGAACGACCAGGGAGCTGCTGTCCGACACCGCTGAATCGACCTGCTGGACGCCGCTGGGCAGCAGTTGCCCGTTCCAGTCGATGCCGTTGACGGACCACAGGTATCTGGCGGTGGGTGCCGCGCCCATGCCGTCGATGATCGGCACGACGAAGCCTGCGCCGCCGGCGGACGGGTTCGTCGCCGGCTGAGACATCGTCTGCGGGGGGTCGAGATTCTCGAACTCGTAGACCTCTGCCCATTCGACCGCGTCGAGCGAGTGATACAGCACGTCGTTGCCGACCAACACATAGCCGAGTGGGCCACCGACGAGGGCGAAGCCGAACCCGGTCGAGCCCGGAGCCGGCAGGCGGTGGGCGTCCCAGTTGATCCCGTTGGAGGAGACGTGTGCTTCGGTGCCGGCGAGGATCACGAAGCCCGCGGGTCCCGACGCGACCGGTGGGTTGCTCAGGACCTGCCCGGTCAGGGGGATCTCGGTGGGTTCCAGCCAGTTCGCTCCGTCGTGTGTCAGCACGGTCGCCGTGTCGGGAGGCATCGTCGTCTGGAGACCGGCTGCTGCGAGGTCGAGGGTGAACTCGAAGCCATCGGCGAACGTCACGGTCCACGCCTCGGGCCAGCCGCCCTCACCGGTCGCGTGCCCGTGGTCTGCTCCGAGGACCTCTTTCGAGTACGCCGCCCAGTCGACCCGCTCGTGCACCTGACCGACGACCACGATCGCTGGCCCTGACATGGCGATGGAACCGATGTCGAACTCCGAGGTGACGAACTTCGTGGCCGCCGACGTCACCGGTGGGAGTGGTAGGGAGGTCCACGTCGGCCCGCCGTCGTCGCTCACCCACAACGTCGGTGGGGCCATTCCGTCGATCCCGTGCATGAGGAGCGCGATCCGTTCGCCGTTCGATGACAGCAGACGCGGAACACCCGTGAGTCGCGGCTGTGATTCGATGTCGCGCCACGCCGACCCGTCATCGCTGACCTCCACCGTCACGACGCCGTCGTCCATCCGCACATGGACGAAGCCGTCCCCGGACCCAACGATGCGCACCGGCGCAACCATCATGCCGATGCCACCCGCCCAGCCCGGGCCGTATGGGGCTGCCGCAGCGACGATCGGAGCTCCCGTGACCGCAGCCGCATCTGTCGCAGCGGGCGCGGAGGTGCTCGTCGTCGGTTCGGGTCGGCCGGTGGTGGGTGGCGTGGTGCCGTCGGGCTCGACCCCTGCGTCGGTGACGGTGCCGCGAACCTCCTCGATGCTCGTCCCCGTGCCCGAACCATCCCGACCACACCCGGCGACAGCGGACACGACCGCGACCGCCAACACGGCTGCGCCCATCATCCGCGTGGCTGGAACGAGACGCGTGAGGTGCCACACGGTCGACGTGCGCCGGACCGTCCTCCAGCAGTTCATCAGCCCTCCCGATGCCGGCCGCGGCAAGCGCGACCGATGCCGTGAACTATGTGGACACGACGTCCGGGTGTCAACGAGCACCGTGTCCATGTCGCCTCCCGAACCCCCGCGTGATCGAGCCCGCGGCCGGGCGGTGACAGCGAATCGGGTCCTACGATGTCGAGCGGTGCATCGGATCTTCACGACCAGCTTCGCCGACGTCTACCCCCACTACGTGACCAAGGTCGAGCGCAAGGGCCGCACGAAGGCGGAGTTGGACGAAGTGATCCGCTGGCTCACCGGGTTCGACGACGCGGCGCTGCAGATGCACCTCGCGGCGGGGACCACGTTCGAGGAGTTCTTCGCCGAGGCTTCGATGAACTCGAACTCGCCGTTGATCACCGGGGTCGTGTGCGGGGTCCGCGTCGAAGACGTCGAGGATCCGTTGATGCAGAAGATCCGTTGGCTCGACAAGCTCGTCGACGAGCTGGCCAAGGGCAGGCCGATGGCCAAGATCCTGCGCAACAGCGGTGTCTGAACCTCGGAAGCCGGACCAACGTTCACGGGCCGAGGTCGTTGCCGTGGTGGTGGATGGCTGCCCAGACGTTCTCGGGGGTGCAGGGCATGTCGAGGTGGCGGACACCGAGGTGGCGGACGGCGTCGACCACGGCGTTCTGGACCGCCACCGGCGCGGCGATCATCCCGATCTCTCCGACGCCCTTGGCGCCCAGCGGATTTCGCGGCGAGGGGGTCTCGACGAAGTGCGTCTCGATCCACGGCACGTCGACCGCGGAGGGAATGCCGTACTCGGCGAACGTGCTGGTGAGCGGGTTGCCGTCGGCGTCGAACACCGATTCCTCGTACAGCGCTTGCGCGATGCCCTGGACCGTGGCACCGATCACCTGCGAACGAGCCGAGCACCGATCGAGCACCACTCCGCAGTCGGTGACCGCGACGTGGCGCAGCGGCACCACGCGGCCGGTTTCGACGTCGACGTCAACGACGGAGAGGTGCGCGGCCGACGGGTATGAGGCGCCAGGCTGTTCGTAGACGCAGCTGGCCTCGAGCCGCGAGCCGTCGGTTCCGGCGACGAGTTGTTGCAGCGTGAGTGCGCTCGAGGGCACGCCGCGGACGCCGAGGCGGGCGCCGTGGAACACCATGTCTTCGGCTGATGCCTCGAGGTTCTGGGCGGCCAACTGGCGAAGCTTGTCGTAGGCGATCTCGGCCGATCGCAGGATCGCCGTGCCGGCCATCTGCGTCGTTCGCGAACCCATCGAGCCGTCGCTCGCCGACCACACTGACGTGTCGCCTTCGATCACCGTGATCTGCTGCTCGGGGACCGGCAAGACCCTCCGGACGATGTTCCTGTAGAGCGCGGCATGCTGCTGGCCGGCGGATGCAGAACCAGTGGACACGGTGACGGTGCCCGTGGCATCGATCGAGATCGACGCACCTTCAACCCGGGAGAACCATGCGGTGGAGTCGAGCGCAAACGCGACACCGATGCCGAGCAACCGGCCACCCGTCTCGTGCCGAGCGCGCTGCACGGCGCGGAGGTCGTCGTAGCCACTCTCCGCGACCAGCGTCTCCAGTACGCCGCCGTAGTTGCCCGAGTCGTACTCGATCCCCGTCGGCGAGGGATGGGGAAACGCAGTCATCGGGAGGAGGTTGCGGCGGCGGATCTCTACGGGATCGATCCCGAGGTCCGCGGCCAGCACGTCGAGCGTGCGCTCCAGCATGAGTGTCGCCTCTGAGCGTCCGGGTCCGCGGTACGCGCCGACCGGCGCCAGGTTGGTGACGACCGAGCGGGCGCGCACGCTCGCCCGCTGCAATCGATATGGACCGCAGATCATGAGACAGGTCTTGCCGGGTTCGACCGCGCCGATCGTCGGGTACGCGCCTGCATCGGCGAGGACGTCGGCCTCGATGCCGATGACCTCGCCGGTGGCCGTGGCATGCAGCGTGACCGTGTTCCTCACACCTCGGCCCTGCATCGAGAGGAGGTTGGCGCTGCGATCCTCGACGAAGCGCACGGGGCGGCCGAGGGTTCGTGCCGCTGCGGCGACGACCATGTGGTCACACACGCCACCGGCTGCTTTCCCCCCGAAGCCGCCGCCGACAGCGGGGACGACGATGCGTACATCGTCGAGGGGCATGCCGAGCGTTCGTGCGATCTGCCGCTGGGTGGCGGTCGGCACCTGGGTCGAGATCCACAGCGTCAGGCGACCGGCAGCATCGGGCACCGCCACGACCGAGTGGCCCTCCATCGGCGCCGCGCTGAGCCTCGGGATCACATGGTTGACCGTCGTCGCCACGGCTGCACCGTCGAGACATCCACCCGAGTCGTCGCCCGGCCAATCGAGGCAGACGTTGTCGGGGTGCGTGTCGAAGAGGGTCGGCACGCCGGCACGGTCGTGGTGGCGCATGTCGATGAGCGCCGGCAGCGGCTCGTACTCGACGATCACGCAACCCACGGCGTCTTCGGCGGCGGCGGCGGTGGTGGCGACGACGGCCACGACGCGCTCGCCGACGTAGCGCACCCGCCCACGTGCGAGCGGGGGCTGCGCGAACTCCTCGGGGATGAACGCGATCTCCCACACCGGCAGCATCGGGAGATCGTCCCCGCTGAACACAGCGACGACATCGTCGAGGTCTCGGGCCTCGCTCGTGTCGATGTGCACGATGCGCGCCGAAGCCAGCGGTGAGCGCACGAACTGCACGTGCAGCACGTCGGGCACGTGCACGTCGGCGCTGAACTGGGCCGCTCCGGTGAGCAAGCCCTCGTAGCGATCAGCCATCAGCCGTGCCGGTCTCCGTTCGATCGTTCCAGCGCAGTGCGAACCCAGTTCGTACGGGACCACGAACTCGCCGAGCTGGTCGTCGAGCGGGCACCGGCTGGCGTGAGCGTCGCCTCGCGGTGACCCGCCGGTTCGGGCAAACGTTCGGTCCGGGTTGCGGCCATCGACAGCCTCCTCGATGCAGTCTCGCACGGGTCGTCGCCGACGAGGATCACGGCCGCGGCGACCCACCGGCCGAGCCGGCACCGGGGTGCGCCCGTTCAGCGCAGGTGGTCGTTGCGGTCGGCGATGGCGGTGATGGTGAACGTGGAGGTGAAGGCGATGTCCTCGCTCGACGTGCCGACGTAGATCGTGTAATCGCCCGGTTCGACGACGAAGCCGTGCTCGCAGCGACTCCACACCGACAGCGGGTGGTTCGTCGCCGCGGGTTCGACGACGATCTCGACCTGTCCGCTCGCTCCCGGGGCGACCGCCACCTTCGCGAACCCGACGAGGCGTTTCGGTGGCTGGTTGGTGTGGGCGGGCAGACCGACGTAGACCTGCACGACCTCGGCCCCCGAGACGGGGCCGGTGTTGCTGACGGTGGCGCGCACGGTCACCGGCCCGACGCCAGGCCGGCTCCCGGGGTCCACCGAGACATCACCGATCGTGAACGTCGTATACGACAGCCCGTAGCCGAACGAGAAGAGCGGCGCGATGCCCTGCGATTGGAACCATCGGTAGCCGACCTGCAGGCCCTCGCTGTAGCGCATCACCGGATAGCCGTCGCCCTCGTCGACGCCGGGATAGCGCTCGGGATGGCCGGCGATGAGGGTGTCGGCCTCGGAACGCGGGTAGGTGGTCGGCAGCTTGCCGGACGGGTTGACGAGCCCGAAGATCAGATCGGCCGCGACGTGGCCGTCCTCTTGGCCTTGGTTCCACGTCTCGATGACCGCAGGGACGGCGTCGAGCCATGGCATCAGCACCGGGTTGCCATCCTTCAGTACGACGACCGTGCGCGGGTTGACCGGGCCGATCTCGGCGATCAGACGGTTCTGGTCGTTGCGCATGCTCATGTCGCTCTGGTCGTCGCCTTCGGTGGCGACGAGGCCCGCCATCACGACGACCACGTCGGCCGCGGCCGCCGCGCCCTTCGCCGCGTCGAGATCGGAGAGGTCGTCGGCGACGGTGACCTTGGTGACGCTCGCCGTGCCCCCGAGCGCCCAGAGCACGTCGCGCATGCCGTCGACCGGCGTGACGGTGTACAGCGGGATCACCTTGGAGCTGCCTCCACCGCCCAGGCAGGCGTCGTCGACGTAGGTCGACTGGCCGATGATCACGATCGATCCACAGTCCGGATCGAGCGGCAACAGGCCGCCGTCGTTCTTCAACAGCACCGCGAGCTGGCCGCCGATCCGGCGCGAGACGGCGCCGTGCGCGGCGGCATCGATCTCCCCGGGTGCGTATGGGCGCTCGAACTGACCGAAGCGGAACATCTGCGTGTACCGCCGCACGAGCGCGCGGTCGACCGTTTCGATCTCCAGGCTCGTGTCCTGCAGCGCGGCAGCGATGTTGCCCTCGTTGAGCCACTTGGCATCCGGCATCTCGTGATCCATGCCGGCGTTCAGCGATGGCGCAGCCGACCGGCACGACCAGAAGTCGGACTGCACGTACCCGCCGAAGCCCCAGTCGTGACGCAGGACCTCGGTGAGCGTGTAGCGATACTCGGTCGCGTACACCCCACGGATCCGGTTGTAGGCGCTCATGATCGCCGCGATGTCGGCGTCTTTGACGAGCATCTCGAACGGCAGCAGGTACAGCTCGCGCAGGACGTGCTCGTCGATCTCCACGCTGGCACGGAACCGTTCGTGCTCCTGGTCGTTGAGCACGTAGTGCTTGGCCATGGCGATGATCCCGTACTCCTGGATCGCCGTGGCGACCTCCACGGCCATCACTCCGGACAGGTACGGGTCCTCGCTGAAGTACTCGAAGTTCCGGCCCGCCGTGGGGATGCGGTGCAGGCACACGCCTGGCCCTTCGAGCACGTGCTGGCCGAGCGTCGCCGCCTCGTCGCCGATGATCGTGCCGTAGGCGCGCGCCAGCGCCGGATCGAACCCGGCGGCGAGCCCGATCGTCATCGGCAGCGACGTCGCCGGCGGGCTCGGCGTGCCGTCACCCATCCCGATCCCGACCGGGCCGTTGGTGATGCGGAACCGCGGGATGCCGAGCTCATCGATGCCCGTCACGTGACGTTCGATCCGGATCTCGTCGAACGCGTCGAAACCTCCACCATCGGCTTGGACCTGTTGCGCCATTCCATAGATGTCGATGGTCTCCATCGCCCCGTGCAGCTGAGCGATCTTCTGGTCCAGCGTCATCGCCGCGACGAGCGCCCGTGCGCGTTCGCCGGGCGTCCTCGTCGTGTCCTCCCAGGCGCGGTCTGTGGCGCTCATGTGCTCTCCGACGTCGACGGGGTCCGACGCTCGACAAGGGCGGCTGCTCGACGGAGATGCTGGATGGCGGCATCGACGACGGCTTCGACGATGGCACCGGCGGATGGGATGTCGGCGACGAGATCGAGGCCGTCTCCGGCCCAGAGCGCTCGAACGCTGTAGTCGTCTGGATCCGACGCCCGGTAGGCATCGCGCAGCGGCCCGGCCTGCTCGACGAGCCCGGGGAGGTCGTCGTGCCAGCGTTCGATGAGGCGGTTCTTGACGGCGCGCCCGTCGTAGCCCGTTGGCCAGCTCGGCCCGCGGATCAGATCGATCACCGGTGTGCGGATCGTGTCCTCGGCGCGGTGGCGAACGAGGGCTTCACGTTCGGCAGGGGTCGACAGCGCTTCGGCGCTGGCGAGGAAGCGTGTGCCCATGCTGACGCCGGCGCCGCCGAGGCTGAGCGCGGCGGCCAGTCCACGTCCGTCAGCGATGCCACCAGCGGCGACGACGGGGATCTCGCCGGCACGATCGACGACCGACGGGACGAGCCCCATGGTGGCCCGGCCGGGTCGGCCGTGGCCGCCGGCATCCTGCCCTTGGGCGATGAGCAGGTCGGCGCCGGCCTCGAGCGCATGCTCGATCTCGTCCCGGCTCTGGACCTGGCAGGCGAGGAGCACCCCGGCGGCCTTCACGGCCGATGCGTACGGTCGAGGATCACCGAAGGAGAGCTGGACTGCGACCGGGTTGGCCGCGAGCGCGACCTCGAGTACCTCGGGGTGTTCGGCCAGCGCGAACGTGATGAAGCCGATGCCGACGCGGGCGTTGCCGGCGTTGCGGAGCTCGCGCTCGAGCCACGCGACGTCGCCATAGCCGCCACCGATGAACCCGAACCCGCCGGCGTCGCTGACGGCGGCGGCGAGTCGGCCACCAGCGGTGTCGCCCATCGGAGCCAGCAGCACCGGGTGGCGGACGTCGAGGAGATCGGTCAAGGTGGTGTGCAGGCGCTCGTCGTCCTGAGTCTCCGAAGGCGGGATGGGTGTCGCGCTCGTCATGCAGGTCTCCTTCCGTCGGGATCGGCCGCTACGCCGGGGGCACCGAAGCCGACACGCGCCGACCGTACGCCGGCATCGAGCACCCAGACGGCCACCACGGTCGAGGCCATGCGCGACACGACCCGGTCCGCAGCGTCGACGTCCCGTCACGCGGCGGTCACAGCTCGTCGAAGTGAGCACCTGAACTATTTCTCTAGTTTGCACTAGAGTAACTCAGGAACCCGCGAGGAGTGTGATGAGCAGACTTGACACGACGGCCCGGATGGAGGATCTCATCGGCGGCGAGTACCGCTACGGGTTCGTCACCGACCTCGAAGCCGACATCGTGCCGGTCGGGCTCGACGAGTCCGTGGTTCGGCTGATCGCATCCAAGCACGACGAGCCAGACTGGCTGGTGGAGTGGCGGCTCGGCGCGCTGCGCCACTTCCTCACGCTCACCCCTCCGAACTGGGGCCACCTGCGGATCGACCCCGTCGACTTCCAGGCGATCAGCTACTGGGCGGCGCCCAAGCCGAAGGGCCCGGCACCGGAGAGCCTGGAGGAGATCGACCCGAAGCTGCGTGAGATGTTCGACAAGCTCGGCATCTCGGTCGCCGAGCAAGAACGCCTGTCGGGCGTGGCGGTCGACGCGATCGTCGACTCGGTGTCGGTGGCGACCACGTTCAAGGCCCGCCTCGCCGAGGTCGGCGTGATCTTCTGCCCGTTCTCCGAGGCCGTCCGGGATCATCCCGATCTGGTGCGCCGGTTCCTCGGCACCGTGGTCGGGCCTCGTGACAACTTCTACGCCGCGCTCAACTCAGCGGTGTTCTCCGACGGCTCGTTCTGCTACGTGCCGGCCGGGGTGCGCTGCCCGATGGAGCTGTCGACCTACTTCCGGATCAACAGCGCAGGCACCGGCCAGTTCGAGCGCACCCTGATCGTCGCCGAAGAGGGTGCCTCGGTCAGCTATCTGGAGGGGTGCAGCGCGCCGCGCCGCGACGAGAACCAACTCCACGCTGCCGTCGTCGAGCTGGTCGCGCTGGACGAGGCGTCGATCAAGTATTCCACGGTGCAGAACTGGTACCCGGGCGATGAGCACGGTCGGGGTGGGATCTACAACTTCGTCACCAAGCGCGGCCGCGCCGGCAACCGAGCGCGGGTCTCCTGGACACAGGTCGAGACCGGCTCGGCGATCACCTGGAAGTACCCGAGCGTGATCTTGCAGGGTCACGAGTCGGTCGGCGAGTTCTCCTCCGTCGCGCTCACCACCAATCACCAGCAGGCCGACACGGGCACGAAGATGATCCACATCGGCCGCAACACGACGAGCAGCATCGTGTCCAAGGGGATCTCGGCAGGGCACGCCCAGAACACCTACCGCGGGCTGGTCAAGGTGCTGCGCTCGGCCACCGGGGCCCGCAACCACACTCGCTGCGACTCGCTGCTGCTCGGGCCCGACTGCGGCGCCCACACGTTTCCCTACGTCGAGGTCACCGGCGACTCGGCCCAGGTCGAACACGAGGCGTCGACGTCCCGGATCGGCGAGGACCAGCTGTTCTACTGCCGCCAGCGCGGCATGAACGAACAAGACGCCACGGCGATGATCGTCAACGGCTTCTGCCGCGACGTGTTCGACGACCTGCCGATGGAGTTCGCCGTCGAAGCCAACGCGCTGCTCCGTGTCAGTCTGGAAGGAGCTGTCGGTTGATGCTGCACATCCGCGACCTGACCGTCACCGTCGCCGGGCGCACCGTGCTCGACCATCTCGACCTCGACGTCGGCGCCGGCGAGGTGCACGCCGTGATGGGCCCCAACGGGGCGGGCAAGAGCACCCTCGCCCACGTGCTCGCCGGCCGCGACGGCTACAGCGCGACGGGGGAGGTCAGCTTCGACGGGCGCGACCTGCTGGCGATGCTGCCCGAGGAGCGCGCCACCGCCGGGATCTTCCTGGCGTTCCAGTACCCGGTCGCGCTACCAGGCGTGGGGAACATGCACTTCCTGCACTCGGCGCTCAACGCCCAACGCCAAGCCCGCGCTGAGCCAGAGATCGACGCGTCGACGTTCCTGCGCGAGGCGCGAGCCACGATGGAGGCGCTCGGCCTCGATCCTGCCCTGCTCGGTCGCTCCGTCAACGATGGGTTCTCCGGAGGGGAGAAGAAGCGCAACGAGATCCTCCAGCTCACGGTCCTGCGGCCCCGCCTGGCGATCCTCGACGAACCCGACTCCGGCGTCGACGTGGACGCTCTGCGCGCTGTCGCCAGCGGGATCGACGGTCTGCGTGATGGTGAACGTTCGTTCTTGATCATCACCCACTACCCGCGCCTGCTCGAGCTGATCACCCCCGACCGCGTCCACGTGCTGCACAATGGCAGGATCATCCACAGCGGCGGAGCCGAGGTGGCAGCGGCGATCGACGCCGGTGGCTATGGCGCATTCCTCACGGGCGCCCGCGATGAGGCGCTGATCCCGTGAGGGCGAGCGCACTCGACCGCCTGGCCCGCGACCTGCCCAGTGGCGCGCCGGGTCGGCGGTGGTTGCTCGACCGCGGTTGGCCCCACGCCGGCGACGAGCTGTGGCGCTACGCCCCGCTGACCGCGATCGCCGAGGCCGCGGGCGCCGACGTACCGGACCCGGTGCCCGGCGCGATCGCCGCGCTGATCGCTGGCTTGCCGCCAGGCCCGCGGGTGATCGTCGTCGACGGCCGCTACCGACCCGACCTGTCCGACCTCCCGGCCGGCTCCGGCCTGACGATCGATCTCGACGCCGCGCCGGGCCCGTTCCGGCCCGGCGCCACCGCCGACGCGTTCGCCGCGGCCAACCACGCGGCCGGCACGGGCACCACCCTGCTCCGGGTCGCTGTGACCGATTCCCCGGTCACCGTCCACCTGGTGCATCTCGCGGTCGACGCCCCGACGTCATCGCCCCGCACCGAGGTCAGCGTCGGCCCCGAGGCGTACCTGGAGCTGATCGAGACGTTCCGAGCGTCCCCTGGGGCGCGCCTCGTCAACGCGCTCACGGCGATCGAGGTCGCCATCGGCGGGCGAGTCGACCACCTCCGCGTCCTGGAAGGAGCTCGCGGTGCGGCACATGTGGGGCGGACGGAGATCGTCGCTCGTGACCGCGCCATCGTCCGCGCCGCAGCGCTCGTGGCCGGGCCCGGCCCTGCTCGGCACACGGTGACCGCCAACATCGCCGGGGCCGACGCCGAGGTGACGCTGGCCGGCCTGTCGGTCCCCGCCTCGGGCGCCCACCACGACACCTCCGTGTCGGTCCTCCACCGGGCTTCGGGTGCAACGAGCCGCCAGCAGTACGTCTCGATCGTTCCCGACGGCGGGCGGGCCTCCTTCACCGGGCACGTGACGGTGGCCGCCGGCACGACCGGCACCGATGCCGACCAGCAGAACCGCAACCTGCTGCTCGGTCCCACCGCCCGCGCCGACACCCGCCCGTGGCTCCAGATCGACGCCGACGACGTCGCCTGCACCCACGGCGCCACGGTCGGCCGCCTCGACGACGACGGGTTGTTCTACCTTCGCAGCCGCGGCATCCCCGAGCGCGCGGCGCGAGCGATGCTCGTCCAGGCGTTCGCACGGACGGCGCTCGAGGGCACCCTCCCTCCAGGTCCCGGCCGTGAGTGGCTCACCACATCGAGCACCAGAGCGATCGACGCGATCCTCCACGGCACGACCGCACCCGCCGCCCGGCAGGAGACCCGGTGAACGGCACGTCCCCATCACCCGTCACGGTGGCACGCGACTGCCCGGCGACGGCGGTCCCGGCCGGCACGCCGGTCACCCTCCCGGCCGGCAGCTCCGTCGAGATCGTGCAGACCCTCGGTGGCGCGATCACCGTTCGCACGCCCCACGGCCTGGCTCGCGTCGCTGCCTCCGATGCGGACGCGCTCGGCCGGCCAGACGTCGTCGACACCGGTCGCCAGGTCTTCGTCAAGCGCAGCGAGTTCTCGATGGAACAGGTCACCGATGCCCTCCGCACCGTCTACGACCCCGAGATCCCGATCGACATCGTCGAGCTCGGCCTCGTCTACCGCTGCGACGAGACCATCGACGCCGACGGTGGGCGCCTGATCGACATCGACCTGTCGATGACCGCGCCCGGATGTGGCATGGGCGACGTGCTTCGCGCCGACGTCGAGCGCGTCGTCGGTCGAGTGCCCGGCGTCGACCGCGTCTCGGCCACGCTGGTGTGGGATCCACCATGGAGCTTCGCCCGCCTCTCCGACACCGCCCGCCTCCAACTCGGACTCATCTGAGGACACCACCGTGACCACCGATCAAGCCGCCCCAGATCAAGACCGTGGCCCCGGGACCGACGAGGGCGGCGACCCGCCATGCTGGGCCCACCTGTTCGCCGACAGCGACGACGAGCGGGCCCACGTTCCCGAGCCCCTTGGCTCAGCCAGCTGGGAGGAGCTGGTCGAGCAGCTCGCCGACGCGGTGCTGATCGCCGACCGCGACGGCACGATCACATCGTGGAACCAGGCCGCGGAGCGACTGTTCGGCTGGCACGCCACCGAAGCCGTCGGTGCCAACCTCGACCTGATCATCCCCGAACGCCACCGCGCCCGTCACTGGGACGGCTACCGCCAGACCGTGGCAACCGGGATCACCCGCTACGGCACCCAACTGCTCGAGGTCCCCGCCCTGCACCGCGACGGGCGGCGCCTGTCGATCGCGTTCACGCTCACCCTGCTCCGCGACCCGATCGACCACCGTGTGACGCGCCTGGTCGCGGTCGTCCGCGACGACACCGCCCGCTGGCAGGAACGCCGCGACCTGCGCGCCGAGATCACCCGCCTCCGCGCCGGCGCGGCCAGCGCCGCGCCCGTTCAGGACCTCGACGCGGAGGAACCGGAGGAGGTCGGGCTCAGCCGGGCTGGGGCGTGTACCGGAGGTAGGGCTTGAGCGTGCGGAAGCCCTTCGGGAACAACTCGCCAGCGCGCTCGTCGTCGATCGCCGGCGAGATGATCACGTCGTCGCCGTCGACCCAGCCGACCGGTGTGGACACGCTGTGCTTCGCGCTGAGCTGCAACGCGTCGAGGACGCGGAGGATCTCGTCGATGCTGCGGCCGATCGCGGCCGGGTAGGTGAGGGTCAGCTTGATCTTCTTGTCCGGACCGATCACGAACACCGTGCGCACCGTGGCCGTCTCCAACGCGTTGGGGTGGATCATCCCGTACAGCGACGCCACCGTGCGCTGCTCATCGCCAACGAGTGGGAAGTTCAACGCACTGCCCTGCGTCTCCTTGATGTCCGCCGACCAGCGCTGGTGCGACTCGACGGGGTCGACGCTGACTCCGATCAGCTTGGTGCCGCGGCGCTCGAACTCGTCCTTGCGGTTGGCGAACGCCCCCAGTTCCGTGGTGCACACGGGCGTGAAGTCGGCGGGGTGGGAGAACAGGATCCCCCACCCGTCGCCGAGGTACTCGTGCAGGCTGAGCTCGCCCTCGGTCGTGTTCGCGGTGAAGTCAGGGGCGACGTCGCCCAGTTGCAATGCCATGATCGGTCTCCGTGGTTTCTCTATCGGACACTAGTAAAATAGCCCACATAATGTCGACTCGCCAAGTCGAGATTTCAGAGCGATGATCTGCGATTCTTCTCCCCTCAGCTAGAAATACACTCTGGGTAGGACCAGTAGCCGAAGTCAGGATCCGAGATGCCCCGAACCCCCTCACGGCGAGACGACGACGTGTTGATGCAGAGCCGAGCGCTGGGTGATCCGACTCGGCACGCAGTGTTCGTCCATCTCCGCGACGCGACCGCCCCGGTGGGCGTCGCGGAGCTCACCGAGCACTTCGGCTTGAACCACAATGCGATACGCCAGCACCTCGCCAAGCTCGCCCAGGCCGGGCTCGTGGTGGGTGAGTTGGGCGAACCGGTCGGGCCGGGCCGTCCCCCGCGTCGATACCGGCCGACGCCGGGCGCCGCAGAGCGCTGGGGTGGGGCGAGCCCGTTCGAGGCGCTGTCGATGATGTTGCTCGAGCTGTTGCGTGGCGACCGGACGCCTCGCGAGGTCGGCAGGGAGGCCGGTCGTCGGCTCGCGGTCGAGCACGGCGCAGACGCCGGGGCGGTCCAGATCCTCGACGGGGTCGCCCGGCGGATGGGGTTCGAACCTCGGATCCACGAGACCCGTGCGGGCACCGAGGTCGTGCTCGACCGTTGCCCGTTCGTCGGACCGGCCACAGCGGCGCCCGACGTGGTGTGCGATCTGCACCACGGCATCGCCGAGGGGATCGCCGACCGGGCCGCCGACGACGCCACGATCGACGACCTCGTGATCCGACCGCCACGCCGTGCCGGGTGCCGGATCAAGGTTGGTCTCCCGACCTGATCAGCAGCGTGGCGTCGATCAGCCGTTCGCGGCGAGGTGTGTGGACGACAGCATGTGGTCAGGATCGGGCGTGCAGCACACCGGATCGCCGATGATCTGCTTGGAGTGCACCATTGCCACCCTGCACGCCAGCATCTTGGCGTGCTCGACCTTGGCGCCCGCCCACCCCAGGTCCAACGTCTCGTGGAAGAGCTCCAACCAACGTTCGAAGTGCGCTCGGGTGAAGTTCCGCCGGGCGTGCACCAGCAGGTGCGCCCGATAGGGATTCCCCTCGTAGCCGGGCAGCGACAGCAACGCTCGGCACCAGAACGCTGTCAGCTTCGGCAGGTGCTCGGACCAGTCCACCTGGGCGACGTCGTTGAACATCGGGCCGAGCAACTCGTCCTGGGCGACGTCCGCGTAGAACCGGCGCACCATCTCGGCGATCTCCACCGGGTCATCCAGATCCCGACCCCGCCACTGCGGCATCGTGCCCGTCCTGCTCATCAGTTCTCCTCGCAACAGCGCGTGCCCTTATTCTAGCCGTTACTAGAGAAATATTCGATGGTGCGACCGCCCGGCGGACCGCCGCATCGAGCCGTTCAGCGGCACGAACCGGGCAGGCTCAGGTGGGTCGCGTCGAGGAGTCGTCGCTGGCGAGCACGCCTGCGCTCAGGGCGAGCGCGGCGGCGATGCTCGCGCTGCGCTCGACGACGGTCATGTAGCGGTGGAGGGCGGCGTCGCCGGATGCGATCGGGGGTTCGCCGAGTGACCGGAGCAGGGCGGTTGGATCCTCAGCCGGCGTGACGGGCTCGACGTCGGGAAGCGGTCTCGCCGGACGCCAGAGGTCCGCGTTCGATCGCTTCGTGGTCGCTCGTCGCGACCGGCCGTTCTGAACCTGTCGTGTGTTGCGGGTCATTGGTCGTCCTCGGTGAGCATCTCGTCGGGTCGGAGGCTGAACGCGCGGGCGAGTTGGTCGGGGTCGAGGTCGGTGAGGGAGCTCGACTTCGGCAGGACCAGCCCGGCGACGTGGCGTTTGCCCTGGACGACCTCCTCGATGCGTTCGTCGATGGTGCCGGGGCAGACGAGTCGGTGCGAGATGACCGAGCGGGTCTGGCCGATGCGCCACGCGCGGTCGCGGGCCTGGTCCTCGACGGCCGGGTTCCACCATCGGTCGTAGAGGATGACGTGGTTCGCCGCCGTCAGGTTCAATCCGGTCCCGCCCGCCTTCAGCGACAGCACCAGCGCGCCGGGGCCGTCGCCATGCTGGAAGTCGGCCACCATCTGGTCGCGGGCGGAGCGGCTGAGGCTGCCGTCGTAGCACGCGATCGGGACACCCGTGACCTCGCTGAGGTGTGCGGCGAGGCGCCGTCCCCACGACGCGAAGTGGGTGAAGATGAGCACTCGCTCACGGGCGGCGAACACCGACTCGATGATCTCCTCGAGCCGGGTGAGCTTGCCCGACCGGCCAGTCAGCGGGCGGTCGTCGTCGAGGTAGGCGGCCGGGTGGTTGCAGATCTGCTTGAGCGCGGTGATCGCGGCGAGCACGGCGCCCTTGCTGGTGGTCGCCAGTGGATCTGCTGCTGCCTGCAAGAGCTGGTCCAGCACCGCCTGGTAGAGCCCGATCTGCTCGGTGGTCATCGTGCAGTGGTCGAGCTCGTCGATCTTGTCCGGGAGCTCGGCGGCGACCTCGGGCTCGCTCTTCGAGCGGCGGAACATCAGGATCCCGTTGAGGGCACGCAGCGCGGACTCGGTGTCGCCGGCGAGCTGGGCGACGAACGTCGCCCGCGGCCCCACCAGACCGGGATTCGTGAAGTCGAGGATCGCCCAGAGATCGCCCACTCCGTTCTCGACGGGTGTGCCGGTCAGGGCCAGCCGCGTGCGAGCACCGAGGCGGCGCAGCGACCGGGCGGTCTCGCTGGCGGGGTTCTTGATCGCCTGTGCTTCATCGAGCACCAACGTCGACCACTCGAGGTCGGTCAGCGCGTCGATGTCGCGGACCGCTGTGGCGTAGGTCGTGATCACGATGTCCGCTTCGATGATCTCCTTCTCCAGTTGCGCGTCGCTGGCGCGACTCGCTCCGTGGTGCACGAGCACGCGCAGGTCGGGGGAGAACCGGGCCGCCTCGGCTGCCCAGTTGCCAACCACTGCGGCTGGGGCGACGACCAGCGACGGGCCCGCCCCAGCGCTGCGGGCGAGGTGTGCGAGCACGGTCGGCGTCTTGCCGAGCCCCATCTCCAGGGCGAGACACCCGCCGAGCCCGGATGCTTCGAGGAAGCCGATCCACGCCAACGCTTCGGACTGGTAGCTGCGCAGCGTGCCGGCGAATCGCTCGGGTGCAGCGTCCACCGCGAGGTCGGAGCGACGCGCCCGATCGACGATCTGTTGCGCCCAGCTGTCACCGTGCACGAGCACCGGGCCGAAGCCCGTTGCGTCGAGGCCGATGCTCTGGCGGAGGATCTCGGCGCCGGTCAGCTGGGTGACCGACTCGCGATCGGACAACGCCGCGGCCGCTCGTTCCAGATCGAGACGGTCGATGGCCACCCAGCGGCCACGCGACGCGACCATCGGCCGAGCCTGGCGGGCCAGGCGGGCGACCTCGGCTGCGGTCAACTCGACGTCGTCGAACACGACGCTCCACGACACGTCGCTCAGCTGATCGACCCCGACGGTCGCCCCGGCCCTCGCTTCGGTGAACAGGCGCAGCGCCGGCCGTGCCGCGCGGGGCGCGAGCTCTGGTGCGCGCACGTCGAAGCCGATGGAGCTCAGCATCGGTCCCAGGTGGCTCAGGAACTCCCACGCCTCGTCCTGGTCCAACGCGACCCGACCACGCTGCGACGGCCTGGAGCGACCGAGCGCCGGCACCATACGTTGCAGGCGAACCCATTCGAGCGTCGTCGCTCGACCACCATCGGCTCGAAGCGCCTCGTCGATGGGCACCCACTGCGCCGAACCGGAAGGTGCCAGCACCGACAGCATCCACGCGTTGTGGTCCCCCGGCTCGTCCAGACGCACCACCAGGCGCCGCCGGGCGGGATCGGTCACCGACCGCGTCCAGTCGTCCAATCGTCTCGAGGTCGCCCTGGCGGAGTCGACACCGGCCTCGAAGGGCGCCCCGTCCAACCGCGCAGACATCGTGTCGGCCAGATCGGTCGCGGACACGGCGTTGGGTGGTTGAGCGGGCAGCTCGAGCCGTTCGAGGCTCTCGGTCACGATCGCCTCCACCACGGCACCGATGACCCCCAGCGTCGTCGCCCGACCCTTCTCGTGCCCCAGCGCGTCCACCGTGGGAGGCATCGAGGACACCAGCGATGCGATCAACGCCGGCTCCAGCGCCGCCGGCACCCAACGAACGCGAGCCGAGACCCGACGACCGTTCGCCTGCTGGTCGACCTCGAGGCGCGGAACGATCGAGCCGCGCGCCACCGCGCGCACACCCTCCAACGCGACCCGGGCGAGCCAGCGGATGCCCGTACCGAGCGCGTCCCGATCCGCGTCGCTGCTGATCGCGATCAGCCAGCCCAACGCGTCCTTCAGCTGGATGGACAGTGCTTCGGCTCGGACACCCTGTTCCAGCGGCACGCCAGGGTGGACCGACCAACCGTGTGGTGGGCCGCCGCACGTCTCCAGGAGCGTCGCCAGCTCGTCGTTCGATGCGGGCTGCGCCCCGCGCCCGCCGGCCCACACGACGACGGTGCCTGCCGCCCACGACGCCTGCAGCGCGACCTCGTCCGGCGGTTCGGCGACCGCAGCCGGCCGCAGCATGCCCGCCACCCTGCGAAGGCTCTCGACGGTGTCGGTGAAGTCGGCGACCACCTGTTCGCGTTCATCACCGGTGAGACCTCGAACCGACGCCAGACCGTCCTGCGCTTCGCCGAGCAGCCGATCCACCACCAGCAGCGACGCTGATCCAGCCTCGCGCAGCAGCGTGACGTCGTCGGGGCCACCGCGGCCATCCGCGATCTCCCAGATCGCGCTCTCGAGCTCTCTCATCTCAACCATCGTTCTCCGTCCGCCCGTGGACGCCACACGCTCGGTCCAGCAGCCGAGACCATGTCTCGACGGGGCGGCCCGTGACACGAACGGTCCGGACACGGACCGCAGTTCCGGGTGAGCGGCTGCTGCTGGGGGCGCTTGGACAGCCGGCACGAGCTCGACGGGGAGAGCTCGTGCGGCGCAGCGACGAGTGTACCGGCACGGCGCGCGTGCACTCGGCACCAGAGCCCGTAGCCCAGGAGCGCAGGGTCTGGGACGGGGTCTCGCCGAAACGACCACCCCGTGACCCCACCCCTGCGACCCTTCAAACCTGCCTGGGTTCGTGTCGCTGAGCGCCACGATCGGGGCCGATCTCGGCTCGCGGTCGGTGACCCAGACCGGGCGTGTGCAGACGACACGCGCGGGACGGCCCGCTTGTTCCGCGGCAGCAACAGCCCGATTATCGCGCCGATGAGTGACCCCACAACCACGGTGGGTGCAATGTTGCGCTCTTGTTGTCAGCAGGTGGCCGGAACCTGATTTGATGTTGCCCGACCCCGTAGGGCGGGGCGCGGCGAGGGGCGGAACGGTGGGTGACAACAGGACGCGGACTCAGGGCGGACGTGCGCACAGGACGCGCGCGCTGAGCGGTTGGCGGAGGTGCGCGGCGGTCCTCGCCGCGGTGATGGTGGTGGCGGGCTTCCCGATCGACGCACGTCCCGTTGGGGCCGCGTCGCTGGGCGCGATCTCGGGCACCGTGACCGGACCCGGCGGCGAACCCGCGGCCGACGTGATCGTGACTGCCGAGGATTACGACACGGGCTTCTACGCCGACACTGTCACCGAGGCCGACGGCTCGTACACCGTCAGCGGGTTGCGAACCGGCCAGTACACGGTGCGCTTCTGGCCGGAGACCCGCTACCGGGCCGAGACGTTCGATTCGGTGCACGCCGGGCAGAACGGCACACCGGTGTCGGTGACGGCTGGACAGACGACGACCGGCATCGATGCGTCGCTGGAGCTCGGCGGCTCGATCTCGGGTGCCGTCTCCGATGCTGTGACCGGCGACCCCATCGCCGACGTCCACGTCGTGGCGAACGGGGGGGCCGACGCGGGCTCGGCGACGACCGACGCGTCCGGCGTCTACGAGATCTCCGGGCTCGAACCGGGCGACTACGTCGTGCGCTTCGACGCGACCGGGCACCGTGACGAGTGGTTCGACGGCGTGTTCTCCTCGGCGGCCGCCACCGCCGTCACCATCGAAGGCAGCGAAACCGTCCCCGGCGTGAGCGCCACGCTCGACCGGGGCGGCACGATCACGGGCACCGTGCGCGAGGCCGGCAGCAGCACACCGATCGCAGGGGTCATCGTGCGGGTGGGCTCGGCGCTGGGCGGCCCGACGGCACAGGCGACGTCGGGTGCAGATGGCACCTATGCCGTCAGCGGGCTCGAAGCCGGCTCGTACACCGTGCGCTTCGAGCCGCCCTCCGTGCACCGAGCGCTGTACTACCCGAACGTGTCCGACTGGTCGCTGGCCCAGGCGGTGCCCGTCGCGCTCGACCAGGTCGTGGCCGGCATCGACGCCGACCTGCTCGTGGGCGCCGTCGTGACCGGCACGGTGACCGACGCCGCCAGCGGGGCGCCGGTCGCCGGCGTGCGCGTCTCGACGTCGGGCCCGACCAGCCGCAGCGCGCTCACCGACGCCTCGGGCGTGTACGGCATGTCCGGGCTTGATCCGGGCGAGTACCGCTTCTTCGCCAGCGACGACCAGAACCAGCACCTCTTCACCTACTTCGACGGCGCCCGGGACTACAGCGCGGCAACGCCAGTGGTGCTCAGCGCCGCCGCGCCGGCGGCGGTCGACATCGCGATGGAGCCGTCAGCGACGATCAGCGGCACCGTCACCGACGCGCTCGCCACGCCGATCCAGTCGGTGACGGTGTCTGCGTTCGACCCGGCGACGAACGCCACGATCGTGTCGACGCAGACGGCTGCCGACGGCACGTACACGCTGCGCGGGTTCGGCGTCGGCAGCTACCGCATCCGGTTCCAGGATTGGAGCAGCGACCACGTCACGGAGTGGTACGACGACTCGGCGACCGCAGATGCGTCGAACCCCGTGACCATCGCGACCGTCGGAGAGGCCGTCGCAGGTGTCGACGCCGCCCTCGCCCGCTCGGGCACGATCTCCGGTGTCGTCACCGACGCGGCCACCAACCAACCGGTGTCCGGCGTCCGCGTGTACGCGAACGGCCCGTCGTGGTCGAACGCCGTCACCGACGCCACCGGTGCATACACCCTGGACCGCCTGCAGCCCGGCAGCTACACCGTCCAGTTCCTACCCGAGGCCCCGCTGCGGCCGGAGTACTTCAACGGCGCGGCGACGTGGGGCCAGGCGACGCAGGTCTCGGTGGGCATCAGCGCCGATGTGATCGCCATCGACGCCGCGCTGCGGATGGGCGCCTCCATCGCGGGCACCGTGGTCGATGCCGGGCAACCCGTCCCTGACGTGTCCGTCGTCGCCTACGACGCCGACGGGGTGTACGTCCGCTCCGTGCAGACGAACGAGTCGGGCGCGTACTCCGTCGCCCAGCTCGCCGCGGGTGCATACCGGCTGGAGTTCAGCGATCCGTCGGGACGGTTGCTCAGGGAGTGGTTTGACGGCCAGTCGAGCTTGACCACGGCGACGCCAATCGACGTCGCCGAGGGCCAGCAACGCACGGGTGTGAACGTGGCGATGGAGCGAGCCAGCTCGATCGCCGGCACCGTGACGCGCACGGGCGGCCAGCCCGTCGCCAACGCTGCGGTGTTCGTCACCGACGTGGCGACGGGGACGCAGGTGGGGTACGCCAGCACCGAGCCGAGCGGCAGCTATGTCGTGCGCGGTCTCGGGCCCGGTACCTACCGCGTCGAGTTCCGCGACTGGTCGGGCGCGCTGCAGTCGGAGTGGTATGACGATGCCTCGACGGCCGACACCGCGACGCAGATCACCGTCGGCTCGGACGACCACGTCACCGGCATTGACGCGGCGCTGTCGGTGCTCGGATCGATCGGCGGGACCGTGACCAGCGCGAGTGGCGATCGTGTTGCCGGCGTCAGCGTCTCGCTGCACTACGCGCCGTACTGGTACACGTACTCGACCCGCACGACGGCGGCGGACGGCTCGTACCGGTTCGACGGACTGCCATCCGGCTCGTACCGCGTGCAGTTCGCCCCGACGACTCCTACGTACGTACCGCAGTGGTTCGACGGCGCGACCTACGACACCGCGACGACGATCGACGTCGCCCCGGACGCCGGCCGCGACGACGTCGACGCGGTGCTCGAAGCCGCGGCGCGCATCCAGGGGACGGTCACCGACAGCAACCGTGCTGGCATCGCCTCCGTTCCCGTCTACGTCTACGTCTACGACGGGGCGACGTCGCTGTACGTCGGCAGCTCCTCGACGGGTCCTGACGGCGCGTATTCGGTCGGCGGTCTGCGCGCGGGCACCTACCGCGTGCAGTTCGCGCCCGGAGCCACCGGCCACGTGGGCGAGTGGTATGACGACGCGCCGAACGAGACATCGGCCACGGCGCTGACGCTCGCCGCGGGGGAGGTGCACACCGGCATCGACGCCTCGCTGGCGATGGGTGCGTCGATCGCCGGGACCGTGCGCGACACGGACGGGGCGACGCTCGGCGGCATCTCGGTCGAGGTGCGCCGCCCCGACGGCTGGTTTGTGCGCAGCTGGACGACCGGACCCGACGGCGTCTACGAGATCAACGGTCTGCCGGCCGGCACCTACCGCGTGAGCTTCGTCAGTTACTCCAACGCGTACAGGGCCCAGTGGTACGACGGCGCAGCCAACCAACAGGAAGCGACGCCGATCACCCTCTCCGAAGGTGAGGCGCGCACTGCCGTCGATGCGACGATGCGGACCGGCGCCCAGATCGCCGGTGTCGTCACGGGCCCCGCCGGGTTGGGGCTCGCCGGGGTACAAGTGTCTGCCTACGCGGCGACGACGGGCACCGGTTCGTCGGCGACGACGGGTCCGGACGGCAGCTACACGATCGGTGGGCTCGCGCCGGGCAGCTACCGCGTGCAGTTCTCGGACATTGCGGGCGTCCACGCCCCGGAGTACTACGACGACGCGATCACCTTCGCAGATGCGACGCTGGTGACCGTCGCCGCCGACGAGCATCGAGGTGGCATCGACGCCGAGCTGGCGATGGCAGGTTCCCTGAGCGGCACCGTTCGTGACGAGTCCGGCCAACCGATCGAGGCCATCTCGGTGTCTGCCTACACGCCTGGCTGGGGCGGCAGCGACACCACCGGTCCCGACGGCACCTACGCGATCACCGGCCTGCCAGCAGGCGCGTACACCGTGGAGTTCGTCGACCACGCCGGCGACTTCGTCCGCGAGTTCTTCGACGACGTGGCCGACTACTCGGCGGCCACGCAGGTTCCCGTCGCGGCCGGTCAAGCCGTGACCGGCATCGACGCCGCGCTGCGCTCGGGCGGTGCCATCGCCGGCACGGTCACGTCCACCTCGGGCGCCGGCATCGCCAACGTGCGCGTCGATCTCAGGCTCGGTTGGCAGACGGTCCATTCGGTGTACACGAACGCCGACGGGCAGTATCGGCAAGGCGGGTTGTCGCCGGGCGACTACATCGTTTGGTTCGACGCCTCGGGCACCGACTCCGTGAGCGAGTGGTACGACGATGCCGCGTCCGCCGAGGACGCCACGCCGGTCACGGTCACCGACTCGGTCGAGGTCGCCGATGCCGAGCTCCGCGCCGGGGGCTCCGTCCGCGGCCGCGTCACCGACAGCTCGGGAGCGCCGATCGCCGGAGCGTACGTGAGCGCCTCGTCCGGACCGGACCACCGATGGGCGAACGTCGCCGCGAACGGCGAGTTCGAGGTGCGCGGGCTCTCGGGCGGCGACTACGTCGTGTGGTTCAGCGGGGGCGAGGCCTATCTCTCCGAGTACTTCGACAACACCACCGACTACGCGGCAGCCGAGCGGGTGCCTGTCGTGCCCGGCGAATCGACCGACATCGGAACGATCGCACTCACCGCTTCCGGTGCCATCGAGGGCATGGTCACCGACACCACGGGCACGCCGCTGGCTGCCGTGTCGGTGTTCGTCCGCTCCGAGCGGTACTCGGCGTTGGCCATCACCGACCAGCTCGGCCACTACCGAGCCGGCGGATTGGCAGCAGGCGAGTACACCGTCGAGTTCAGCTCGCCGGCACAGACCCACCTGCCCGAGGTGTACGACGACGTCGCCAGCCTCGGCTCGGCGACACCGGTCACGGTCGCGACCGGATCGACCACGCCGGGCATCGACGCCGTGCTCACCAAGGCGGCCTCGATCGCCGGCGCGTTCACGAACCGGTACGGCACGCCGCTCGCCGGCCTGCAGGTCGACGCCACGCCGATCGGGGAGCCCGTCGGCCGCCCCGGCGCTTCCGCCCAGACGGGCGCGGACGGCACGTACGTGCTGCGCGGTCTGCCCGCTGGCGGCTACCGCGTGGCCTTCAGCGATCCGGCGGGCGGCTATCTGGCCGACGACTACCCGGTCGGTTCGACCTCCGAGACGGTCACCCTTGCCGAGGGCGAGGACCGAACCGGCCTCGACATGACCGCGGAGCCGACGGTCAAGATCAGCGGCACCGTTCGCGGGCGCGACAACGTGGCCCTCACCGGCATCGAGGTG
>CAZMGD010000012.1:0-58528 GCA_964565705.1 uncultured Ilumatobacteraceae bacterium | reverse complement strand
GTCTTGCGGACCTCGACGATGTAGGCCTTGAGGCGGGTACCGGGCTCTGGCCGCTCGAACGCGACCTGCTCGGCCTGGGGCAAGAGGGCCTCCACCTTGCCGAGGTCGAGCAGCGTGTAGCGGTTGTCGGTCTGCTGGATGATGCCGGTGACGATGTCGCCCTCGCGGTTCGCGTATTCCTCGAACTTGCGGTCGCGCTCGACCTCACGGATGCGCTGGCTCATCACCTGGCGGAACGTCTGGGCAGCGATGCGGCCCAGCTCCTCCTTGCGCGGCGTGTCGTCGCGCTCGTTGACCCAGTTGCCGTCCTCGTCGAGGTCGTAGGCGATGAACTGCACGTCCATCGTGTCCGGGTTGATGCGCACGTCGACCTCCTCGGCCGCGCCGGGGCGCCGCTTGTAGGCGGTGGCGAGGGCGTCGACGAGCACCTGCAGCAGCGTGTCGACGGAGATCCCCTTCTCGTTCGCGAGCACGCGTACGGCTTCGCTCATGTCGAGGTTGCTCATGGTGCCGTTGCCTCCGTGGAGTCGTCGGTCGCCGCAGTGGGCGTCGGGGTGTGTTGCTTGCGGGGGGCCGACTTCGGCTTGCCCTTGCCCGTGGCGGGCTTGGGAGCCGGGCCCCAGTGGAAGACGGTGCGCGCCCTGTCGACCTGGTCGTAGGGGATCTCGCGCGCTGTGCCGTCGTCGCGGGTCACGGTGAACGTCGTGTCGCCGGCGGCGCTCAGCACGCCGTGCACGCGTCGCTCGGAGCCCGGGACGTCGCGCAGGCGCACGGCGACATCGCTGCCGACCGAGCGTGCGTAGTGGGCGGGAGTGCGCAGGGTGCGTTCGAGGCCAGGGCTGGTCACCTCGAGCGTGTAGTGCCCCGGGATCGGGTCGGAGTGGTCGAGCTCGCGCGAGATCAGCCGCGTCGCGAGCGCGAGGACGTCGAGCGTGATGCCCGGCCCGCGAGGTGCCGCCTCGTCACCGTCGCCCTCGTCCGGCGGCGACGCCGGTACGGCGCCAGGGCGCGCATCGACGGTGACGGTGAGCTGGCCGCCGCCGTACTCGACGTCGTACAGATCCACGCCCAAGTCGCTGCAGATCGGTGTGACGAGCGCAGTCACGCGCTCGACCACGGTTCCTGCGGTCATCTCTGTCACACCTCCCTCGTGGTCTCGTGAACTGCGCTGATTCAGAAAGAAAGGCGTGGGTCTGCACCCACGCCTGAGTCGTTGTTCGAACGTCCTAGGACCCCGGAAGTGTAGCGCGGGGCACGCCCTGGCGGTCCCGGAGGCGCTTGAATGGGCCGATGCCCACCCCTTCCGGAAGGAACGCCCTGTGCTGAGGATGTCGACGCTGTTCGTCCGGACCCTCCGCGAGGACCCGGCCGACGCCGAGGTGCCGAGCCACCGGTTGATGGTGCGCGGCGGCTACATCCGCCGCGCCGCGCCGGGCGGGTTCACCTGGCTGCCGCTGGGTTGGATCGTCTATCGCAACGTCGAGCGGATCATCCGCGAGGAGATGGACCGCGAAGGGTTCCAGGAGGTGCACTTCCCCGCCCTCCTGCCGCGCGAGCCCTACGAGGCCAGCGGCCGCTGGTACGACTACGGCGCCAACCTGTTCCGCCTGCAGGACCGCCGCGGCGTCGACATGCTGCTCGCGCCGACCCACGAGGAGATGTTCACGCTGCTGGTGAAGGACCTGTACAGCTCGTACAAGGACCTCCCGCTCGTCATCTACCAGATCCAGACGAAGTTCCGCGACGAGGCCCGGCCGCGCGCCGGCCTGCTGCGCGGCCGCGAGTTCGTGATGAAGGACAGCTACAGCTTCGACATCGACGACGCCGGCCTCGAGTGCAGCTACCAACTGCACCGCGACGCATACATCCGCACGTTCGAGCGCCTCGGGCTGCCGTTCGTGATCGTGTCGGCGATGTCGGGGGCGATGGGTGGCTCGGCGAGCGAGGAGTTCCTCGCCCCGTTGCCCGTCGGCGAGGACTCGTTCGTGCGCTGCACGACGTGCGACTACGCGGCGAACACCGAGGCGGTCGAGGTCGCCGTGCCGCCCGCGCTGCCGACCGACGGGCTTCCCGAGGCGGTGGTCGCCGACACGCCCGACACACCGACGATCGCGACGCTCGTCGACCTGATGAATGCCCGCCCTGACCTGCGCCGCGACGACCGGGCGTGGACCGCGGCCGACACGTTGAAGAACGTCGTCGTCAACCTGAAGCACCCCGACGGTACGGTCGAGGCGCTGGCGATCGGCGTGCCAGGCGACCGCGAGGTCGACCTCAAGCGGGTCGAGGCCCAGGTCGGCCCGGCCGAGGTGGTGCCGTTCACCGAGGTCGACTTCGCCGCCCATCCGCTCCTGGCCAAGGGGTACATCGGGCCGGGCGTGCTCGGCACCGAGGGGCCGAGCGGCATCCGCTACCTGCTCGACCCGCTCGTGGTCGACGGCACGCGCTGGATCACCGGCGCCGACAGCCACGGCCACCACGTCGTCGGGTTGGTCGCCGGGCGTGACTTCCACGGCGATGAACGGATCGAGGCGGTCGAGGTGCGCGACGGCGACCCCTGCCCACGTTGCGGCGGCACGATGGAGATCGCCCGTGGCATCGAGATCGGCCACATCTTCCAGCTCGGCCGCAAGTACGCGGAGGCGCTCGGTCTGACGGTGCTCGACCAGAACGGCAAGCAGGTCACCGTGACGATGGGTAGCTACGGCATCGGCGTGTCCCGCGCCGTCGCCGTCGTCGCCGAGGCCACCGCCGACGGCATGGGACTGTGCTGGCCGCGCGAGATCGCCCCGGCCGACGTGCACCTGGTGATGGCGAGCAAGGGCGGCGACGCGATCGCCGACGCCGCCACGGAGCTCGCCGCCGAGCTGGAAGCGGCCGGTCTGCGGGTGCTGTTCGACGACCGCACGTCGGTGTCCCCCGGTGTGAAGTTCAAAGACGCCGAGCTGCTCGGGGTCCCGACGATCGTCGTCGCCGGCCGCGGGATCGCCAGCGGCGTCGTCGAGGTGCGCGACCGCGCGACCGACATCCGCGACGAGATCCCGCTCGGCAGCGCCGTCGAGCACCTGCTGTCCGTCTGCCGATGAGCGAACGTAGCGAGCGAACCATCGACACGTGGGCGAGCGCAGCGAGCACCCGATGAGGCTCGTGGGGGGCGTCGAGAAGCACTACGCCTGGGGCGACCCTCGCGCGCTGCCCGACCTGCTCGGACGACCCGCCGACGGCCAGCCGCTGGCCGAGCTGTGGTTCGGTACGCACCCGTCGGGCATCTCGACCGTGTCAGCGGACGGCGCGCTGCCCGAACCCCTCGACGCGGTCGCCGGTCATCTGCCCTACCTCTTGAAGTTGCTCGCGGCCGCGGAGCCGCTGTCGCTGCAGGCCCACCCGACGGCCGAGCAGGCCCGCGCCGGGTTCGAGCGAGAGGAGGCGGCCGGTGTCGTGGGGCCCGAGCGGATCTTCGTCGATCCCCACCCCAAGCCGGAGGTCGTCGTCGCGCTGACGCCGTTCCAGGGGCTGTGCGGGTTCCGTCCTGCCGACGCGACCATCGCGCTGCTGCGATCGATCGGCGGTGAGGCCGACGTGCTGGCCGACCGCGTGGTGACCGACGGTCTGGAGGGTGTCGTCACCCACCTGATGGTCGATCACCCCGACCTCGACGGGCTCGTCGAGGCGTGCGCCGACCACCGCAGCGCTGAAGCGAGCTGGATCGTCGACCTCGCCCGGCGCTACCCGAGCGACCCCGCCGTCGGGGTCGCGCTGCTGCTCAACCTCGTCGTGCTCCGCCCCGGGCAGGCGATGTACCTCGCCGCTGGCAACCTCCACGCCTACCTGCGCGGCACGGCCGTCGAGGTGATGGGGGCGAGCGACAACGTGGTGCGCGGCGGGCTGACCGCCAAGCACGTCGACGTCGTCGAGCTGCTCCGCACGCTGGACTACTCCCCGCTGGCCGACCCGCGGTGTCGCCCGCTCCGGGTCAGCCCGACCACGGTGCGCTTCCCGACGCCCGGCGCGCCATTCGTGCTGCATGGCCACCATGCCGACGGCGTGCTCGACATCGAGGCATCGACGCGTGAGCTGGTGCTGTGTGCTGCCGGTTCGACCCGGGAGCTGCGCACCGGCGAGGTCGCCTACCTGGCCCCCGGCGATCGCTTGGCGCTCCATGGCACCGCAACACTGCTCCGGGTGGGCGAAACACCCTGACGATCGTGCCCGCCGGCCGACGGCGGGGTGCGGTGCAATCGCCGGCATGACTGCGATGTTCGAGTTCTCCGGTGGCGCACTGTCCCTCACCCCCTCCACCTCCGACACCCAGATCTCGTTCGAGATCTTCAACGTCGGCGACGAGGAGGGCACGGCCGAGGTCGGGTGCGAGGTCGACAACGCCTACATCACACAGTGGACCGGCACGCTCACCCCCACGGTCAGCCGCGCACCTGGCCCGCAGCCGCACCAGCGAGCGAAGCGAGCCCCCACGGCGAGCTCAGGGCCAGAGCGGGCGGCGCCCCCGGGTCCGTACGAGCGGGCGCTGCCGGCGCCGCCCGCAATCACGACACCGTTCTGCGGATCGCGACGATCTTCTCGGTGGCGTGGTTGGCGTCGGCGCCCTTGTCGTCGAGCAGCATGCTGCGGTCGCGGGCGGCCTCGCGCTCGGCCAGGCGGGTGTCGGCCCGAGCGATCGCCGCGTCCACGCCGTGCTCGTGGATGAACTCGGCCCACTCCACCAGCGCGTCGACCATGTCGGGCTCGGGCACGACGGCGACGTTGCGGCCCTTCACGAACAGGTGCCCGCGCTTGTTGCCCGCAGCGATGCCGAGATCGGCTTCGCGCGCCTCGCCGGGCCCGTTGACCACGCAGCCCATGACCGCGACCTGTAGCGGGATCTCGCGCTCGCCGAACGCGTCCATCGCCCGGTTGGCCACGTCGATCACGTCGATCTCCGCTCGGCCGCACGACGGGCAGGCGATGAGGTCGATGTTCTTGCGCTCGCGCAGGCCCAGCGCCTCGAGCAACTGCCGCCCGGCGCGGGCCTCCTCCACCGGGTCGGCGGTGAGGCTGTAGCGGATCGTGTCGCCGATGCCTTCCAGCAGCAGCGCGCCGATGCCGGCCGTCGCCTTCACCAGCCCCGCGGGTGGCGGACCCGCCTCGGTCACGCCGAGGTGGAGCGGATGGTCGGTGACCTCCGACAGCTGTCGATAGGCCTCGACCATCAGCGGCACGTTCGACGCCTTGACGCTGATCTTGATCAGGTCGAAGCCGACCTCGTCGAAGTAGGCGAGCTCCTGCTGGGCGCTCTCGACCATCGCCTCGGGCTTGATGCCACCCCACTTGGTGTACAGCGCCGGGTCGAGCGAGCCACCGTTGACACCGATGCGGATCGGGAGGCCGCGGTCCTTGGCCTCCGCCGCGACGGCCTTGATGTGCTCCGGCCGGCGGATGTTGCCGGGGTTGAGCCGCAGCCCGTGCACCCCGGCCTCCATCGCGGCGAGCGCCATCTTGTACTGGTGGTGGATGTCGGCGATGACCGGCAGCGGCGAGCGGGGCACGATCTGGGCGAGGCCAACGGCCGCCTCGGGCTCGTTGCACGTGCAGCGGACGATGTCGCAGCCGGCCGCGGCGAGCGCGTAGATCTGCTGCAGCGTGCCCTCGACGTCGGCGGTCTTCGTCGTCGTCATCGACTGCACGGTGACGGGCGCGTCACCGCCGACGGCGACCTTGCCGACGTGGATCTGACGTGTGGGACGACGCTCGATCATCGCGGATCAGTCTGCCAGCGACACGTGGCAGACTGGCGGCGACGTCCATTCGAGCTCTGGGGGGTTTCGATGCACGTGAGCAGACTTCTGCAGACCAAGGGTTCGTCGGTGGTGACCGTCCGTTCGGATGTCTCCGTCGCCGACCTCGCGGCCCTGATGACCGAACACCGCATCGGTGCGGCCGTGGTGTCCGACGACGGCGTGCGCATCGCCGGCATCGTGTCGGAACGCGACGTCGTGCGGGCGCTCGCCGAGCGTGGGGCAGACGTACTGGTCGCGCCGGTGTCGGCGGTCATGACCGCCGCCGTCGTGACCTGCCTGCCCGACACGACGATCGAGCAACTGATGGCCACGATGACCGATCTGCGGGTGCGTCACGTTCCCGTCGAGGTCAACGGCGAGCTGGCCGGGATCGTCAGCATCGGCGACGTGGTCAAGGACCGCATCCAATCGCTGGAGCTCGAGTCCAAGGCACTGCAGGACTACATCAGCAACCCGTACTGAACGACCCGGTACGGTCTGGTGGATGCGCCTGGGCAGCCTCACGTCGATCGACCGCTTCGCCGTCAAGTCGATGCTCGGCGAGTCGCTGCGCAGTGCGCAGGTCGGGGCGAGCGGCATCGCCGGCGATCGGACGCACGCGCTCGTCGACGCCACGTCGGGCAAGGTGGCCAGCGCCAAGGATCCGCGGGCCTGGGCCGGTCTGCTCGACTTCCGGTCCTGGTACGACGGCAGCCCCGAGACGCCGAACCTGGTCATCGCCGCGCCCGGCGGCGGTGAGATCCGGGTCGCCACGCCCGACGTCGACGGCCGGTTGACCGCGGCCGTCGGGCGGCCGGTGCGGTTGGCCACGGAGTCTGCCGACGGTGTGTACGACTACGTGTGGTCGGAGGACGGGATCGCGCCCGACGACGTGATCACCGGTTCACAGACGTCGACGACGGCCGAGGGCAGGCCGGTCAGCACGATGCCACTCGCGTTCATGGCGCCCGGCACGTTCCAGGACGTCGCGCCGATCACGATCATCACGACCGGCGCACTGCGGTCGATGGCGGAACTGCACCCGGACGGCGACTGGGACCCGAGGCGGTTCCGGATGAACTTCCTGATCGACACCGACGGCGCCGACCTGCCCGAGGACGAGTGGCCGGGACGTCGGTTGCGCATCGGCGACGTCGAGCTCGAGGTCGCGTCGCTCGCGCCACGGTGTGTGATGACGACGCTCCCACAGCAGGGCCTGCCCCGCGATCGAGGCGTCCTACAGACGATCGCCAAGCACCACATGCGCCCGTTCGCCGACCTCGGTCAATGGGCCTGTCTCGGCCTCTACGCAACCGTGATCACCCCCGGCGAGGTCGCAGTCGGCGCCGACGTCGAGGCACTCGCCGGTTGACGGCTCACGCGACGCGTGCGAGCAGACCTCGACTCCCGGAGCCCGGGACGAACAGTGCCCCAGCAGCGCCGAGCCGCTCCACATATCCGGTGTCGGCGTTGATCTTGGCGCTGCCCGCGTCCGCGGCCTGGGCGTCGTTCGCCACCCCCACCCAGGTGACGCGCCCGAAGTCGCCGTAGTCGTCCATGAGGAACAGCATCGGCATCCCGCTGACGCCCTCGACGTACTGAGCGATCTCGATGCCCCAGCCGATCGCTTCGGCGTACTTGCCATTGGCGATCACCGCCGTGGTGATCACCGCCATCGCCCCCACCGGGGGATGGTCGTCACCGAGCGTGCCGTACACCGGCGTGTACAGGCGATCCTCGGCTGGGCCGGCGCTCAACCCGCGGCCGGCGGCCAGCCGATCGTGGTAGCCCGAGTCCTGGAGCAGGGTGGCCCCGACCGACTGGAGGTCGGCCAACCCCTCGACGTGGGCGCTGAACACCATCGAGCCCTGGGGGCCGCCGAACAGCACCGACCACAACGACATCTCCCGACCCGCCAGCCCGGATGCGTACGAGCGCATGTCGGTCGCGAAGGCCGTCACGTCGGCGACGGCGCCGGACAACATGACCGAACGAGTGAACAACTGCATGATCGCCCCTCTCGGCTGCGCAGCCACCCACCGCGTCAGCAACGAGACGAGCATGCACCCGTCCCTCCTGGATGTCGAGCCGGAATCTCGCCCGACCCCTCGTCAGAGCGGCCTGGCGATGTCCAGGTACAGGCCGGTGAAGAGCATGAAGCCGAGGAGGGTCATCACGGCGAGCGCCACGGGCATCATCTTCGTGACATCGGCGAAGTATCGCTTGCCCCGCCGCGACCGGATGCGTTCGTAGGTGGCGATCGCCGCGTGGCCGCCGTCGAAGGGCAGCAACGGGAACAGGTTGAACAGCCCGAAGAAGACGTTGATCGCGGCGAGCATCATCAGCATGCCGGCCCACCCGGCACCCTGCCCGACGTCCTGGCTGACGTTCGTCGCGCCGACGAGCGTGGTCGGGCGGGTGGACAGGTCGTCGCTCTCGCCGGTGAGGTGCTCGAGGAGGTTCACCGGGTTCATCACGGTGACGACGCCCTTCACCGATTGCACGCCCATGTCGGCCAGGTCGCGCAACGTGTACCCGATCGATCCGACGAGCCCGTGGTCCGCGTACGAGAACTCGTGTGCACTGCTGACACCGAGGAACGCGGTCGAAGGATCGTCCGGTCGTCGGCCGAGCGTGACGTCGATGGTGATCGGTTCCCCGTCGCGGAGCAGCTCGAGCGTCACCTCGTCGCCCGGCTCGTGGGAGGTGATCTCACGGGTCACCGCGCCCGGCGACGAGGCAGCGACGCCGTCGACGCTGAGCACGATGTCGTCGGCCTGCACGCCCGCGGAGGCAGCCGGTGCACCGTCGCTGACCGCGGCGAACTGCACCCGGTCGCCCTCTTCGGGCCGCCCCGACAACGTGTACACGCCGAGCACGAGGACGATCGCGATGAGGAAGTGCATGATCGATCCAGCGCAGATCACGAGCATCCGCCACCGGTACGGCTTCTGGCGGTACGTGCGCGCCTCGTCAGCAGGCTCGACCTCGTCGACGCTGCTCATCCCGATGATGCGCACGAACGCGCCGAGCGGCAGGGCGCGCACGCCGTACTCGACCTCGCCACGCCGGAAGCTCCACAGCTTCGGACCGAAGCCCATGAAGAACTGCGTGACCTTCATGCCCGCCCACCTGGCCGTGATGAAGTGCCCGAACTCGTGCAGCAACACGGCGATCAGCACGCCGACCACGAACACGAACATCCAGATGTTGGCGATCGCGAGCCATGCGAGCAGACCGAGGATGATGACGATGCCGAGCAGGCCGCCCGGACCGCTCGCCGTGTCGCCCTCCTCGACAGCACCGCCGGCGACCATCTCCGAGCGGAACTTCTCGTACGCGCTCGGCTGCTCGCGCTCGGGCAGCTGCGGCGGGGGGAACGGGGAGGGGTCGGTCTTCATCGATCCAGGATCTGCAGGGCGGCGGCTCGGGCCGCGGCGTCGGCCCTGATGATGTCATCCGCCGTCAGGGTGTGGGGATCGCCCGGGTGTTGTTGCAGCACGGCGTCGACGGTGTCGGCGATCGCCGGCCAGGTGATCCGCCCGGCGAGGAACGCGTCGACGGCCACTTCGTTGGCGGCGCTGAGCCACGCCGGCGCGGTGCCGCCGGCCCGGCCCGCCGCGTAGGCGAGCGCGAGGCACCTGAACGTCGAGGTGTCCGGTCGCTCGAAGTCGAGGCGCGACAGCTGCGCCCAGTCGATCCGGCCGTACGGCGTGCCGATCCGATCCGGGTAGCCCAGCGCGTAGCCGATCGGGAGACGCATGTCGGGCAGGCTGAGCTGGGCGATGGTCGCGCCGTCGGTGAACTCGACCATCGAGTGCACGACCGACTGCGGGTGCACGACGACCTCGATCCGCTCGTAGGGCGCGCCGAACAGCTCGTGGGCCTCGATCACCTCCAGCCCCTTGTTCATGAGCGTGCTGGAGTCGACGGTGATCTTCGGGCCCATCGTCCACGTCGGATGGGCGAGGGCGTCGGCGACCGACACCGCGGCGAGCGATTCGGGGCTGCGCCCCCGGAACGGGCCCCCACTCGCGGTGAGGACGATGCGCGCCAACTCCTCGGCTGGACGGCCGCTGCTGCGCAGGCATTGGTGGACGGCACAGTGCTCGCTGTCGACCGGGACGAGCTCGGCGCCGGGGGTGGCGCGCAACGGCTGCACCACGGGCCCGGCGGCGATCAGGCTCTCCTTGTTCGCCAATGCCAGCCGCCTGCCCGCGGCGAGCGTGGCGAGCGTGACCGGCAGGCCAGCGAAACCGACGACCGCGTTGAGCACGACATCGGCAGGCTCGGCCAGCGCCGGGAGATCGCCGACGACGGTGGTGTCGGGCAGTGCTGCGGCGACGTCGGCGCGCTTGGCCGGGTCGGTCACGGCGACCATCTGCGGCCGGAACTCGCGCGCCTGGGCGATCACGGTGTCGGCGGACGATCCGACCCCGAGCGCGACGACGTCGTAGCGATCCGGTTCCGCCCGCACCACGTCGAGGGCTTGCGTCCCGATCGATCCCGACGACCCGGCGATCGCCACCCGCACCCGACTCATGGAGACCAGTCTGCCAGTGAGCCGGGCGGCCTCATCCCGCTCTCAGCAACTTCCCAGCCAACCCCGCTCGTTGCTTGGTCGCCGGCGCAGCGAGCCCGGTCAGCTCGTGTAGGGCTGCAGGGTGATGAGGAGGTACCAGACGGCGGGGAGGGTGAAGAGGAAGCCGTCGAAGCGATCGAGCACCCCACCGTGACCACGCACGATGGTGCCGAAGTCCTTGACGTCGAGGTTTCGTTTGACCGCGCTCTCGAACAGGTCGCCGAGAGGCGCGAGGATCGCGATGACGACGGCGAGCAGCAGCCGGTCGGTGACGCTCGTCCAGGTGTCGCTCGGCACCGACGCGAGCATCACGGCAGCGATCGTGCCGATCGTGCCGCCGATCAGTCCCTCGACCGTCTTGTTCGGGCTGATCCACGGTCGCAGCGGCGTGCGCCCAGCCGCCGAACCGACGAAGAACGCGCCGATGTCGTTGAACACCACGCCCATCGCGAGCAGGAAGAGCGTGTCGGTGCCGATGTTGTTCGCGGGCGGCCCGTTGGACGCGGACACGATCAGTGCCGCGTACGAGCCGAGCAGACCGATCCACAAGACACCGAACGCGGTGATCGCCGAGTTGGGGAGCGGACCGCTCTGCACGCTGTCGGCTCCGACGAAGGCGATGGCGGCGGCGATGAACGCGAACGAGATGACGAGCGGGATGCCTCGCTCGCCGACCCAGTAGGCGACGAGCGGCGCGCCGACACACGCGGCGATGCCCACGATGCTGACCGGGCGGTAGCCCTTGTCGGTGACCCGGTCGTAGAACTCGACACCGGCGAAGCCGACGATGAGGACGACGATCGCCAGCACGGCGACGGGCTTCCAGAGCAGCGCGCCGATGAACACGGCGGCGAGGGCGAGACCGACCACGATCGCGGTCGGCAGGTCGCGGGCGCCGCCGACGGCAGGGGTCGCGCCGGTGGTCCGCGATCCGTCGGGACGACGGCGGGTCGGCTCACCCGGAACGGCACGCCGCCGACCGCCCGGAGTCGGCCGGCCGGCGGACTCGTCGATCCCGGTGCCGATCGAGATCCGCGTCGGTTCGCGGCGGCGGACCGCACCCTCTTCCGACGTGTAGAACTCACCGGTCGACGGGCCCGATGCATCGGCCGTCGACGGTCGCTCGACGTCACCGAAGGACGCATCGGTCGCTCCGGTGTCGTCGCGCCACACCGGCGTGGGCGTGGTGAAGCTCTCCCAGACGTCGACGTCCTCGCCCTCGTCGCCGCGTGCGGGTCTCGACGCGGCGCCGCTCGCCTCGGCGGGCTCGGCGAACAAGGGCACCTCGCCCGTCGGCGGCTCGGTCCAGTGGGGCAGCGGCCCGGTGTCGTCGGGTCCGAAGCGGAGCGCCGCCGAATCGTCGACTTCAGGGACTTCACCGGTCGGTTCGCCGAAGTCGTCGTCGTCGCCGTGCTCCCGGCGCCAGATGTCGTCACTCACAGATGCACCATCCAGGTCTGGGGGACGTCGAGTCCATGACTTGTCGTCCCCGGCTCAGGCCAGGGTAGTAGCCCCGTTCGACGAGGTGCGGGAACCCGTACCTGCGCCGCCCGGCAGCTCACACTTCCAGCAGTTCCGCTTCCTTGCGGCCGAGGGCCTTGTCGATCAGCTCCACGTGGTCGTGGGTGATCTTCTCCAGCTCCTTCTCCGCCCGATCGAGCTCGTCGGCGGAGATCTCGCCGTTCTTCTCGGCGGTCTCGAGGTGCTTGCGCGCGTCGCGACGCACGTTGCGGGCGGCGATGCGACCCTCCTCGGCCATGTGCTTGACGATCTTCACGTACTCCTTGCGCCGCTCCTCGGTGAGGGGCGGGAAGTTGAGCCGGATGATCACGCCATCGTTCGACGGAGCGAGGCCGAGATCGCTGTCGCGGATCGCCTTCTCGATCGCGGCGAGCGACGCTCGGTCGTGGGGCTTGACGATCAGCTGTCGGGCCTCGGGCACCTGGAAGCCGGCCAGCTGCTGCAACGGCACCTCGGCGCCGTAGTACTCGACCATCAGCTTCTCGACCAGCGCCGGTGCGGCGCGGCCCGTGCGCACGGTGAGGAACTGCGACTGGACATGCGTGACCGCCTTGTCCATCTTGTCGATGGCTTCGAGGAGCGTGTCGTCGATCACGTGACCAATGTACCGATGCGTTGTCCCTCGAGAACGCACCGCACGTTGCCGGGGGTGCTGACATCGAACACGACGATCGGGATGTCGTTGTCCCGGCAGAACGCGATCGCGGTCGCGTCCATCACCCGGAGGTCCTTGGCGATCACATCCAGGTAGGAGATCTCGTCGAAGCGCGTCGCGGCCGGATCGAGCTTCGGGTCGGCCGTGTACACGCCATCGACGCCCGAGTGCGTCCCCTTGAGGATCGCCTGGGCCTCGATCTCCGCGGCGCGCAGGGCAGCCGCGGTGTCGGTGGTGAAGAACGGGTTGCCCGTGCCGCCGGCGAAGATCACCACGCGGCCCTTCTCCATGTGACGCTGGGCGCGCCGGCGGATGTAGGGCTCGGCCACCTTGGGCATCTCGACCGCGGTCATGACCCGGCACTGCTGACCGACGCGTTCGAGCGCGTCCTGTAGCGCCAAGCCGTTGATGACCGTTGCGATCATGCCCATGTAGTCGGCTTGAGCTGGATCCATGCCCTGCCCGGCGCCTTTCAGGCCGCGCCAGAAGTTGCCGCCGCCGACCACGACCGCGACCTCGACGCCGAGCGTCTGCTGTGCGTCTTTGATCTCGGTCGCGATCTGGCGGAGCGTGTTCGGGTCGAGGCCGAACCCGGTGGATTCGGCCAACGCCTCACCTGACAGCTTCAGCACCACCCGCTTCCATCGAGGACGGTCGGTGGCCTCGTGGTTGGTGCTGTCCATCAGGTCTCAGCCGATCTCGACCTGCGCGAAGCGCACGACCTTCGCCCCGCCGAGCAGCTGGCTGATCGTCTGCTTGTCGTCCTTGGCGTAGGGCTGGTCGAGCAAGGCGACGTCCTTGTAGAAGCCGCCGATCCGGCCGTCGACGATCTTCTGGATCGCCGCCTCGGGCTTGCCCTCGTTGCGGGTGATCGTCTCCAGCGTCGCGCGCTCCCTGGCGACCTCCTCGGCCGGGATGTCGTCGCGGCTGAGGAACTTCGGTCGGGCGAAGGCGACGTGCACGGCGATGTCGTGGGCCAGTTCGGGCGTGCCGCCCTCCAGCTCGACGAGTACGCCGTTGACGCCGCGGCCACCCTGCACGTGCAGGTAGTCGCCGAGGACGTTGCCCGCCGGCGCCTCGAAGCGCACGATCTGGGCCAGCTCGATCTTCTCCTTGAGCAGGATCCGCAGGTCCTCGAGCTCCTTGGCGCGCTCGCCGGCAGCGGCCTCGCCCTTGGCAGCGACCAGCGTCACCAGGGTCTGGGCCTCGTTCTTGAAGTGTTCCGACGAGGCGACGAAGTCGGTCTCGCTGGTGATCTTCACGATCGCGCCGACGCTGCCGTCGAGCACGAGCGACACGATGCCCTGCGTGCTCTCGCGGTCGTCGCGCTTGGCCGACGCGGCCAGGCCCTTCTCCCGCAGCCACTGCTTGGCGGCCTCCATGTCGCCGTCGTTGGCCTCGAGGGCCTTCTTGGCGTCCATCATCCCGGCGCCGGTGCTCTGGCGCAGCGCCTGGACGTCCTTGGCGGTGAACGACATCGTTCAGCTCTCCACGTTCTCGGGGGTCTCGGTGTTCTCGGTGACAGCCTCGACGGGCTCGGTGACGGCCTCGGCAGGCTTGGGGGCCTGCTCCTCGGCCGGGGCGTCGGCGCGGGCGGCGAGGCGGGCCTCGCGCTCTGCCTGTGCGGCGGCGGCCTGGCGGCGGGCGTCGGCCTGCTGCTGGCTGAAGGCGGCCTCCTCGTCGGCGCTGCGGCGGGGCGCGGCCTGCGGGTTGCGCTTGGCGGCGATGTACCGGCCCTCGCTCACGGCCTCGGCGATGACACGGGTCAGCAGATCGTTCGAGCGGATCGCATCGTCGTTGCCCGGGACCGGGTACTGGATGACGTCGGGATCGACGTTCGTGTCGACGACGGCGACGACGGGGATCTTCAGCTTGTTGGCCTCGGTGACCGCGATCTGCTCCTTCTTCGTGTCCAGCACGAAGACCGCGTCGGGGCGCTTCTCCAGCCCGCGCATGCCTCCCAGGTTCTTCTGCAGCTTCTCCAGCTCACGCGTGAGCAGCAGCGCTTCCTTCTTCGGCATCGCCTCGAACTCGCCGCTCTGCTGCATGCGCTCGTAGTCGACCATCTTGCTGACGCGCTTGGAGATCGTCTCGAAGTTGGTGAGCATGCCGCCGAGCCAGCGCTCGTTCACGTAGGGCATGCCGACCTTCTCGGCGTAGCCGCGCACGGGATCCTGTGCCTGCTTCTTGGTGCCGATGAACATGATCGTGCCCCCGCCCGCGACCAGGTCGCGCACGAACACGTATGCCGTCTCGACCCGCTCGAGCGTCTGCTGGAGGTCGATGATGTAGATGCCGTTGCGCTCGCCGAAGATGAATCGCTTCATCTTCGGGTTCCAGCGCCGGGTCTGGTGTCCGAAGTGCACGCCAGCTTCGAGCATCTGGCGCATGGTGACGACTGCCATGTCGGGTTCTCCTCGCGGTTGTTCTGCGTGCTCATTCGCGCCGAAGCGACCGCAGGTGATGAGCACGACGGTGATGTCGGTGGCACGGACGGGCGTCCGAGCCGGTCGATCACGATAGCGCCTGCGATGACCTGGCCCTCAGCCGTCCACCGGCGGTTCACCCGCTCGGGCAGCGCAGCTCGGCCGGCGGAGGCGGGCGACCGGGTTCGCCGTGGGTCGGCACGAGCCAGGGTCGGCGCACGAGGTGGCCGAGGAAGGCTGCCGGGTCGAGGTACGCGCCGTCTCGTCGCAGCGTGAACATGAGCCGGGGACCGCCGGTGCCCACGACATCGCCGGTGGAGATCGCCTGCCCCGCGGTCACGCTGATCGAGCTCAGCCACCCGTACGTGGCCCGGAGACCGTCGGCGTGGTCGACGGACACGTAGCGGACGCCGGCGACCACACCGGCGAAGCCGACCACGCCGCCGGCGACGGCCCGCACCGGACGCCCGGTGGTCGGACCGAACTCCACCCCCCGGTGGCCGGCACACCACGGGCACGCCGGCGCGGCGAAGCCCTCCACCACCGGTGCCGGCACCGGCGGGAGCCAGCAGTTGGACGGGCCCGGGCTCCCTCCACCGAGCGAGAGGACGAGCACGACGATGGCGCGGATCATGGTGGCACCTCCGGATCTCGACGCGATGTGTCGGGCGCGAGACGCCGAGGGTCAGTGACCGGCAGCGTTGAGCCGTGATCTCAGCACGAGCACCGCCTTGGTGTGGATCTGCGAGACCCGGCTCTCGGTGACGCCGAGCACCGCGCCGATCTCGGCGAGGGTCAGGCCCTCCCCGTAGTACAGGGCGACCACGGTGCGCTCGCGCTCGGGCAGCTTGCGCACCTCGGCCCGCATGGCGTGGCGGAGCTCGCGCTCCTCCATCTCAGCACCGGGTATGCCCTCGCCGTGAGCCGTGCTGGCAATGTCGCCGCGCCCCGTGGCCATCAGGTGCTCCAGCGGGCCGACGTTGGCGACCGCGATGCCCGTCAGCCACCGTTGCAGCTCGTCGGGCGCGATCTCCAGCTCGTGGGCCAGCTCCTCATCGGTCGGGGTGCGGTGCAGGGTTGCCTCGAGCCCGGCGATCGCCGATTCCACGGCTCGCGCGTGCCGGCGAACCGAGCGGGGCACCCAGTCCAGCTGGCGCAGACCGTCGAGCACGGCCCCGCGCACACGGGGGATGGCGAACGTCTCGAACTTGGCACCGCGCTCCGGATCGAACCGATCCAGCGCGTCCATCAGGCCGAACACACCGGCGCTGATCAAGTCGCCGGTGTCGACGCTCGCTGGCAAGCCCGCGGCGAGACGGGATGCGACGAACTTGACCAGCGGCGAGTAGTGCACGATGAGCTGCTCGCGAGCCACCGGATCGTGGTCGTCACGGAACCGTCGCCAGGCCTCCGTGAGGACTGCCGACCCGTCGCCGGGGACGATCGTCATGCCCGAGGATGGCTGGCGGTGTACGCGGCGCGGAGGCGCTCTCGGCTGACGTGGGTGTAACGCTGCGTGGTGGCGACGTCGCGGTGACCGAGCAGCTCCTGCACCGACCGTAGGTCGGCGCCTCCGTCGAGCAAGTGGGTGGCGAAGGAGTGCCGCAGGGCGTGCGGATGGGTGGGGACCGGCGACCGGCGATCGACGATGCGCCGCACGTCGCGCGGGGTGAGCGGGCGACCCCTGGTGTTGACGAACAGCTGCTCGACCCCGTCGAGCCGGGGCGCATCGGTGACCGCGAACCACGCCTGCAGCGCGTCGATCGACGGGCCCGACAGCGGCACACGACGCTCGCGCCCACCTTTGCCCCGGACGACCACCGCCGTGCCGCGCAGGTCGAGATCGGATCGTGTCAGCCCGCACAGCTCGGCGACGCGAATGCCACTGCCGTAGAGCAGTTCCAGCACCGCGTCGTCGCGGTGTCGACGCCACGTCGGCGCGCCGTCGTCGACCTCCAGGTGAGCGTCGAGCAACTGGTCGAGCTCGGCCGCGGTCAGGACGCGGGGCAGCCTGCCCTGGTCGTTCGGCGCCTGAAGGGTGACCGCAGGATCGTCCGCCAGCCAGCCCGAGCGGTGCGCCCAGTCGAAGTAGCGCCGCAGCGACGCGGCCTTGCGGGCGATGCTGCGCTTCGCGTACTTCCTCGTCGTCAGATGCGCGATGTAGCGGCGCATCGTCAGGCGATCGACCGTCTCGGGCCCGTCGTGCCCCGAACGCGCCGCCCACTCGGCGAACCCCTGCACGTCGCTCGTGTACGCGGTCACGGTGGCGTCCGATGCGGCCGTGAGCGATCGCCCGAACTCGTCGAGACGCCATCCCACTGCGCCGACCATACCTTGCGTCACCGCGCGCGGCCCGCCACCGCGCGACGGCCACAGCGAGCAGGATCGGGGTGCAGGCGGTCAGTGCTCCAGCCATCGGGGCACCTCCTGACGTTCGAACCAGCCACCGGTGTCGAGCAGCCAGCCACCGGACTCCAGCCGACCGAGTGCCAGCGCGACCTCGCCGACGGGGCGCCCCGATCGCGCCACCACCTCCTCGAGCTCGAGCCCACCACCCGCGAAGAGGTCGAGGATCGAGCGATCGCCCGGCTCAGGCCGGCGCCGAGGATCACACTGACCGGCGCGGGTCCGTCGGGAGTCGAGCCCGAGCGCGACCAGCACATCGGTGGCGTCGAGGGCGACGCCTGCACCGTCACGAGCCAGCAGGTTGGTGCCGTCCGAGGCGCGGCTGGATGTCGAGCCGGGCACCACCAACACCGTCACATCGCGATCGCGAGCCTCTCGTGCGGTGATCAGGCTGCCGCCGCTCGCACGTGACTCGACGACGACCAGCACCTCGCTGAGCGCGGCCAACACGCGGTTGCGCAACGGGAAGCGGTGGGCTTCGGGCGGGGTGCCCGGAGGTGATTCGGACACGAGCAAGCCGCGCTCGGCGACCGCATCCCACAGCTCGGCGTGCTCGCGCGGGTACCGGACGTCGAGGCCCGACGCTACGACGCCGACGGGCGGGGCGCCATCCACGCCGAGCACCCCGCGGTGGGCAGCACCATCCACGCCGCGGGCCAGACCGGACACGACGGCGACGCCGTGTTCGGCCAGCTCGGCGCCGAACCGCGTCGCCGTCGATCGGCCACCCAACGTCGCGTTGCGCGTACCGACGATCCCGACCCGGCGGTGATCGAGCGCATCCAACCGTCCGCGATGGAACAGCACCGCTGGCGCCGCGCGATCGAGAGCGAGGGCCCAGGGGTAGCTGCTGCCGCCGAGCACGCTCACACCGATGCCGAGATCCGCACAGCGCTGCCAGGCCGCCTCGGGCGGCCGTTCGCGAGCGGCACGGCTCCAGCGACGAGCGAGGTCGCGATCGAGCAGGATGCGATCGATCGGCGGCGGCGGGGGTCGACGGCCGGCGGCGACCTCGAAGGCTTGCTGCGGGCCGAGGTGGCGAAGCAGCACCCGCAGCCGATGCGCAGTCATCAGCGGGAACCCGGCCAGCGCGACCGCGCACGCCGCGTCGGGCTCCGAGGTCAGCGTCGAGGACCCGCGATCGGACGGAAGCGGCACGTTCATGCAGCCCTCCCCACGGACCACGCGCCGACCTGGCAGCGCATGCGCAGCGCGACCGCGACGAACTCCTCGTCGATGTCGTCGGGAACGATCGCCGCACCGCAGACGCGCAAGTCGGCGAGCGTGCGTGCGACGCGCCGAACCCGGTGATAGCCACGGCCGCTCAGTCGGTCGTGCTCGAGCTCGTGGCGCATCAGGGCTGCGGCAGAGGGGGTGAGGCGTGCCACGTCGTCGAGGCGCCTGCCGGCCAGGCCGGCGTTGAGGCACCCCTGCCGGTCGATGGCGAGGCGGCGGGCGCAGGCGACGCGGAGCGCGACCGCGGCGCTCGGCTCGGCCGGTTCGTCGCCGAGCAGTTCGTCGACCCTCGGCCGTTGGACGATCACGCGCAGGTCGAAGCGATCGAGCAGTGGGCCGCTGAGCCGGCGCAGGTACCGCTCGCGGCGCGACGGCGTACAGGCACACGCCCCCGGCGGACCACCCCCGCACGGGCACGGGTTGCTCGCCCCGATCAGGAGGAAGCGCGCCGGCATCGTGACGCTCGCCTTGGCGCGCGCGACGCGGACCACGCCGTCCTCCAGCGGTTGGCGCAGGGCGTCGAGCACGGACGCGCTGAACTCGCCCATCTCGTCGAGGAAGAGCACACCGCGATGCGCCAAGCTGGCCTCGCCGGGACGGAGGGTGTGGCTGCCGCCGCCGACCAGCGCCGCCATGCTGGCGGAGTGGTGCGGAGCACGGAACGGGGGCTGCCGCACGAGGCCCGCCGGCGGGAGGGCCACCCCGGCCGCGGAATGGACCATCGTGACGGCGAGCGCATCCTCGTCGTCGAGGTCGGGGAGGATGCTGGGCAGCCGCTCGGCCAGCATCGTCTTCCCCGCGCCTGGGGGCCCGACCAGGAACAGGTGATGACCGCCCGCCGCGGCGACCTCCATCGCCATCCGGGCCACCCGCTGGCCACGCACGTCGCGCAGGTCGGGCCGCGGGGGCGGATCGGCCGGAGGCGCGGGAGGCGGATCGGCCGGCCACTCGCACTCACCTCGCAGGCACTGCACCAGCGCGGCGAGGTGCCCGATCGTACGCACCGGCTGGCGGGCGGCGACCAAGGCCTCGGGGCGACCGGCGATCGGCACGACCGGCCGGAGCAGCGTGTCGAGTGCGTGCACCATCGGTGCCACGCCGGGCACCGAGCGCAGCGAGCCGTCGAGGCCGAGCTCGCCGATGAACGCCAGCCCGTCGATCGAGCCGACGGGAACCTGGTCGGATGCGACCAGGACGGCGACGGCGATCGCCAGGTCGAGCGCGGAGCCGCCCTTGCGGACGTGCGTGGGGGCGAGGTTGACCGTGATGCGGCGTGTCGGCCACCTGAGCTCGCAGGCCCCGACCGCAGCGCGCACCCGGTCGCGCGACTCCCGGCAGGTCTCGTCGGGCAGCCCGACGATCGAGAACGAGGGCAGGCCGTCGGACAGGTGCACCTCGACGGTGACGGCGAAGCCCGAGGCACCGAGAACGCTGGCTGATGGAACCGTGGCGAGCATCTGCCCTCCCCAGTCGGCGTGCCGCTGAGGGCACGGGATCGAGTGGTGGAGGGGCGGTTCCGGCCCCACGACGGTGATCGCACACTACCGGGCAGGTGTCACACGGCAACCCGGGAGATCGCCGGATGGATGCCGCCGTGTCACCTCGAGCCAGCGCCAGACTGTGCGAATGCGCTCCACGTCCCGCTTCGCCGCGCCTGTGGCCGCGGCGATCGCGTGCGCGTTGAGCGCAGGGACGCTGTCGTCATGCGGCGGCGAATCGGACCGCTCGGCGACGGCGTTCTGCAACGCGCTGGATCGTGAGCTGCCTGGCCTCGAGGGCCCGACCGCGACGCAGGACGACCTCGACGCACTCGTCCAGCGATACGACCACCTGGCCGAGCTCGCTCCCCTCGCCGTCGAAGCGGACTGGGGCACGCTCACCGAGCTGGTGCACACGGCGGTGACCGTCGTGCCGAGCAACGCCGAGTCCGTGCAGGCGCTGCTCGACGCGTCCTACCGGACCGAGCGCGCGGCGCGGCGTGTGGAGACGTGGGTCAGCGCGACCTGCGGGCTGGCGATGCCGGCCGTGCTCGGTCTCGAAGGCACGACCACGACCCTGGCGCCGGAGTCCACACCCCCGCCGTGAGGCAACGTCACCGGTGCTTCCGGCGAAGCCGGCGACTCGAACACGGCGAGCGCGCCCGCAGCGAGCGAGCAGCGCGTCAGGCGTCGCCGCGGTGGGTGATCACCTTGTCGACGAGCCCGTAGGCCCGGGCCTCCTCGGCACCGAACCAGCGGTCGCGCTCGGAGTCGGCCTTCACCTGCTCGACCGCCTGGCCGGTGTGGTGAGCGATCAGCTCGGCCATGCGGTCCTTGATGAACCGGTGCTGCTCGGCCTGGATGGCGATGTCGGCGGCCTGGCCGCGCAGGCCAGCGGACGGCTGGTGCATCATGATCCGGGCGTTGGGCAGCGTGTAGCGCTTCCCGGAAGCGCCCGAGCACAGGAGGAACTGACCCATCGACGCGGCGAGTCCGATGCAGACCGTGGCCACATCGCAGTCGATGTACTGCATCGTGTCGTAGATCGCCATCCCGGCGGTGACCGAGCCTCCGGGGCTGTTGATGTACAGCCAGATGTCAGCGGTCGGATCCTCGGCGTCGAGGTACAGCAGCTGGGCGCAGAGCTGGTTGGCGATCTCGTCGTTCACGTCGGTGCCGAGCATGACGACGCGGTTCTTGAGCAGCCGGGAGAAGATGTCGGCGCGGTCGGCGCTCCCGTTCGGGTCGAGCGCATGAGGAGCGATGGGAGCCGGGGTCTGCATGGCCGCCAAGCTACCGGTGTTGCATCCGACGCGCCGGCCCGCCAAAGATGCCCAGCGTGACCTCCCCTGACCCGTCCGTCGAGTTCCGGCCCAACGCCGACGAGCTGCTGGCCCACAACGCCCGCCACGTCGAGGACTTCGCCGACCAGGGTCTGGCCGTCGAGCCCAGCCGTCGGCTGGCGGTCGTGGCCTGCATGGACAGCCGGATGGACATGTTCCAGATGCTCGGCCTCGCCCACGGCGAGGCACACATCATCCGCAACGCCGGCGGGGTCGTCACCGACGACGTCGTGCGCTCGCTGGTCGTGTCGCAGCTGCTGCTCGACACCCGCGAGATCGTGCTCGTCCACCACACCGACTGCGGGCTCCAGAAGCTCGACGACTCCACGTTCCGCAACCGGTTGGAGACCGAGTTCGGGATGCTGCCGTCGTGGGCGCTCGACTCGTTCAGCGATCCGTACGTCGACATCCGCCAGAGCCTGCTGCGCGTGCAGAACAGCCCCTTCATCCGCCACAAGGCTCACGTGCGCGGCTTCGTCTACCGGGTCGAGGATGGCAGGCTCGACGAGGTGACGCTGGATCGGCCGGCCTGACGATCAGAACGCGTCGATCGCCAGCTTCACCGCGAGGGCCAGGCCGGCCACCGCGATGATCACGCGCAATGGTCCGACCGGAGCGCGGCGCACGACGACGGGTCCGAGCCGTCCACCGACGAGGAGGCCGGCGCCGAGGGGCACCGCGGCAGCCCAGCGGACGTGGCCGAGGAGCACGAAGCCGAGGGCGGCGACACCGTTGGCGATGCCGAGCACGACGTTCTTCAGCGCGTTCGACCGGGGCAGCGTGTCGTGGCCCAGCCACAGGAACAGCGCGAGCATCATGACCCCGGCGCCGGCGCCGAAGTAGCCGCCGTAGACGCCGACGGCCCCCACGGCGAGCAACGTCTTGCGCCCATCGACGTGCGGGCCGGGCTGCAGCGTCGCGTGCTCGACGACCGTGCGACGGAACAGCATCGCGACGGACGCGAACGCGATCAGGAACGGCACGATCCGCTCGAACGAGTCGGCGGGAGTCACGAGCAGCAGCAGGCCACCCGTCGCGCCGCCGATCACCGCGGCGACACCCAGGCGCCGTACCCGCGGCCCCTGACCGACGAGTTCGGGCTGGGAGCCGACGATCGATCCGACGCTGCTGCACACGAGCGCCACCGTGTTGGTGACGTTGGCGGTGACCGGGGCCAGCCCGACCGCGAGCAGCGCCGGGTACGTCGCGAGCGACGCGAGCCCGGCGATGCTGCCGCACAGCCCGCCGACGACGCCGGCGAACACCAGCAGCATCACCTCGCCGAACGTCACCGCCGCAGTCTGGCAACCCGCCGCTCCCGACTCACCCTCCTTCCGCATGGGCGCGGCGCGCACGCCACAGCACGCGCTGCGCGCCCGAGCCGGCGCGCGGGGTCAGCGGGTGATGCCGCTCAGGACGATGGCGACGTGGTCGTCTGGCGACAGTTGGTCGCGGATCGCCAGCACGCCGGCGAGGCCGGCGGTGCCGGTGATGCTGGCGTCGATCGACGTCGCCTCGTGGACGAGTGCGTGGGCGGCAAGCACGTCCCGTTCGGGTGCCACGACCGGCCAGCCGCCCGTGCGCTCCAGCGCCTCGAACACGCTCAGCCAGTCGTAGGTCTCGTCGTCGAGGATGCCGTCGGCCGCCGAGCGCGGATCGTCCCACGGCCACATCAACTCGGACCAGCGCGTCGCGACGTCGCTGGGCTCGCCACCGGCCAGCTGCCAGGCCCGGGCGAGTGGCGCGCACCCCTCGGTCTGCACCGCATGCAGCCGGGTGGTGGGCGACGAGTCGAGCAGGGAGGCACCGACGCAGCCGGCGAACGCGCCGCCACCGACCTGCACGAACACCCGATCCAGCGTCACGCCCTCGCCCGCCGCCTGGTCGATCAGCTCCCAACCCAGGGTGCGACCGCCGTCGAGGCACAGCGCGTTTTCCGGTCCTTGCACGGTGAAGGGCACGGCGCCTGCGGCGACCGCCTCCCGGAACCGCAGCACGCACGGGTCGCCGGCGGGGTCCGACGGTTGCCGTTCGCAGGTGGTGACCGTCGCCTGCAGGGCCCGCAGGGTGCGCAGCACCGATGGCGCCGCCCAGGTCGGGACGAACACCTCGATCGGCCACTCGACAGCAGCGGCCAGCGTCGCAGCGGCGATCGCCGCGTTGCCGCAACTCGAGATCGCCAGGGTCGGCCGGGTCGAGCTCGACCACGGCGCGAGGCCCAGCGATTCGGCAATGTGCAGTTGCAACAGGATCGTCAGCAGGTGGCGGGCCTTGTGGCTGCCGGCGACGTCGCTCGTCTCGTCCTTCACCCAGACGTTCGCGCCAACCGCATCGGAAAGAGCCGGCGAGCGCTCGAGGGGCGTGACCCGGAACCCGCGGCCGTCCACCAGCTCGACCGCGGTGTCGACGCGGCGCACGGCATCGACACACGCCTCCGTGGACATGCCGTGCGCGGCCGCGAAGCGACCCCACGCCAAGCGCTCGTGGTAGGCGACGAACGGGTTCGGATCGTCGAACCGCCCGCCACCCGATCGACCCTCCCCGAGCGTGAGCACGTGGTGCCGGTCGGTGATGGTCGCGGCCGGGCAGCGCCACGGTGTCGGGTCGTCGACGCCGACCTCCCGGCCGCACACCCGGCACCGCCAGCCGGTCACGAGGCGCGGACCCGCGCGTTGAAGTCCTCGATCATCTCGTCCCAGACGCCGAGGTAGCGGCGAAGCCCGCGCCAGAACGTCTGCGACCGCCGCGACTCGAACAACGCGAACGGCGTGCCCTGCTGCTCGACCCACGTGTAGTAGCCGAGGTTGAAGATGCGGTTGCGGTCGCGCTCGGTCAGCTCGATGATGTCGTCGGTCGCCGCGCCCTGCAGGTGGCGGGCGAACACCGCCGCTGCTTCGCCGGCATCGAACGACCCACCGAAGTGGCCCTCGATCGTCTTGCGCCGCTCGCTCGGGTACATCGCCCCACCGTCGGTCGCCACCGTGAGGATCGCCTGATCCGGCCCGAGCCCGAGCAGCTTGGCGGTCTTGATCGCAGCCAGCACGTTGCAGCTCGACGACAACCCGAAGTGAGCAAGGGCGTCGACCACATCGGGCGTGCGCGCCAGCCGGTCGGCAAGCAACGCCTTTCCAGCCGCCGTGTTGTAGAGCACGTCGAGCTCGTCGGTCGCGACGTCGCTCACGGCGCACACGACGTCGGTGTTCATCACGTTGTGGATCAGGGGGATGTGCTTGTCGCCGATGCCTTGGATGTTGTGCTCGCCGTAGCCGTTCTCCAGCATCGTCGGGCACTCGGCGGCCTCGACGGCGACGATCTTTGCGCCGTAGATGTCCTTCAGCCGGTCGCCGGCGGCGATCGTTCCCGCCGAGCCCGTCGCCGACACGAAGGCGGCGAGGGACAGCCCCGGGCGCGCCGACGCGACGTGGTCGAAGACGTGGGCGAAGGCCCGCCCGGTCACCTCGTAGTGGGCCAGGTGGTTGCCGAACTCGCAGAACTGGTTGAGCACGAAGTTGGTCGGATCCTTCGCCAGCTCGTTGCAGGCGTCGTAGATCTCCTTGACGTTGCTCTCCGTCCCGACGGTCTTGATCACGTCCTCGTCCGGGTTCGTGCACCACGCGTCCAGCCAGTCGAAGCGCTCCTGGCTCATGCCCTCCGGCAGGATCGCGACGCCGCGCGACGCCATGATCCGGCTGATCGCGATGCCGCCGCGGGCGTAGTTCCCGGTGCTCGGCCAGATCGCGCGGTGGCGGGTCGGATCGAACTGCCCGCTGACCACCCGCGGGGCGAGGCACGCATACGCGGCGAGCACCTTGTGGGCGGTGATCATCGGGAACCGGTCACCGAACACGACGATGATCGGGCTGTCGACGCCGGTCAGCTCCGACGGAAGGATGACGTGATCGGGCACGCCGACGCGGCCGCCGGCCAGATCGTTGTACCACTGCACGCGGAACAGGTTGCGCGGATCAGGATCGTTCGTCCCGACGCCGTCAGTGCGGCCGACGTCGAACGTGGATGGGTCGGCGAGCTGCGCGAACGTCGGCAGCTCGATGCCCTGCTCGCGGAACCGGCCGACGCTGTTGGCCAGCGCGTCCGGGTCGAGCACGGTGTCGGCCAACCCGAACTGTTCCGCCAGGGCGTCATCGATCGTCGTCACGTCGATGAGTCTGGTACAGATCGGCGCCGAGTCCTCGCACGCTTTGACGAAGTCCGAACTTCGGATTCTCGGCTACCCTGGCCGCGTGACGGACGCGACCCCCACGCCCCTCACCGACGCCAAGCGTCGACTGCTGGAGCGCCTGAAGATGGTCGATTCGGCCACCGCGCCCGAGCTGGCCACCGCGTTCCGGCTGACCGACACCGCGGTGCGCCAGCACCTCGACTCACTGGAGGCCGCAGGCCTCGTCGCCCGCGCTGCCGCACCGCCGACCGGCCGTGGACGCCCCCCGGTTCGCTGGCACCTCAGCGGTCTCGCCGCCGAACTGTTCCCCAACCGTCACGGCGACCTGACCGCCGAGCTGCTGACCGCGATCCGCGAAGAGTTCGGCGAACCCGGCCTGCGACGGGTGCTCGAGGCGCGGGCGTCGATGCAGGTCGGCCACTACCGCGACGCGCTGCCCGGGCCGGGCACGTCGGTGCAGTTGCGTGCGCGGCGCCTCGCCGAACTGCGCACCGCCGAGGGATACATGGCCGACCTCCTCCCGCCTTCTGAGGGCGACCCGTCGGTCGTGCTCGTCGAGCACCACTGCCCGATCAGCGGCGCTGCCGGCGTCTGCAGCGGGCTGTGCCAGGCAGAGCTCGACGTCTTCCGCGAAGCGCTCGGACCCGACGTCGACGTGCAGCGCACCCAGCACCTGCTGGCTGGCGACCGCCGGTGCGCGTACCGCATCACTCCGCTCGATCGGGCCGAGACCGCGGCGGCGACCGCGACCTAACCTCTGCCGCGATGGCAGATCTCGAACTCGGCGGGCAGGTCGATCCGGCGACGCACCAGCGCGGCGAGCAGGCCACGAAGATCTCGTCCAGTGACCTCACCACGCACGGCGTGATCGTCGGCATGACCGGCTCGGGCAAGACCGGCCTCGGCGTGGTGCTCGTCGAGGAGTGCCTGGACGCCGGCATCCCGACCCTGCTCATCGACCCCAAAGGTGACCTCACCAACCTCTGCCTGCTGTTCCCCGACCTGGCGCCGGCCGACTTCGAGCCGTGGGTGAACGCCGGCGACGCCGCCAACGCCGGCCAGTCCGTCGCCGACTACGCCGCGGCCCAGGCCACCGCGTGGAAAGGCGGGCTGGCCGGCTGGGGCATCGGGGCCCATCGCCTCGCCGTGCTGCGGGCCAAGACGGAGTACGCCATCTACACGCCGGGATCCCAGTCGGGCGTACCGCTGAACATCGTCGGCTCACTCGATCGACCGGCCGGCGACGCCGACCCCGAGATCGTCGGCGACGAGATCGAAGGCTTCGTGTCCGGCGTGCTGTCGCTCGTGGGCATCGACGCCGACCCCCTGTCGTCGCGCGAGCACATCCTGCTGTCCAACCTCATCCAGCACGCGTGGACCACCGGAGCGCCCATCGACCTCGCCACGCTCGTCGGCCAGGTGCAGGAACCTCCGCTCAAGAAGCTCGGCGTGCTCGAGCTCGACACGTTCTTCCCGCGTGCCGACCGCATCACGCTGGCGATGCGGATCAACGGCCTGCTCGCCTCACCGTCGTTCGCGGCGTGGGCGGCGGGCCCGCCGATCGACATCGACGCCATGCTGCGCACGCCGGACGGCAGGGCCCGCTGCGCGATCGTCACGACCGCACACCTGAGCGACGACGAGCGCCAGTTCGCCACGACGCTGATCCTCTCCAAGCTCGTCACCTGGATGCGGCGCCAGAGCGGTACGACCGACCTGCGTGCCCTGCTGTACATGGACGAGGTCGCCGGCTACCTGCCGCCGACGGCCCAGCCGCCGACCAAGAAGCCGATCATGACGCTGATGAAGCAGGCCCGAGCGTTCGGGGTCGGTGTCGTGCTCAGCACGCAGAACCCCGTCGACGTGGACTACAAGGCGCTGTCGAACGCGGGCACCTGGATGATCGGCCGGCTGCAGACCGACCGCGACAGGGATCGGCTGCTCGACGGGATGCGCGCCGCGGCCGGCGAGGTCGACGTCAACGAGGTCGGCTCGACGATCAGTGGGCTGGCCAAGCGCGAGTTCGTGCTGCGCCGCGCCGGCACGGACCATCCCGAGGTGTTCACGACGCGGTGGGCGATGAGCTACCTGCGCGGGCCGCTCACCCGCGAGCAGATCGCCACCCTGACCGACGACGCCCCGGCCGCAGTCCGCGACGACGCGCTCGCGCCACCCGGCGGACCTCCCTTGCCCCCACCCACCGGCCCAGCACCGGCGTCCGAGCCGGCATCCGCAGCGACCGCCGCCTCCTCCTCCTCCTCCTCCTCCTCCACCGGCGACGACACGCCGATCCGCCCGACGCTCGCCACCGGGATCGCCAGCTCCTTCCTCGCACCCACCGCTGCGGCGGCGGCAACGCTCGGCGCGGCCGGACCCCGGTGGGCGGCGACCGCGTGCGCGACGGCGCGGATCACCTACAAGGACACCCGCGCCGACATCTCCCACGACGAGGAGCTCCAAGCGATCCTGCTCCTCCTCGACGAGCACCTCGATCTCGATCGGGCCGTCACCGTGCAGCTCGCCGACACGGACGTCAGCTCCGACGCCCCAGCCGGCGCGGCGTACGTGTTGCCGGACGCACCGGTCAAGGAACGCAGGTGGTGGACCGACCTCGAGCGGGCGTGGGTCGATCAGCTCGTGCGGACCAAGACGGTGACGATCCAGGCCAACAAGGTGCTGAAGCTGTACGCGCGGGTCGGCGAGGCCCCCGCCGCATTCCTGACCCGTTGCCAGGCGGCGGCGGACGAGGCGGCCGCCAAGGCGCAGGACGTGCTCCGCGACAAGCACGCCACCAAGCGCCAGCGCATCGAGGAACAGCTCGCCACCGCGGTGGATCGGGTCGACCTGCTGGAGGATCAGCAGGAAGGCAGGCGCAACGAGGAGATGCTGGGCACAGCCGGCGACGTGCTCGGCGACGTCGCGACCGGGAAGTCGCTCGGCAAGGTGCTCGGCGGGCTCTTCGGCAAGCTTGGCGGCGCGGCCGGACGGCGCAGCCGAACCAGGCAGAGCACCACCCGCGTCGATGCAGCACGGAACAAGGTCGGCTCGTTGCAACAGCAACTGACAGACCTCGATGCCGAGCTGACGGCGGACACGATGCAGGTCGCGCAGGAGTGGGCGACCAAGGCGGCAGCGATCGAGGACGTCGCGATCTCGCCGACGAAGACGAACGTGCGCCTGGTCGACCTCCGCCTGCTCTGGATCCCGGCGCAGTGACCGAGCTGTCCATCGGGCGCCGAGGCGAGGTGTCAGAACGTTGCGACTCACCGCGCCTGGTCGGCGACACCGCGGGTCTGACACCGGCCGCGCAACGGTGCCGTGCGTCACACGGTCCAGGCAACGCGATGGGCAGCACCTGGCCACGGAGCTGACTGATCCGGCAGCCACACTGACTGACGCGCCGATGAGTCGACGAGCCTCCCGGACCGCTCCTACGGTGCTCGCCCCGTGACACCGGACCTCTCCCCCAGCGCCAAGCTCGAAGCGTTCCTGCGCGACGAGCGTCCGGCGACACCGTTCGTCGTCGTCGACGTCGACGTCGTCCAACAGCGCTACGAGCAGCTGCGGTCCGCACTCCCGGACGCGCGCGTGCACTACGCGGTCAAGGCCAACCCGGGCATGCCGATCCTGGAACGCCTGGTCGCACTCGGCTCGGCGTTCGACGTGGCGAGCCCGGCCGAGATCGACCTCTGCCTCGCCGCCGGCGCCCGTCCGGGTGACATCTCCTACGGCAACACGGTGAAGAAGCGCCGCGATGTGGCGTACGCGGCGTCGGTCGGGGTCCAGCGCTACACCGTCGATGCTCCCGAGGAACTGGACAAGGTGCTCGACGCCGCGCCGGGCGCGTCGGTGTGCGTGCGGCTGCTGCACGAGTGCGCGGGCGCCGATTGGCCGCTGTCGCGCAAGTTCGGCTGCGGGCCCGACGGTGTCGTCGATCTCCTCGTCGCCGCCACCGACGCCGGTTCGCCGTGCGGGGCGTCGTTCCACGTCGGTTCGCAGCAGCGCAACCTCGATGCCTGGCGCGAGGCGCTCGACGTCCTGGCCCACGTCTTCGATCGGGCCCGGACCCGCGGCGCCGACCCGACGTTCCTCAACCTCGGCGGCGGGTTCCCCGGCACCTACCGCGAGCAGTTGCCCCGCATCGCCGCCTACGGCCGCGCGGTCCGCACCGCCCTGCACGATGCCTTTCCCGAGGGCATCGACGAGGTGATGGTGGAACCCGGCCGCTACCTGGTCGCCGATGCGGGCGTGCTGCGCAGCGAGGTCGTGCTCGTGTCCAACCGCTCGATCGGCGAGGCCCGGTGGGTGTACCTCGACTGCGGCAAGTTCCACGGCTTGGCCGAGACGATGGACGAAGCGATCCGCTACCGGATCCGCACACCGCACGGCGATGGGCCGGCCGGGCCGGTCGCGATCGCCGGGCCCACCTGCGACTCGGCCGACGTGCTCTACGAGAAGACCGCCTACGACCTGCCGCTCGCGCTCACCGAGGGCGACCTCGTCGACGTGCTCGCCACCGGGGCGTACACCACGACGTACAGCTCCGTCGGCTTCAACGGCTTCGCCCCCCTCGCCGAGCACTTCATCTGATCGGGTGCGGGCGGAGGGACTCGAACCCTCACCCCTTTCGGGACAAGTACCTAAAACTTGCGCGGCTGCCAGTTACGCCACGCCCGCGGGCTCGACCACGTTAGTTGGCGAGCGGCGCCAGGACGCCCTGACCAGTGCCGCGAGCGCAGCGAGCCGCTCGTCAGCCGGCGAGCTCCGCCCCGGGTCCGCGCGAGCGGCCTCACCGGCGGCGCTCGCCAATCAAAACGGCAAGGGCCCGGAACGCTCGTCCGCGGTGGGACACGGCGTGCTTCTCGTCCTCGGTCATCTCTGCGAACGTACGGCCGTCGCCGTCGACGGGTTGGAACACGGCGTCGTAGCCGAACCCCCGGGCGCCACGTTCGGCCGTCGGGATGAGGCCGGCGCAGACACCCTCGGCGACGATCTCGGCGCCGTCGGGGTACAGGAGCAGGGCCACCGTGCGGAACCGCGCCGACCGATCCTCGGCCCCGGTGAGGGACTCGATCAGCTTGGCTCGGTTGTCGGCGTAGGTCGCCTGCTCGCCGGCGAAGCGGGCCGTGTACACGCCCGGCGCACCGCCGAGCGCGGCGACCTCGAGACCGGTGTCGTCGGCGACGGCGGGCAGACCCGTCGCCGCGCAGATCGCCGCCGCCTTGAGGCGGGCGTTGCCCTCGAGCGTGTCGGCGTCCTCGATGACGTCGGGCACGTCGGCCGGGCGCGGGAGCAGCTCGACGACGCCGTCGAGCAGCGCCTCGATCTCGGCGACCTTGTCCGGGTTGGCCGACGCGCTGACGACGCGCAGCATCAGCGGCCGATCGGCCGTGGTGCCGGCGGCTCGGCGACGTGGCCGGCCTGGATGGCGAAGATCTCGCGCAGGCCGCCGGCGGCCAGGTCGAGCAACGCGTCGAGCTCGCTGCGGCTGAACGCGACGCCTTCGGCGGTGCCCTGGACCTCGACGAAGCTGGGCTCGCCGCCGGCGATCGGCGACAGCATCACGACGTTCATGTCGACCTCGGCGGACGAGTCCTCGACGTAGGGCAGGTCGAGCACGGGTGTGCCACCGACGATGCCGACGCTGATCGCGCCGCAGTATGAGTGCAGCGGGTGGGCGGCGATCGCCTTCGCCTGCACGAGCCGGGCCAGCGCGTCGTGCAACGCCAGGTACCCGCCGCAGATGCTCGCCGTGCGGGTGCCTCCGTCGGCTTGCAGCACGTCGCAGTCGACGATGATCTGCCGCTCGCCGAGGACGGCCATGTCGCACGCGGCCCGCAGCGACCTGCCGATCAACCGTTGGATCTCGACCGTGCGACCGCTCTGCTTGCCCTTGGCCGCCTCACGGCCGACCCGCTCGGGCGACGAGCCCGGCAGCATCGAGTACTCGGCGGTGACCCATCCCTTGCCGCTGCCCTTCATCCACCGCGGCACGCTCTCGTCGATGCTGGCGGTGCACAGCACACGGGTCTTCCCGAACGTGACCAGCACGGAGCCGGCCGCCATCTCGGTGTAGTCGCGCTCGAAGCTGATCGGGCGCAGGGTGTCGGCCGCACGGCCGTCGGGGCGGGTCATCGGGTCTCCAGTGTCGATCGGTCGCGGTGGACGATCATCGCGCGGTCCTACGCTGCGGTCCGCATGAGCAGCGTCGCCGCGGTCGGGGTGGGGGCCGACGTCACCGCCGCTCTTGGCACCTGAACTGCCGTGCTCGCCGCGACCCTCCTCGCACTCGCTGCTGCGGTGCTGCACGCCGGGTGGAACTTGCTCGTCAAGCAGAGCGGCGACCGCTGGCTGTCGTTGTGGGGCATGTTCGCGATCGCCGGAGCGATCGCCGTGCCGGTGTTCGTCGCGATGGGCGCGATGGAGGCGATCGGCTGGTCGTTCGCGATCGCGACCGGGCTCGTGCACGTCGCCTACGCGGCGGGACTGGCCGCTGCCTACGACCGCGGCGAGTTCTCGGTCAGCTACCCGATCGCTCGTGGCGGCGGGGCACTGCTCGCCGCGATCGGTGGCGTCGTGCTGCTGGACGATCACCTCGGCGCACTGTCGGCCGCCGGCATCGGGATCGTCGTGGCCGGGCTGCTGCTCCTCGCCGTCGGGCAGGGACGCGTGCACCTGCTCCCGGCGATCGGCGTCGCGGCGACGATCGGCACCTACACGCTGATCGACGCGGAAGGCTCACGGCGCACGGGCACCAACGCCTATGCGATGGCCGTCTACATCACCGTCGGGGTCGCGTTGACCGCGTGGGGCCTCGCCCGCGGGAGGGCCAGGGAGATGGCCGCCACGCTCCAGGCGCGGGGTTGGACGCTCGCCGGCGCAGGGCTCGCGTCGGCACTGGCCTACGCCTTCGTGCTGGCGGCGGTGCGCCGTGCTCCCGTCGGCTACGTCACGGCGCTGCGCGAATCGAGCGTCGTGCTCGCCGCCCTCGCCGGATGGAGGCTGCTCGGAGAGTCACAGCCACACCGCCGCCTGCTCGCCGCCGCTGTGGTCGTCGGCGGGCTCGTCGTACTCGTCGCCGGCGGCTGATCCCATCTCACGTGCCGATCGGTCGACCGTCGGCACCGATCACGAACCACATGCCACCGACGCCCTGCCCGTTCACGTCACCGGGTGCCGCATCCCCGGCGTAGAAGTACAGCGGCCATCCGTAGTAGGCCACCTGGCTCGAACCGTCCGCTCGCGTCACCGTGGTCAGGTCGTCCTCGTCGACACCTGCGCCAGCAGCGGCGCCTCCGGGGAGCGCGGGCCACGCTTGGGCGCACTGGTCCACGCACGTCGGCGCGGCCGCACCCTCGTCGGGCGTGAACACGTACAGCGTCCGGCCGCCGCTCGTGAGCACGTCGCCGAGCGAGGTCGTGGCGACGTCGACGCTGCTCGCCGCGGTCGGCGTCTCGCCGTACGGCCCAGCACCGGTGGACGCGGCCGTCGTTGCCGTCGCAGCGGTCGCCGCCGGCGGCGCCGACGTCGAGCCGGACGAGTCGTCGCTTCCGCAGCCGGCGGCGACGAGGGTGAGTGCGGCGGCGGCGACGACCACTCGCGAGCGGATCGACATCATGGCTGAGGCTCCTCGATGGATGCTGTCAGCCATGAATACGTATGCCGCCGTGGTCCGGTTCAGACGGCGGCGACCACCTCGTCGATCTCGATGACCTCGACGGCGACCTCCCGGCGCAACGGCAGGAGGCGCCAGGCCACGACGGCCGCGGCGAACGCGACGGCGGCGGCGAGGATCGACGCGGCGTGGAAGCCGGACAGGAATGCATCCTGCGCGTCCCGCACGAGCTCCGCACCGGCCTGGGCGGGCAGGCTGCCGGCGACCTTGATCGCCCCGGCGAGGCTGGCGGAGGCCTCGCCCTGCTGGGCTGGGCTGAGGCCCTCCACGGCGGCGCCGATGTGGCTGCCGAAGCGCGACGCCACGATGCTGCCGAGGACGGCGACGCCGAGCGCGCCACCGAGCTCGCGCGAGGTGTCGTTCATCGCCGAGCCGACGCCGGCGCGCTCACGGGGCACCGAGGACATGATCGAGGCCGTCAGCGGGCTCATCGTCAGCGCCATGCCGAAGGCCAGCGCAGCCATCATCAGCGCGAGGTACGGATACACCGTGTCCTGGTCCACCTGGGTCAGCGCGAGCATCGAGACGCCGACGACGGCGAGTCCCGCACCGACCATCCGGTTCGCTCCGAGCCGGGCCGCGATCCGGGGCGTGTTCGGGGCGACCGCCATCATCACGATCGGGAACGGGAGCTGCTTGACGCCGGCCTCCAGCGTGCCGTAGCCGAGCACGAGCTGGAAGTACTGGGTCAGGAGGAACATCGTGCCGAACATGGCGAAGTACACCAGTCCGAGGCTGCTGGACGCGATGCTGAAGCGGCGGTCCGAGAAGTAGTGCATGTTCAGCATCGGCTCGTCGACTCGACGCTCCCAGGCCACGAAGGCGACGAGCATGAGCACGGCGATCCCGAACCACACCGCGCTGTGCGCGCTCAGCCAGCCGTGGTTGGGCGCCTCGATGATCGCGTAGACCAGCGAGCCGATCCCGGCGATCGACAGCAACGCACCGACGACGTCGAGGCTCGACTCCTCCGGATCGCGCGACGTCGGGACGAGGAAGTGGCCAGCGACCAGGGCGAAGGCGATGATCGGCACGTTGACGAGGAACACCGAGCCCCACCAGAAGTGCTCGAGCAACAGGCCGCTCATCACCGGGCCGAGGGCGGCGCCACCGCCGGCGATGCCGGCCCAGATGGCGATCGCCCGCATGCGCTCCTGCGGCGGGAACACGTTGGAGATGATCGACAGGGTGGACGGCATGACGAACGCTGCGCCGACGCCCATGATCGCCCGGCCGGCGATCACCGCCGCGGATGAGTCGTTCAGCGCGGCGAACAGCGATCCGGCGAGGAACACGAGGAGACCGATCTGCAGCGCACCCTTGCGCCCGTACCGGTCGCCGATCGCCCCGGCGGTGAAGAGCAGCCCGGCGAACACCAGGCCGTACGCGTCGACCATCCACTGCTGGGCGGTGAGGCTCGCGCCGAGGCTCTCGCCCAGCGTCGGGAGGGCGATGTTGAGGGCCGTGTTCCCGACGATGACGACCATCAGACTCGTGCACAACACGGTAAGCGTCCACCACCTGCGGTCGTACACGCGTGGGTCGATCCCGTGGCGCTCCATCACATCCATCTCGGCCTCCCCGGCACTCCAGCGACTGAGCAGATAACGCTACGGAATCGTGTTCTATTTCCACCCGATGTCTGTCACACTATGTGTGAGCTGGAGAAAAGGACTTGACAAACGATACGGTGGTGTGCCGATGGCAAGGACACGCAGCGAGCGAGCGCACCAGGACGTGGTGCAGGCGGCGGTCGAGGTGCTCGAGCGCGCCGGAGTCGCCGGCTTCACCATCGACGAGGTCGTGACCCGCTCGGGCGTGGCGAAGACGACGATCTACCGCTGGTGGCCGAACCGCCAGGCGCTGCTGCTGGACGCCGCGCACTCGCTCCTGACCCCCAGCTCGACACCGAACACCGGCGACACCCGGGCCGATCTGATCACCCATCTCTCCAACTTCATCAGCCTGCCCCGCGACACCCCGGCGGGTCGCCTGCTCCCCGAGCTGTGCTCTGTCGCCCAGCGTGACGCGGAGATCGCCGAGCTTCGCGACACGCTGATCGCCGAGAAGCGGCAGCCCGTCGTCACGATCCTCGAGCTGGGCAAGGCCCGGGGCGACCTCGACGGCGATGCCGACGTCGACCTGCTGGCGACGCTCCTGATCGGCCCGCTCGCCTACACGAAGTCGTTGCGCGGCGTCCCGGTCGACGAGCGGCTGGTGCACGAAGCGGTCGACGCCGTGCTCGCCCACGGCGCCCGCGGCCGCGTGGCAACGTAGGCAGGATCGAACCCGAGCGCTTCCCCGGACGTACTCACCGGTGATGCGTCTGCGCGCCATCCGCCCGTCGCTCGCTTCCGAGGACGGGATCCGAGCCGCCTATGCCGCCCACGGCGACGAGCTCTACCGCGCCGCGCGGCGGTTGTGTGGTGATGGCGCCCAAGCCGAGGAGATCGTGCAGGAGACCTTCGTGCGCGCCTGGCGCGCCGCCGACCGGTTCGACGAGCAGCTGGGCTCGCTGCGGGCCTGGTTGTTCGGCATCATGCGCCACCTCGCCATCGATCAGGCACGCGCCGCCGCGGTCCGTCCGCCGCGGGCCAGCGCGGCCGCCGCCGAGCAGGGCGAGCCGGTGTTCGACACCGACGAGATCGACCGGGCCATCGTCGGGTGGCAGGTGGAGGAGGCGATGCGCCGGCTGACGACCGAGCATCAGGTCGTGCTCGCCGAGGTGCACCTGCGCGGCCGGCCGATCGCCGACGTGGCAAACGAGCTCGGTGTGCCGTCCGGCACCGTGAAGAGCCGCGTGTACTACGGCCTGCGAGCGCTGCGCGTCGCGCTCGACGAGCTCGGCTGGCAGCACGACGTGCGGCGGATGGACGAGGAGCACCAGTGACCACCGACGCGTGCCGGCACTTCCAGGCATCGCTCGGGATGCGGGCGCTCGGACGCGCCGACGAGGGCGACGCCGCGCTCGACGACCACCTCGCCGAGTGCCCCGACTGCAGGGCCATACTCGACGACCTGCGGGAGGCGGGCGCCGCGGTGCTGCTCGCCGATCCGGCGACGCCACGGGACACGACGCACCCGCCGCTGGACCTGCCGCAACGGATCGTCGCCCAGATCACGGTCGAGGCCGCTCGTCGGCGGTGGCGCCGAATCGCCGCGGTCGCCGCCGCGATCGTGCTGGCGCTGGCCGGCGCCGGCTTCATGGTCGCCCGTGACGGCCGACGACCGTCCGCGCCCGACGCGGCCTCGATCGCACTCGCCGGCAGCGACGGCTCGGGCACGGCGCGGCTGGCGAGCCATGCGTGGGGCACGGAGGTGATGCTCGACGTCGACGGGCTCTCCGACGGCGAGGTGTACTGGCTGTGGCTCACCGGCGACGACGGCGTCCGGGTCGGCGCGGGCACGCTGACGGGCACCGGTGGCCCGATGCACGCCGTGCTGGCCTCTGCGCTCCCGGCCGAGCAGGCCCGGCGGATCTGGCTCACCGACGAGAGCGATGCGATCGTCCTCGATGCGCTGATCCCGCCTGAGTGATCCGCGCTCGTCTCGTTGCCGGACCCCGCGGGTTCCTACCGTCACGCCCATGACTCGCGCCGATGACACCCCAGTACCCGACTACTCCGACCGCCTTCGCCTCGACGGCCGACGCTTCGTCGTCCTCGGTGCCGGCCAGGGGATCGGTCGTCAGGCCACGCACGCGCTCGCCGGGTCGGGAGCGCAGGTGTTCTGCGTCGACCTGGAGGCCGACCGCGCCACCGACATCGCCGAGGAGGTCGGCGGCGTCGCCGGATCGGGTGACGCGACCAAGCGCGAGGACTCGAAGCGGCTGTTCGACGAGGCTGCTGCCGCGTTCGGTGGCATCGACGGCGTGATCGACATCATCGGGATGTCCCGCTACGAGCCGCTGCTCGAGACCGACGACGAGAGCTGGGACTGGCACCAGGACATCGTCTTGCGCCACGCCTACTACGCGATGCAGCACGGCGGCAAGGCGCTGGCCGACAGTGGCGGCGGCTCGATGGTGTTCGTCGCGTCCGTGTCGGGCATCAACGGTGCGCCCCAGCACGCCGCGTACGGCGCGGCCAAGGCCGGGCTGATGTCGCTGGTGCGGTCGGCGGCGCTCGAGCTCGGCCCGTCGAAGATCCGGGTCAACGCGGTCGCCCCCGGCACCGTCTGGACGCCCCGGGTCTCGGCGTTCCTCGGCGAAGCGGGCCGCAAGCGCAACGCCGACAACGCCCCGCTCGGTCGCGTCGCCGAGCCCGCCGACATCGCCGGTGCGCTGCTGTTCTTCGCCAGCGACCTGTCGAGCTACGTGACGGGCCAGACCCTCATCGTCGACGGCGGCGTCAGCGTGAAGTTCGGCTACCCGATGCCCGAAGGCGTCTGACCGGCTCGCTCACGTCTTGTCGAGCGCCTGGAGCAGATCGTCGACGATGTCGGCGTGATGCTCCAGGCCGCACGACACCCGCACCGTGCCGGCCGTGATGCCCGACGCCGCGAGCTCGTCGGGCAGCAGTCCGGCGTGGGTGGTCGAGGCCGGATGCGTGATCAGCGTCTCGGGCCCACCCATCGACGTCGCCGGGTAGCAGAGGGCGACGGCCTCGATCAGCGTCGCCCCGGCGGTGAGCCCTCCGGCGAGTTCGAACGCGAGCATCCCACCCGTGTGGCGCATCTGGCGCACCGCGAGCTCATGCTGCGGGTGTGATTCCAGGCCGGGATGGCGAACCTCGGTGACCGCGGGGTGGGCCTCGAGCGCCCGCCCGACGGCGAGCGCGTTCTCGGTCTGCTGGCGCAGTCGCGGCCCGAGGGTACGCAGGCCGCGCAGTCCGTTGAGCGCGTCGTAGGGCGACGCGTTGGCGCCCTGGAGCACGGCCATCCCCCACAGCCCATCGATGAGGTCGCGTTCACCTGCGATCACCCCGAGCGTGGCGTCGTTGTGGCCGGCGATCGCCTTGGTGGCCGAGTGCAGCACCAGGTCGACGCCGTGGGCGAGCGGGTTCGCCCCGAGCGGTGTGGCCAGGGTGGAGTCGACGGCGGTGATCGGTCCGGTGATCGCGCCGATCTCGTCGAGGTCGACGAGATCGACCCGCGGGTTGGCCGGGGTCTCGGCGAGCACCAGCATCGTGCGGCCCGGCACGACGGCGGCGGCGAACGCGCCGGGCTCCGTGCCATCGACGAACGTGACGTCGATCCCGAAGCGCCCGCAGACCCCGGCGAGCAGCTGCATGGTGCCGCCGTAGAGCTGTTGCTGGGCCACGACGTGGTCGCCCTTGCTGCACAGCCCGAACACCAGGCAGAACATCGCGCCCATCCCGGACGCGAACGCCCGAGCAGCTTCGGCGCCTTCCAGATCGGCGATCGCCTGCTCGAAGGCGGCGACCGTCGGGTTGCCGTGGCGACCGTAGAACTCCGAGGCCCGCGTGGAGTGGGCCATGCGCCGGCCGTCGTCGAGTGACGGCATCGCGTAGGTGGTCGATGTGACGAGGGTCGGTGCCAGCGCCGTGCCGTTGTCGTTGCGGCCGGTGCGGATCGCCATCGTCTCGGGGTGCACCGGGCGCGATTCCATGGAGATCCGAGTCAATCAGCCTGTGGACAACGCTCGCAAGCACGTTGTTCCGGAGAGTCGCGAAGAAATCTCGAAAAAGTCCTCAAGGACGTGTCTCGGGGTGCCGATAAGCGAAGAGACATGAGCACTATCCGTGGCGGCGCACCACTGCGCGCAGCATCCCCACCGGATCCGAACCTCGCCCCGCGAGTGCTTGTCGCGGTGCGCGACCAGAACGACCGGCGCAACCTCGAGACCGCACTGCGAGCCAGCGTGTTCACGGTGCGAGCCACCACCGACATCGCGGCCGCCGAAGTCCTGTTGCAGTCGTTCAGCCCCGAGGTGGTGGTCGTCGACCAGCGCGACGCGATCCCCGAGCCGAGCTCGCTCGTCGATTCGGTGCAACGCCGCGGTGACGTGTTCCTCGTGGTCTACGGCACCGATGTCGCGGCGCGGGCCACCGCGCTGCGCCAGATCGCCGACGACGCCACGGGCCCGGAGATGACAGCGGACGAGTTCGCCGCCCGCTGCGAAGCGCTGTTGCGCCGACCGAGGCGGCGCGCGGAGCGCTGGAACCCGCTGAGCTCCAGCGAGATCAGCCTCGGTCCGCTCTCCGTGGACTTCGGACGCCGCGAGATCCGCGTCGATGACGAGCGGATCCCCGCGACCCGTCTCGAGTTCGACCTCTTCGCCCAGCTCTGTCGCCGCCCCCACGAGGTGTGCACGCGGGCGCAGCTGATCGCCGCCGTCTGGGATCCGGGGTGGGTCGGCGACACCCACGTCGTCGACGTGCACCTGTCGAACCTGCGGCGCAAGTTGCACCAGGTGCAGCCCGACGTCGAGTTCATCCGCACCGTCCGCGGCGTCGGCTTCCGGGTCAGCGACGACCTGCTCTCGGTGGCGGCCAGCCAGCTCGCCGAGCTCCACCCCCTCGTCCTCCCCGCCTGATCCCACATGGGCGCGCAACGCGCGCCAGGACGTGCGCGCCGCGCCCAATCAGGTGGTGGGAGTGGTCGGCGGCTCGGGGGTGGTCGGCGCCGCGCTCGCCGGGGCGGTGGTGGGTGCTGGCGTCTGCTGCGTTGTGGTGGCCGGGGCGCCGGTTGGCGCGGGGGTGGCCGGGGCGGGGGCCGTGGTCGCTGGGGGCGTCGTCGTGTCCGCGGGGCGGGTTGGCGGGACGGTCGTGGCGGGGGCGGTGGTCGCTGCGGCGGTCGTGGGGGGCTTGGTCGTCGTGGTCGTCCCGCCACCGCCGCCGGAGTTCGGCCTGGTCGTCGTCGGGGCGCCGGGGGTGTTGGGGACGTCGGCGCGGTTCTTGGGCTGCAGGCACTTGCCCGGCGCGACGGGGGCCTGGCCGACGAGCAGCGAGATCGCGTCGACCATCACCTGGCGGCCGGTGTCGCTCGGGTGGTAGCCGTCGCCCGACAGCATGCCGGGCTGCTCGGAGATCGTGGCCCAGTCGAGCACCGTGATGTTGGGGCGTCGCGACGCCTCGTCCCAGATGATCGAGTTCACCTCGTTCTGCTTCTCGGCGTACACCGTGGTCGTGAGCAGCACCACCGGGACGTCCGGACCGATCCTGTCGAGCGCCTTGACGAGGTACTCCCGGTAGCCGACCTCGTTGCCGCCGTAGTTCGTGCCGAGGAAGAACACGACGACGTCCCAGCCCTGCGGCATCATCTGGCGCACGACCCGCTCGCCGAAGTCGATCGCCCGGCCGGACTCGGCCTCGACGTCGACCTGCCAGTCGAGCGGCACGAGCGTCGTGCAGGCCTCCCCGCCGTAGCGCTGCGCGGTCGCGGCGAAGATCGAGTCGCCGACCATCAGCAAGCGGTTGCCACTGACCCGCTCGGCGATCGATGGCGCCCTCGTCGAACCCGGCTCGGTCGAGCTCGTCGGCGATGCCGACGTGGTCGAGGCGGGAGACCCCGAGGAATCGTCGGGCGCCGCGGACATCGGAGCGACGGTTGAGCCGTCGGCCTGGTCCGGCAGCACGCCGACGCCGCCGATCGTGCCGCTCGGCTGCTGGTCGGTGGCGCCGGCGCTGCCGCAGGCAGCGAGCATCGCGAGGGACACGGCGAGGGCGGCGCGGCGGAGGTGACGATGGGTCATGGCGGTACAGGTGTCGGCGCGCGGGGGCTGCGCCGGGACCCGGAGAGTCTATTGGTGGTCCGCGCGGCGATGGTGGCAGCTCACAACGGTGGCCCGACACCTTCGCTGGCCGGTTCGAGGTCGGAGAAGCGATCGACGTCGCGCAACTCCGTGAACCGGACGCACCAGACCCCGACGACGGCGAGCGTGGCGAGCCCACCGCCGATCACCGCCGCCTGGGTGCCGAGCACCTGCCCGGCGAGCCCACTCTCGAACGCACCGAGCTCGTTGGACGCGCCGATGAACACCGACTCGACGGCGAGCACACGCCCGCGCTTGTCCTCCGGCGTCACCAGCGGCGCGACCGTGGACCGCACGAACATGCTGATCATGTCGGCGCCACTCAGCATGACGAGCGCGAGGAACGCGACCACGAAGCTGCTCGTGGCGCCGAGCACCACGGTCATCAGGCCGAACACCGCCACGGCCGCGTACAGCGTGCGCCCGACGTGGCGGCGCACCGGCCGGACGGCGAGCATCACCGCCATCAGCCCGGCCCCGATGCCCGGCGCCGCCCGCAGCCAGCCGTAGCCGATGTCGCCCACGTGCAGCCGGTCCTCGGCGATCGCCGGCAGCAGTGCGACCGCCCCACCGAACAGCACGGCGAACAGGTCGAGCGCGATCGCGGCGAGCAGGATCGGCGTAGCGCGGATGAAGCGGAGACCTTCCATCGCGGTGTGCACCGTCGGCCGCTCGGTGGTGGGCGGTGGCTGGCGCAGGAAGACGACCCGCGACAACGAGACGAGGCCGATCCCCATGATCGTTGCCGACGCCGCGTACGGCAGCCAGACCTCGGCGCTGTACAGGAACCCGGAGGCGACCGGCCCGATGATCGTCGCCGCGGTGAACCCGAGCGAGTTGAGCGCGATCACCCGCGGCAGCCCGCCCGTCGGCGCCACCATCGGTGGCATCGCCCGCAGCGCGGGGTTGAGGAACGAACGAGCCACACCGAACGCGAAGGCGATGAGGTAGATCGGCAGCACCGAGGTCGGCGACGTCGATGCGTAGACCGCCAGCGCCACCGCGCAGGCGATCTCGCCGCCGATCGCGATCGACGCGACGATCCGACGGTTGAACCGGTCGGCCACCGGACCCGACACGAGCACCAGCAACAGGGCCGGCAGGAACTCGCAGAGGCCGACCAGGCCGATCGCCAGTTCGCTGTCGGTGATGTCGTACACCTGCTTGCCGATGATCGCGGCCTGCATGGTGACCGCGCACCAGAGCGCGGCGCTGGTGAGGAACAGCGATCGGACCCCGCGATCGGCAAGCGCCCCGCGGGCGGTCAGCTCAGTCATGGTCGGTGCCGATCACCGTCGGGCGACGCTACCCACCGCCGCAGGCACCGCGTGGGCCTGGCAGGATCGCGGCAATGGGCGCCAGCGATCCAGCTCCTCGCGTCGTGCGAGTGTTCGTCTCCAGCACGTTCCGCGACATGCAGGCCGAACGCGACGAACTGGTGAAGCGGGTCTTCCCGCAGATCCGCCGGCTCTGCGAGCAGCGCGGCGTCACGTGGGGCGAGATCGACCTGCGCTGGGGTGTCACCGACGAGCAGAAGGCGGAAGGCGACGTGCTCGCGATCTGCCTCGACGAGATCGACCGCACGCGCCCGTTCTTCATCGGCCTCCTGGGTCAGCGCTACGGCTGGGTGCCGGACGCGATCCCGGCCGCTCTCGCCGAACGTATGGGATGGCTGACATCGGGTCTCGGACGCTCGGTCACCGAGCTCGAGATCCTCCACGGCGTCCTCAACGACCCGGCTGCAGCCGGTCACGCGCTGTTCTACCTCCGCGATCCGTCGTGGCTGGACACCGTCGGCGACGACGAGCGACCGACCTACGTCGAGGACAGCGACACGGGTCGCGCTGCCCTCGACGACCTGCGGGGGAGGGTGCGCGGCAGCGGTCACCCCGCCCGCGACTTCGCCGATCCCGTGCAGCTCGGCGAGCAGGTGCTCGCCGACCTCACCGCGCTGATCGAAGCGCTCTACCCCGACCCCACGCCACCGGACCCCTCTGAGCGCGACAACGCCGACCACGAGGCGTACGCGCTCGCCCGCACCGCGGGCTTCGTCGAGCGCCCGGCGATCACCACCTACCTCGACGCGGCGGTGGACCGCGGGGGTACCCCGGTGCTGGTCAGCGCCGAGTCGGGCGCCGGCTCCACGGCCGCCGTCGCGGCCTGGGCCCGTGCCCGGCGCGACGGCGGTGACCGGGTCGTCGAGCACTACGTCGGCGCCAACCCGGCGGCGGCCGGCTGGCGGTCGCTCGTCCGGCGCCTGGTCACCGAGCTGGCGCGCCTGCGCAGCGTCGATCCACCTGGGCCCGACGCGCTGCAGGAGGACGTGTCGTTGCGCAGCGCGCTGGCACAGGCCTTCACCGCTGCCGCTGCCCTGCACCCGATCGTCGTGCTCGACGGCCTGGACCGCCTCGACGACGAGGACGGCGCTCCCGACCTGACCTGGTTGCCACGCCAGGTGCCCGACGGCGTCCGGCTCGTCCTGACCTCCAGCGGCGGACGTCCCACGGAGGCCGTGCAGGGCCGGGGATGGGCAGCGACCGGGTTGCCGCCGCTGCACCCCGACGAGCGCCGCGCGCTCGCCGTGCAGTTCCTCGCCCGCTACGCCAAGGGCCTCGACGAGGTGCACCTGTCGCGACTGACCGCGGCGCCCCAGGCTGGCAGTCCGCTGTTCCTGCGCACGGTGCTGGACGAGCTGCGCCAGCACGGCGACCACTTCACGCTGGGCACGGTGATGGATCGCCTGCTCGCCGCAGCGACGATCGATGACCTGCTCGAACAGGTGCTGGCTCGGTTCGAACGCGACTTCGAGCGCGACCGACCGGGCCTGGTCGGCGACCTGTTCACGTCGCTGTGGGCCGCGCACCGCGGGTTGAGCGAGGCCGAACTGCGCGACCTCCTCAGCGTGGTCCCCGGCGAACCGTTGCCCCGCGCCGCGCTCTCCCCCGTGTACCTGGCCGCGCTCGGCCACCTCGTCGACCGCAACGGGTTGGTCGGGTTCGCCAACCACCACATCCGGCAGGCGGTGGAGGACCGGTACCTGACCACGGATGACGCGCGCCGCGCCGCTCACTCCCGGCTCGCCACCTACTTCGCCAAGCAGCCGCTCGGCGACCGGGTGGTCGACGAGTTGGCGTGGCAGCAGATCGCCGCCGGCGACACCGCAGGCCTGGTGGCCACGCTCGGCGACCTGGCGTTCGCGGAGACGGCCTACCGGCGGGCGCCATACGACGTGCGCCGCTGGTGGGCGCGCGCCGCGGAGGCCGGGGCCCGGGTGCCCGACGTGTACCGGGCCGTGCTCGACGACCCGGCGGCGTACGACGTGGCCGATCCGGCCGGCCCGCGGCGTCAACTGGTGTGGGGCGTCGCCCGCTTGCTCGCCGACCTCGGCCATCCCGACGAGTCGCTGCGCCTCAACGACCACCTGGTGGCTGCGGCTCGGCAGCGACCGGAGGCCTCCACCGAGGCGCCCGGCACCGGTGACGGGGCGCTGCGCGCCGCGCTCGTGAACCAGGGCGCGGCGCGGTGGCTCCGCGGTGATGCAGCCGGCGCGGAGGCGCCGTTGGGCGAAGCAGCGCAGCGGTGCCGCGCGGCGGGCGATCAGGCGATGCTGTCAGTTGCGCTCGGCAACCTGGCGATGGTGACCCGCGACCTCGGCCGTCTCGACGAGGCGCTCGCGCTCAGCGCCGAGGAGGAGGCGATCTGCCGGTCGCGCGACGACCTGGCCGGGCTGCAGGCGAGCCTCGGCAACCGTGCCGAGCTGATGCGCCGAACCGGGCGGCTGGGCGCGGCGCTGGACCTGATGCGCGAGCAGGAGCGCATCTGCCGCGACCTGGCCGATCGGCCCGGCACCGCACGCGCCCAGGCCGCGCAGGCCGTCGTGCTGATGGATCGCGGCGACGTCGGTGCGGCGCTGGAGCTGTCCGCCGCGCACGTGGCGACGGCCCGCGAGCTGGGCGATGTCCGGGGACTCGTCGAGGGGCTCGTCAACCACGTCAACATGTACGCCGCGAGCGGCGACATGACGTCCGCCAGTGCTGCGGCCGAGGAAGCCGAGCAGCACGCCCGCCGCCTCGACGACGCGACGCTGCTGTCGCGCGTGCTCGGCGGACGTGCGCAGATCGCGAGCAACAGCGGCGACTGGCCGGGCGCCGAACGCTTCGCCCGCGAGGCGGAGCTGACCGCGCGCCAGGTCGACGATCGCGCGGTGGTCGCGAGCGCGCTCGGCATCATCGGGACGGCGCGACGCGAGCAGGGCGATCTCGCCGGCTGCGAGAACGCGCACCGGGAGGAGCTCCGCGTCGCCGAGTCCAGCGGCAACCCGCAACTCGTGGCGGCGGCCCAGGCCAACCTGGGCACGCTGGCGATCGCCGCTGGGCGCTACCCCGACGCGCTCACCGCGTACGCCGCGGCCGAGCCGGTGCTGCGCGACGCCGAGTCGCACTCCCTGCTGCTGCCGATGCTCGCCAACCGCGGGCAGCTGCGCCAGGCGACCGGCGACCTGGCTGGCGCGGCGGCGGACTTCGCGTCGGCAGCGGCGTCGGCGATGACGCTCGGCAGCGCGCCAGCGGCGAAGCAGTGGGGCGAGCTCGGCATCGGCATCGCCTACCAGGTCGGCGACACGGCGACGGCCGAACGCCTGTGGGTCACGCTCGCCGACGCGAGCCGCTCCCTCGGCGACGACGACGGCTTGCAGCGGGCGCTCGGCGAGCGGGCGCTGCTGCTGATCAACCGCGCCCAGCCGCAGGGCGTGCCCGGCGACGCGTCGAGCGTGGACCAGACGATCCTGGCCGAGGCGATCCCGCTGCTCGACGAGCAGGAGGCGATCTGCCGGCGGACGAGCAACACGATCGGGCTCGCCGCCTGCGTCGGCAACCGGGCCATCGCCCTGCGGTACCAGGGCGACCTGGACGGCGCGCTCGCCGCGGTCGACGAGCAACTGCGCATCGCCCAGGCGTCGGGCAACGGTCAAGGCGCGCTGTTCGCCACGGCCAACCGGGGCGAGCTGCTCGGGCTGCTCGGCCGCGTACCCGAAGCGCTCGCCGCCCTGGGTGAGGCGCGAGCCGCCGCCGCGCCGCACCCGCAGCTGGCGCCGATGGTGCAGCAGCTCGACGCGATGATCCAGGCGCTCCAGGCCCGGAACTGACGTCAGCGCACGAGCGCGACCCCAGCGCGAGCGAGCTGTGCCGGGATCAGGTCGACCGCGTCGCGGTTGCGTTCCTTCGCGTCGGCGGGGAGGTCGGCCCACTGCACCAGCAGCGGGTTCTGTCGCGTCGAGTCGTCGCGGACCTTGCCGTACGTCCAGCCGGCGGCGAGCCGCTCGCTGCGCCACCGCTCGTGCTCGGCGGCCGCGAGGCGATCGCGGACGTCGGCGTCGAGTGGCTCAGGCGTCGCGTCCCATCGAGCGAGGGGCACGAGGCGATAGCCGGCACCGGTGAGGCCAGCGACGATCCCGTCGGCGGACGCCCGGCTGCTCTCCCGCTCGTCGTCGCTCAGCTCCTCCCACGGGCGGTGCAGGCCGACGCCCGGGGTCGCGCCATGGGCGACGTGATCGGCGTGCACCCCGCGCGCGATCTGCTCGCGGATACCGCCCTCCACCACGTCGGCGGTGCACGCTCGATCGAGGAACGGGTACACGGTCAGGCCCGGAAACGCCGAGGAGGCGTCGACCGAACCGACGACCGCGGCGAGGCCGGCGTCGGACTGCGTGCGCACGACGACGCGTACGTCCGTGTCGGCGATCGTGTGGTACACGAACAGCCCGGTCGTCAACGCATCCGACTCGTCGTCGGTCGCGATCACCACGAGCGTCGGGCGCGGGTCGTCCAGGGCGGCGAGGAAGAGCGTCGCGACGTCCTGCGTCGGTGCCTCGAGGTCGATGTCGAGGCACCGGACGTCGATGCGATCCTCCACCCCGGGGTGCTTCATCACCAGTGCCTGCCACTTCCCGGAGGCGTCTGGATCGACGACCGTCACCCGCAGCCGGTCCGCTCGCTCGTGCCGTTGCGCGGCCGCGACCGCGGTGCTGGCACCGAACCGGCCGAAGCCGACGACGACGAGGTGCGGTTGCTCGCCGGCGAGCGCCGTCGGCTGCGCCTCGATCAGCGACCGCGCGGCCGCGGCGTGCACGTTGAAGAACTCGGTCCGCACGGCGCCGGACCCGACGAGACCGCGGGTGGTCAGCAGCTCGGCAAGGGCCAGCTCGTCGAGGTGCACGGCGCAGCGCAGCGCCGAGCGGCGCGGCGGAAAGGGGAGGCCGGCCACGGTCGTCGCCACCGTGACGTTCGCGGCATCGTCCGCGTGCGCGGCGACCACGGTCGCGGCGTGGACCGGGCGAACGGCGCGCAGCACCGCCGGATCGGTCGAATCGCCGGTCACCACAGGGATGTCGCGGCCGCGCAGGTCGTCGATGCCCGGCGACCCGGCGGCGTCGACACCCACGACGGAGCGCCCGTCGGCGGCCAGCGCCACCGCCAGGCGGGATCCGACCGGCCCGAGCCCGAACACGACCGTGTGCCCCGCCCACCGGCGAAGTCGCCACCGTTGGAACTGGTCACGGAACACGACCGATGCCGTCTGGAGCAACGTGGATGCCGCCATCACCGGCGCCGCGAACCGGGCGATCTGCAACCGCCAGTTGATCGCCGCGTCGCCACCGTCGTAGTCGAGCGTCGCCAGCTGGAGGGTGAGATAGAGGTTGTCCAGCCCCGTCCGCCCGAGGTCGGCCTCGTTCGACTGCTGCACGAACCCGCCGTAGCCGAGCACGATGACGATCAGCCAGAGTCCTGCCAGCAGGTACCAGCGGCGACGTTCCGACGAGAGGAAGCTCACGGCGCCGACTCGCGGCGCACCGCCACGACGATCGTCTCCAACCCGGCGACCTCGGCGGCCGCGACCACGTCAGCGGTGCCACCGACGCCTCGGGCGGGCTGCCCGTCCCACAGCGCGACCAGCACGTCGCAGCGGTTCAGCATCGCCTCGCCGGCGTTGGCGTAGGCCCGCTCGCGGCTGCCGTCGGGCCAGGCGCCGGTCACGGAGACCGAGTCCGCTCGCTGGATCAGCGACTCGAACTCGGCGCGGGATCCCGGCGCCGTGAAGTCACGGGCGTAGTCGTCGACGTCGAGCGGCAACACGACGTCGAGTCCGGCGCCGGCGTCCAGGGCGGCGGAGGCGACGATCCGGTCGGCACCCTCGGCCAGCGCGGACACGACGTGCCAGCCGTGCGCGGACGCACGCTGGGCGAGCGTCGCCAGCACCGACGCCACCCGATCCTCGGTGTCGGTGCGATCGAGCAGGTGCCGGTGCCCGCTGACCCCCACGGTCAGCGGGCGACCAGGGGCCGCCCAACCCGGCTCGGCCGCGGCGATCGGCTCGGTGGCCGACGTCGCGATCACCGCGTCGAGGTTCAACGGGCCGTAGATGTGCGGATAGGTCTCGTCGCGCCCGGACACCGGGTCATCGATCACCGGCGCCGACACCCGACCCCGGTCGACGTACAACCGCACGAGCGGACCGGCGCCGCCGAAGTACCTCGACGCGACGCCGACGGCCTGGTCGAGCCGGCTGCAGTGGATGAACCCCTCCTGCTCCAAGGTCCGGCCGCGGGTGCTCGTGCGGTACTCACCCGCCGCGCGGGCAGCCGCCCAGTCGGCGGCGAGCGCGAGGTGGAACACGACGTCGCCCATCGAGCCGAGCCTACGCGACCGCCTGTCGCGGCCCGTCGGACCATGGTGGCAGTCTGTGCGCGTGGTCGAGGACGGCGACGCCGCGCGCGAGGCGCTCGCGCGCGCCGACGCGGCGTACTCCGCGCTCGACCTCCCCGCGCTCGTCGCCCACCTCTCGGCGGCCGTGCGGGGGTTCACCGCCGCGGGGGATGCGTGCATGGCGGCCATGGCCTGCGTCCGGCTCGGCGACGTCTACGCCAACGCTCTCGGCAACCAGACCGCCGGCCGGGCCTGGTTCGCCCGGGCGAGACGACTGGTCGCCGACCAGCCGCCCTGCCTGGAGCAGGGGTGGGCGGCGGTGGCCGCGATGGGCTGCGATGTCGACGATCCCGAGACGCTGCTCGCCGACGCCGAGCTGGCCCTCGATCGCGCCCGACGCTTCGGTGACGTGAACCTCGAGACCAAGGCGCTCGCCGACGCCGGCCTCGCTCGCGTGCAGCTCGGCGACGTGGCGACCGGGATGGCGATGATCGACGAGGCGATGGCGCTGGCGTGTGGCCCCGCCGACGATCGCGGCGCGGCGTGCAAGTCGGTCTGCTCCTTCTTCACGGCCTGCTACGTGTCGGGCGACTACGACCGCGTCGGCTCGTGGCGCGGCCTCCTCGCCGGCCGCGGCTTCCTGGCATCCGACAACGGACCCGAGGCCGCCTTCCTGTCCAGTCACTGTGACAGCGTGCAGGCGGCGCTCCTCGTCGGGATGGGGCGATGGGACGAGGCAGAGCAGCTGCTCGTCGCCGCGATCGCGCGGTTCGAAGAGGTGATGGGCGAGGGCACGTCGTGGCACCCGGCGATCGGGCTCGCCGAGCTGCGCATCCGCCAGGGCCGCCTCGATGACGCCGAGCGGCTGCTGCTCGGCAAGGACGGCTCGATGGAGGCACTGCTGCCCTGGGCGCGACTGCACCTGGCCCGCGGCGACCTCGATCTCGCTCGCACGGCCACCCGCCGCGGCCTGCGCTCGGTCGGCAACGACGTGCTGCGCGCCATCGAGCTGCTGGCGACGCTGGTCGAGATCGAGGTGTCTGCCGGCGACCTGCCCGCGGCGTCGCTGGCGGCGGAGCAGCTCGCCGGGCGGGCGCGATCGGTGCACCACCCGGCCGGGCGGGCGAGGGCCGACACCAGCCGAGCTCGTCTGCTCGCTGCGTCCGGCGACACGCAAGCGGCGACGGCCATCCTCGAGCAACTCGTCGAGGAGCTCGATCCACGGCGGATGGCGTTGGACCACCAAACGGCCGCCGCAGAGCTCGAACGAATCCGGGCACCCGAGCCGCCGGCGCCGTCCGCGGCGACGCTGCGCCGCCGCGGCACGGGGTGGGAGGCCGCCCACGACGGGGTGCGGGTGCAGCTGGGCGACACCAAAGGCTTGCGGTACCTCGCCCTGCTGATCGCCAGCCCGGGCGCGGAACGCCACGCGCTCGACCTCGTCGACCGCGTCGAGGGTGTCGACGCGAGCGGTGTGGACCGGCGTGCGCTCGGCGACGCAGGGCCCGCGCTCGACGCGCGTGCACGTGCCGCGTACCGGCACCGAGTCGAGGCGCTGCGCACCGAGATCGACGACGCGCTCGGAGCGGGGATGCTGGAACACGCCGAGTCGCTGCAGGACGAGCTCGACCGGCTGGTGCGCGAGCTCGCCGCCGCGTTCGGCCTCGGCGGCCGGGAACGACGTGAGGCATCCGTCGTCGAGCGCGCCCGGCTCAACGTCACCCGCGCGATCCGGGCATCGATCGGCAAGATCGCCGACAGCCTCCCCGATGCCGGCGCGGCGCTCGATCGAGCCGTGCGGACCGGCACCTACTGCTCGTACCAACCGCCACCGGACGATCTCCCGTGGATCGTTCAGTCCGGAGTGAACGGATCGTCCCGGCGCTGAACGCCTTCCGGGCATGGACACCATGCAACCCACCATCACCGAGATCGCCGACGACATCTACCGGATCTCGACCTGGATCCCCGACGTCGGGCCCGACGGCTTCACGTTCAACCAGTTCCTCGTGCGCGGCGAGGAGCCGCTCCTGTTCCACACGGGCATGCGCGGGCTGTTCCCGTTCGTGGCCGAGGCGGTCTCGACCATCATCCCCGTGGAACGGCTGCGCTGGATCACGTTCGGCCACGTCGAGGCCGACGAGTGCGGCTCGATGAACATGTGGCTCGCCGCTGCACCCGGCAGCCAGGTGGCCCACGGTGCCCTCGGCTGCGATGTGTCGCTGAACGACCTCTGCGATCGGCCGCCGCGAGCGCTCGCCGACGGCGAGGTGCTGGACATCGGGGGCAAGCGCCTGCGCCAGATCCCGACCCCGCACGTCCCCCACGGTTGGGAGGCGCAGGTGTTGTTCGAGGAGACGACCGAGACCCTGCTGTGCGGCGACCTGTTCAGCCACCTCGGCGCCTGCCCGGCGCTGACGAGCGACGACATCGTCGCCCCGGCGCTCGCCGCAGAGGCGATCTTCCACGCCACCTGCCTCGCTCCGAACACGGCGGGCGTGCTGCGCGCGCTCGGCGACCTGCGACCGACCACGCTCGCTCTCATGCACGGATCGAGCTACGCCGGCGACGGGCGCCAGGCCCTCTACGACCTCGCTGACGCGTATGAATCAGCGATGGCCGCGGCGTGAACGAACGTCGCTGGTGTTCCGGTCGCGTGACGATGACTGCAATCGCGTAAAAAGTCGTTGAAACGCGACACCAGCGGGCAAGTGTGAGCGTCTATGGAAGCGATGAACGTCCTCGGGTTCGCACCGCACGGCTTCCCACGCACCGCCCGCCTGCGGCGCGTCGAGACGGTGATGCTGGCGAGCTCGATCAGCATCGTCGCCCTCCTCGTCGCCACGTTCCTGCACGTCGTGGTCGGCGTGCAGGAGACGCCCCTCGTGATCGGGACGATCGTCGTCGCGTCGATCGCCGGATGGATCAACGCCTACCTGCCGACCGACGCCGACGCGCCGAGCGACGGCGGCCGCGAGCTCGATGGCGACATCCAGGAACTGGGCACCTGGTTCGACCAGGCAGCCTGACCCACTGCTCCCCCAGGTCTCGAGCCGCCCGGTGCGTCACGCCCGGGCGGCTCGATCCGTCGTCGTCCCGAGCGCGGCGGAGAAGCGGTCGGCCAGATCGCGGTAGTGCGCCGAGCGCGGGCTGCTGCCGCGCCAGACGAGCGCGATCGTCCGTGACGGCTCGGGGTCGTCGAAGTGACGGGTCACGATGCCGTTGCCCGGCCGAGCCTCGACCGCCGCCGCGCTGGTCGGCAGCAGGGTCACCCCCTGGCCCGCCGCCACCATCTGTACGAGCGTCGCCAGGCTCGTGTCGTACACCGTCTTGGTCGAGGCGTCGACGAGGTCGCACACCGACTGCGCCTGATCGCGCAGGCAGTGCCCGTCCTCGAGCAGCAGCACCGGGCGCTTTGCCAGCACCCCGACCGACACCGGCCCCGGCTCGTCGGCCAGCTCGTCGGTCGCACTCGTCGCCAGCAGGAACGGATCCGGCGTGAGGGGCTGGTGCACGACGCCTGCGGGGGTGTCGCTCGTCGCGATCAGACCGAGGTCGAGCGTCCCGTTGGCGAGCTCGTCCAGCAGCACCTCGGTGCGCAGCTCGCGCACGCGCAGCTCGGCGAGCGGGTGGCGGGCGGTCAGAACGGACACGATCGTCGGGAGCACGTACGGCGCGAGCGTCGGGATCACGCCGAGCGTCAACTCGCCGGTGATGTCCGACGCGTCGGCGTCGACCGCGGCAGCGAGGTCATCGACGATCTGCAGCACCCGTCGGGAGTCGGCGGCGGCGACGCGCCCGGCCGGGGTCAGCACCGCCCCTCGCGGTGTCCGCTCGATGAGGGTCGCGCCGAGCCGGCGCTCCAACTCCTTGATCTGCGTGCTGAGGGCCGGCTGCGAGACGAAGCACGAGTGCGCGGCCTTCCGGAAGTTGCCTTCGTCAGCGATCGCGACGAGGTAGGAGAGCTGCTGGAGGGTCGGCCTGGCCATCCGCTCAGGCTATCGATCCCTCGAAACCGATCAGCTCCCCTTGGACGCCCGAAAGCCGGCGTCGAGGTCGGCGATGATGTCGTCGATCGTCTCCAGCCCGACCGACAAGCGCACGAGGCCGGGGTTGACGCCGGCAGCGAGCTGCTCGTCCGGGTTGAGCTGGCTGTGCGTCGTGCTCGCCGGATGGATGACGAGGCTGCGCACATCACCGATGTTGGCGACGTGGCTGTGCAACTCGAGCGCATCGACGAAGCGGGCCCCGGCGTCGCGCCCACCTTTGATGTTGAACGCGATGATCGAGCCGTACCCGCGCTCCGCGCCGTACTTCTTCAACCGCTCGTGCCACGCCTGACTGGGCAGGCCGGCGTAGAACACCTCTTCGACCTCGTCGCGCGCGGCGAGGTACTCGGCCACCTTCTGTGCGTTGGCGAAGTGTCGTTCCATCCGCAACGACAGGGTCTCCAGGCCTTGCAGGAACAGGAACGAGTTGAACGGTGTCGTCGCCGCGCCGAGGTCGCGCAGCAGCTGCAGGCGGGTCTTGAGGATGAACGCGCCGGGGCCGAGGTCGGTCCAGTAGCGCAGCCCGTTGTAGCTCGGGTCGGGCTCGGTGAAGCCGGGGAAGCGGCCGCTGGCGGAGAAGTCGAACTTGCCGCCGTCGACGATCACCCCGCCGATCGACGTGCCGTGACCGCCGATGAACTTGGTCATCGAGTGCACGACGATGTCGGCGCCCCACTCCAGCGGGCGCACGAGGTACGGCGACGGGATCGTGTTGTCGACGACCAGCGGCACGCCGACCTCATGGGCCACCTGCGACACGCCCTCCAGGTCGAGCACGTCGGCGCGGGGGTTGCCCAGCACCTCGCCGAAGAACAGCTTCGTGTTCGGCCGCGCCGCCGCCCGCCACTGGTCGAGGTCGTCGGGATCGTCGACGAAGGTCACCTCGATGCCGATCTTGGGCAGCGTGTAGTGCAGCAGGTTGTAGGTGCCGCCGTACAGCGACGGCGAGGCGACGACGTGGTCGCCTGCGTTGGCCAGCGACAAGATCGCGAGGAACTCGGCAGCCTGGCCCGACGAGACGGCGAGGGCGCCGGGCAGGCCGACGGCCGTCGTGACGCCGCCTTCCAGCGCGCTGATGCGCGACTCCAGCACGAGCTGCGTGGGGTTGGCGATCCGGGTGTAGATGTTGCCCATCTCGGCCAGCCCGAACAGGTTCGCCGCGTGCTCGGCGCTGTTGAACGTGTAGCTGGTCGTCTGGTAGATCGGCACGGCTCGGGCATTGGTCGCCTGATCCGGCGACTGGCCGGCGTGGATCTGACGGGTCTCGAATCCCCACTGTTCACTCATGGCGGGCGAGGCTACGCCCGGAATTCCCGACCCTTCAAGTCGGATTTATGGTGACGAGGGCCGCCGTCGCGGCGTGTCCGCGACTGTGTGACATCTCAGGTCTGTGTGACGGCGTGCGCGTCCGAGCTGGGTCACAGCGATCTCACGTCGCACAGAACGGGGTCGTCACACAGACTCGGACGCGGCGGTCGTCTACCGTCCGGTCGATGGAGGACGACGTCGCCCGGCGCATCCTGCGTGCCTTCGCCGAGCTCGCCGTCTCCGACCGGCGCGCCCCGTCGCGACTGACACCCGAGGACCGGATGAGCTGGGTGCCAGCCAGGATGGTCGACGTCCTCGCCAACTACCGGGTCGCGCTGCCGCGCGAGGGGGACGCGCCCGGACTCCGGTTGCTCGTCACCCGGGCCGAACTCCACCGTGGCGAGTCGCTGCTACGGCTCGGCTGGATCTGGATCGTGGGCCACACGGACGACGGTCCGGTGCGGTTCCCGCTGGTGTCGATGCCCGTTCGGTGCTCACCGGACTGGGTGAACCTGCTGCCGGCGGGAGACGCCGAGGTCTCTGCGGTCGTCGCCGATCCCGCCGCCCGCGTCGCGCTCGAACCGGTGGAGATCGGTGGTGGAGGCCTCGCCGCGTCGGACGCCTCGATCGACCCGGCGCTGCTCGCCCGGCTGCCGCGGCTCAGCGCGTGGGCAGCGGGGGCCGCAGCGGCGGCCGGCTTCCCCGACGCATCCGTGCGCGCCCTGCCGCTCCAGCCGGCCGAGCTCGTGGCACCCGTCGCCTTCGTCGCCGCCGCTGTGTACCTGGCCGACGCTCCGCCCCCTCCGGTGAGCTCGGCGGCCACGTTGCGGAGCTGGGGCGCGCGGCCGTTGCCGGTGACCTCGTTCCACCACCTGTACGGGCTCGCCACGAGCGAGCCGGCCGACGGGTTCGACGCGATGTCGCCGCTCGTGCTCGACCCAGCACAGCGACAGGCGGTCGCGACCGCGCGACGCGACGCCGTGACCGTCGTGTCCGGACCGCCGGGCACCGGGAAGTCGCAGACGGTCGCGGCGATCGCGCTCGACGCCGTTGCACAGGGCCGCAGCGTCCTCGTCGCTGCGCCGAGCGACGCCGCGGTCGATGCGCTGATCGCTCTCCTCGAGCGGGTGCCCGGCCCGGACCCGGTGGTGTTCGGATCGTCGGTCCGACGCGACGAGCTGGCCCAGCGCCTAGCCGGATCGGGGTCGTCGGAGCTGCCCCGCGGCGAGGTGCAGCGCCACCTGCGGGAGGCGACGCGTCGGGGCGACGAGCATGCCCGGCTGCGTCTCGCCGTGGCCGAGCTCCTGGAGACGGAGGCGTCGATCACGAGCGACGTCGACGCCGATCTCCACGATCGGATCGTCGCCCCGGGCCTGTTCGACACCGACACCGACCTCGAGCTGGCCCGCTCACTGCTGGCCGGAGCGAGCGATCGCCGCTGGTGGCGCCGGCGCCGGTCACGCCGCAGCTCGGCGCAGCTGGCCGCCATCGCGCGGGCCGACGACCCGACGCTCGACGCGCTCGCCGACGCGCTGCGCGCCGCCGAGCGTCGACGGCGGGCGACGCATGCGGCGGCGGCGGGCGGCATCACGCTCGATCGCCTGTGGGCGCCGCTGGCCGCCGCCGAAGACGCGCACCGGCTTGCTGTGGGCGCCTGGCTCAACGCCGCGTCGCGCGATCGCTCGCGCCTCCACACGGACGAACGCAGCGCGATCGGGGCCGTCGCGACGGCGCTGCGCGCCGGGCGGGCGCAACGGCGCGAGCGGCTCGGGGCGATCCCGGGCGGTGCCGTCGCACGGGCACTGCCTCTGTGGGTCGGATCGCTGCGCGACATCGACGACCTGCTGCCGGCGACGCCGGCGATGTTCGACGTGGTCGTCATCGACGAGGCCTCCCAGGTCGATCAACTCGCTGCGGCGACCGCCCTGTTACGGGCTCGGCGGGCGGTGGTCGTCGGCGACCCGCGGCAGCTGCGCCACGTGTCGTTCCTCGCCGACGCCGCGGTCGCCGCCGCGATCGACACCAACCTCCCCGACATCGACCCACTGCTCGCCGCCCGCCTCGACGTGCGTCGCGTCAGCCTGTTCGATGCTGCGGCTTCCGCGGCCGGGCCGATCCTCCTCGACCAGCACTACCGCAGCGCCCCCCACCTCATCGAGTTCTCGGCCCGCGAGTTCTACGGCGGGCGCCTGCACGTGGCGACCCGGCATCCGCGCAACGACTCCACCGACGGCATCGACGTGGTGCGTGTCAGCGGCACGCGCGACGGTGGGGTGAACGATGCCGAGGTGGCCGCCGCGCTCGGTCTGACCGCCGCGGCGCACGGCCGCGGCGTGCGCAGCCTCGGCCTGGTGACACCGTTCCGCGAGCACGCCGACGCCATCGAGGAAGCGGTGCTGGCCCGGTTCGATCGCGAGGAGCTGGCGGCGCTCGATCTGCGCGTCGGCACGGTCCACTCCTTCCAGGGCTGCGAGCGCGACGAGGTGATCGTGTCGCTCGCGCTCGACCCTGCGTCGCCAGCCGGCTCGGCTCGCTTCGTGCACGACCCGAACCTGTTCAACGTGATGGTGAGCCGAGCCCGGCGGCGGCTGACGATCGTCACCAGCGACGCCGGATCCGCGACCGGACTCACCGCGGCGCTGCTGGCCCACGCCGAGCGTCCGCCCCGCCGACCGACCACCGGGCCGCCGACCGGCTGGACGGCCACGGTCGCGGCCGAGGCGGCCGCGCGGGGGCTCGCGGTCGTCGCCGACTACCCGGTCGGGCGCGGCGTCGTCGATCTGTGCGTCGGGACGGGCGACGCCGCGATCGGCGTGGAGTGCCGCGTGCACGCCGACGGAGTGGACGCCCACATCGACCACCACCTCGGCCTGCTGCGCGCCGGATGGACGATGCGCGACGCGTTCCCCTCGCGCTGGAGCGACCGTCTCCCCGAGCTGATCGTCGAGCTGTCACTCGCCGCCCACAGCTGAGCACCGTCGAACTCTGGACCGAGCACTCCACATTGTCCGATGGTCGGACCAAGCTCGGGCGGCTACCGTGGCGTCGCGCCCAACGACCAGGAGCTCGCCATGCAGACGACCGAGTACCGCCGCGCAGCCTTCAACTCCTTCGCCGAGTCCACCGCCGACGACTGGCAGATCATCGAGGAACACTTCCCGGAGAACCGGTCGCTGGCGACCGCGAACCTGATCACCCAGCTCCGCATGCTCGGCCGCGACCACGGCGGTTTCCCGGTCAGCCGCCTGGAGCACGTGCTGCAGACCGCGACGCTGGCCGAGCGCGACGGCCAGAGCGACGAATACGTGTTGTGCGCACTGTTGCACGATGTCGGAGACACGCTGTCGCCCGGCCAGTTCCATCCGGACGTCGCTGCCGCGATCGTCGCGCCGGTCGTGTCCGAAGCCCACACCTGGATGGTCGCCAAGCACGGCGTGTTCCAGGGCTACTACTTCTGGCACCACGTCGGTCTCGACCGCAACGCGCGCGACGCCTACCGCGACTCGCCGCACTTCGACCTGACGGCCGAGTTCTGCGAGCGGTACGACCAGCGGGCCTTCGACGCGACCTTCACCAGCAACCCGCTCGAGCACTACCTGCCGTTGATCGAGCAGTTCTTCGGAGCCGCGGCAGAGGTCTGATCGGCGTGCCGTCCTGGCAGGAGTTCGAGCAGGAGGAGCCTGAGTTCGCCGCTCGGGTCCAGAGCGAACCGCCCGACGGCACGATGTTCGTCGCCGACATCAACGAGGTCGTCATCACCCGGCTCGACCCCGAAGCCACCAAGCTCGTCGTCGAGTCCTGGACCCCGACCCGCGGCCACACCGTCACCGAGCGCGCCTGACCCAGCCGCCCGTGGGCGCGCACTGCACGCCGGCGTGCGCGCAACGCGCCCAAGCAGCCCACCGAGGCTTCGCGAGCGCGGCGAGCGCCCCGAACGGCGCGGGTGCCCGCACGATCCGGCGCCGCAGCCGACTCCCTGCGAGCGAAGCGAGCCCGGATCGGCGAGCTCAGGCGCCGCAGCGAGCGCAGCGAGCCACCAGTACGACTCCCTGCGAGCGAAGCGAGCCCGGATCGGCGAGCTCAGGCGCCGCAGCGAGCGCAGCGAGCCACCAGTACGACTCAGTCCTGGGCACCGCCGGAGGCGTCGGCGACCTTGGCCTTGCCGGCGCTGATCCACGGCATCATGGCGCGCAGCTCCTTGCCGACGACCTCGATCGGGTGTTCCTGGCCCTTCTTGCGCAGCTCGTTGAAGCGGGCGCGGCCGCTGTCGCTCTCGGCGATCCACTCGTCGGCGAAGCGGCCGTCTTGGATCTCGTCGAGGATGCGGCGCATCTCGGCCTTGGTCTCGGCGGTGATCACCCGCGGGCCGCGGGTCACGTCGCCGTACTCGGCGGTGTCGCTGATCGAGTAGCGCATCCCGGCGATGCCCTCCTCGTACATCAGGTCGACGATCAGCTTCACCTCGTGGAGGCACTCGAAGT
>CAZMGD010000011.1:33253-59551 GCA_964565705.1 uncultured Ilumatobacteraceae bacterium | reverse complement strand
TTGCCGATGCCGACGACGTCGTAGCGGGCTCCCGGCACGGCCGCAGACGTTATCCCGGAGCGATGCGGGCTCACTGCGGCCAGGACTCAGCCGTCATCCCGGAGCGGAACGGACCCACTGCGACATGTGCTCAGCCCCTGACCGGACCCGGCGCGACGCGACCTCGGAGCGGTCGGGACTCGTCGCGACGCGGCCCGGTCATTCCCCATCCGAGTGTTTCAGCGCATCGAGTGTTTCGTGCGGGTGGCCCCCGCACGAAACACTCGGATGCAACCAAGCACTCGGATGGGGCTGGCTGGGGTTGTGGTGCCCGGCGAAACCCGCGCACCCCCTGTGTACCGTGCACGTCGTGACTGCGCTGCAGGAATCCCCCACCCTCGATCCGTACCGGCTGCCGCGTGGCGCCGTCCCCACCCACTACGACCTCGAGCTGGCGCCGAACCTCGCCGCGGCGTCGTTCACCGGCCGCGTCGAGATCTCCGTCGACGTCGTCGAACCGGTCGACGAGCTCGTGCTCAACGCCATCGAGCTCGACATCGCCCAGGTCCGCGTCGACGGCAGCGACGTCCAGTGGCACCTGCAGCCCGACACCGAACGCCTCGTCGTCAGCCCGATCGGCGGCCTCCAGCCCGGCCCGGTGTCGCTCGTCGTGTCGTTCACCGGCACGCTCAACGACAAGCTGCGCGGCTGGTACCGCAGCACGTTCAAGGACGACGCGGGCACCGAGCACGTCATCGCCACGACCCAGATGCAGCCCACGGACTGCCGCCGGGCGTTCCCGTGCTGGGACGAGCCCGACCTCAAAGCCGTGTTCGGCATCACCCTGATCGTCGACGACGAGCTGCTCGCGATCTCGAACGGGCCCGAGGTCAGCCGCACCGTGCACCACGCCGAGGGTGGACGCAAGTTCGCCGTCTCCTTCGCCGACACGATGAAGATGAGCAGCTACCTCGTCGCGTTCGTCGTCGGCCCGCTGGAGGTCACCGAGACGATCGACGTCGACGGCGTGCCGATGCGGCTCGTCCACGTGCCCGGCAAGGACGCGCTCAGCGCGTTCGGGCTCGAGGTCGGCGCGGCGTCGCTGCGCTGGCTGACGGACTACTACGGCATCCGCTACGCGGACCGCAAGATCGACCTGCTCGCACTGCCCGACTTCGCCGCCGGGGCGATGGAGAACGTCGGCTGCATCACGTTCCGCGAAGCGCTGCTGCTCGTCGACCCCGACAGGAGCACGCAGGTCGAGCAGGAGACGGTGGCCGACGTCGTCAGCCACGAGCTGGCCCACATGTGGTTCGGCAACCTCGTGACGATGCGGTGGTGGAACGGCATCTGGTTGAACGAGGCGTTCGCCACGTTCATGGAGGTCGCCGCGTGCAACGCGTTCCGCCCCGATTGGCACCGGTGGACGACGTTCAGCCTCGAGCGCTCGATCGCGTTCGAGACCGACGCCCTGGCCAGCACCCGGCCGGTGGAGTACGAGGTCCGCTCGCCCGCCGACTCGGAGGGCATGTTCGACGTCCTGACGTACCAGAAGGGCGGCGCGCTCCTGCGCATGCTCGAGCAGTACCTCGGCGAGGAGACGTTCCGCGACGGCGTGCGCCACTACCTGTCCGCCCACTCCTACTCGAACACCGAGACCAGCGACCTGTGGGACGCGATCGAGCACGTCGTCGTGCAGCGCGGCGGCACGGAGCCGGTGCGGGCGATGATGGACAGCTGGATCTGGCAGCCCGGCTTCCCGCTCGTGACCGCCGAGCTCGACCGCGGCGAGCTGGTGCTGCGCCAGCAGCGGTTCACGTTCGACCCGGAGGCAGGTGACGCCACGCTCTGGTACGTCCCCGTGCACCTGCGCGTCGGCGAGGACGAGTCGGTCGTGCTGCTCGAGAAGGACGAGCTCCGCGTGCCGCTCCACGACGCGACGGCGACCATCGTCGTCAACGCCAACGGCCACGGTTTCTACCGCGTCGGCTACAGCGACGAACTGCTCGCACGGCTGACCGGGCCCGCGCTGCGGTCGCTGTCGACCGTCGAGCGCTACAGCCTGGTCGACGACACCTGGAGCGCCGTCGTCGCCGGCCGCCTCGACGCTGCCGACCTGTGGGCCTTCCTCCAGGGCTTCGATGGCGAGGACGAGCTGCACGTGTGGCAGGCGATCGCCGCTGCCCTGCGCGGGCTCACCCGCGTCGTCGACGGCGAGCCGCTGCTGCGGCTGCGCGCTGGCATCGCCGCGCTCGCCGGCCCGGCGCTCGACCGCCTCGGATGGGAGCGGGCACCAGGCGAGGACGATCTCACGAGCAAGCTGCGCGGCCTGCTCGTCACGATCGTGGGTGTGCTCGGCGCCGACGAGGCAGTCAGCGCCCGCTGCGCCGAGGTGCTCGCCCAGGCTGCCGGGGCCGACCCCGAACTCGTCGCCGCGGCGACGAACGTGGTCGCCGCCCACGGCGACGCCGACGACTACGAGCGCTTCCTCAGCGGGTTCCGCACCGGGGCCACGCCGCAAGAGCAGCTCCGCAACCTCTACGCGCTCGCCGAGTTCGACGAGCCCGACCTCTTCCAGCGCACGCTCGACCTTGCGCTCAGCGGCGAGGTGAAGACGCAGAACGCGCCGTTCCTGCTCAGCCGCTGCATCGGCAGCCGCACGAACGGACCCACCGGCTGGCGGTTCGTGCGTCAGCACTGGCAGCAGGCCAACGAGCTGTTCCCGGGCAACACGATCGTGCGCATGGTCGACTCGGTGAAGCTGCTCAACACGCCCGAGCTCGAGTCCGACGTGAGCGGCTTCTTCGCCGAGCACCCGATCCCGCAGGCGGTCAAGACGCTGGAGCAGGTGCTCGAGCGCCAGCGGGTGAACGTCGCGCTGCGCGAGCGGGCCGAAGCGGCGCTGGGCGCGGCACTGACCTGATCGGCTTCGCGCCCTCAACCGATGAGCGTGGCGTCGCGCCGGTTCGGGATCAGCAGCGACAAGCAGGCACCGACCACGACGATCCCGGAGGCGAAGAACAACGCCGCCCGGGTGCCGTCGAGCACGTCGGCCTGGGCCGCGACCAGCGCCCCGATGGTCGCGATGCCGAGCGCGGCACCGATCTGGCGCGAGGTGCTGTTCGTGCCGCCGGCGACACCCGACTTGGCGTGCGGGATCTCGCTGAGGATGACGCTCGTCAACTGCGACGATGCGAACCCGGCCCCGAAGCCGACCCCGATGAGGCCTGGCAGCAGCTCGGCGAACGACGACGTCTCCGACGCCCGCAGCCCGAGGTAGGCGAGCGAGATGGCCTGCAGGACGAGGCCTGCACGCACGACCACCGGACCGCCGAAGCGACCGACCAGCCGACCGGCGAGCGGCGCCGACGCGAGCATCGACGCCCCGAACGGCAGCATCCACAGCCCGTTGCTCTTGGCGCTCAGGTGGCGGGCGTCCTGTAGGTAGAGGGCCAGGGCGAACATCATCCCGAACTGCCCGATCGCGGTGATCGTCGTCGTGATCAAGCCGTACCGGAACGAGCGGAAGTGCAGCAGGTCGAAGTCGAACAGCGCGCTGCGACCGTGCGCCGAGCGCCAGCGCTCCCACCGGTAGAACGCGAACAGCGTGGCGAGTGCGAGCGCGAACACGACCGGGATGAACGACACCGGGGCATCCGCCGGCCAGACCTCGACGCCTCCGATGATCAACGCCCGAAGCGGCTCCCACCAGCCGTACGTGCCGCCCTCGCTGAGCCCGAACACGAGCAGGAACACGCCGGTGGCGATCAGGATCGCCCCGCCGATGTCGAGCGGCTCGTCGCGCCCGACCGGTCGCCCGCGGGGCACGAACAGCAGCGCTCCCATGATCGCGATCGGAGCAACGATCACGTTGATGCGGAACGACCAGCGCCACGAGAAGTCGGTCGTGAGCCATCCCCCCAGCAGGGGTCCGAGCGCGGCGGCCGACCCGACGATCGAGCCCCAGGCGGCGAACGCGGTGGCCCGACTGCGGCCGGTGAAGCTGTTCGACAGCACGGCGAGCGTCGCCGGCATCATCAGCGACGCGCCGAGCCCCTCGATGACGGCCTCACCGAGGATGAGGCTGCCGACGCTCCACGACTCGGACGCGAGCAGCGAACCGAAGCCGAACATCGCCGTGCCGACGATGAACATCCGCCGGTGCCCGTAGACGTCACCGAGTCGGCCGCCGATCACGAGCATCGACGCGAACGTCAGCGAGTAGCCGGTGATCACCCACTGGACCGCCGGCAGCGTCGAATCGAACTCGCGGATGATCGTCGGGATGGCGACGTTCACGATCGTCGTGTCGAGCACGATGATGCTGGCAGCGGCCAGCACCACGCACAGGCTCAGCCACGGCCGCGCGTCGGCCTCGGCGGGCGGCCGTTCCATCACGTCGTCGACCGCGCTCACCCGACGTTCCTACCGGCGCGGCACCCTCGCGGACGAGTCGACGCCGCCCGTGTCCGACTCTGAAAGAACGGGCCGCTCTGAAAGAACCACCGTGCGGACCACCTGCGTCACAGCGCCCCGGCGTCTTTCAGACCAGACAAGGCGTTCAGACGGGGACAGCGAGCGCAGCGCGCTACAGGTACTTGAGCACGGCGAGGACCCGGCGATGGTCGGTGTCGGTGGCCGGGAGGCCGAGCTTGGAGAAGATCGACGAGATGTGCTTCTCGACCGCGCCGTCGCTGACGACGAGCTGGGCGGCGATCCCCGCGTTGGACAGTCCCTGGGCCATCAGCGCGAGCACCTCGCGTTCTCGCGGGGTCAGGCCGGCGAGCGCGTCGCGCTGTCGGGTTCGGCTGAGCAGCTGGGCGACCACCTCGGGGTCGAGCGCCGTGCCGCCGGTCGCGACGCGTCGAACCGCCGAGAGGAACTCGCCGACGTCGGCGACGCGCTCCTTCAACAGGTAGCCGACCCCGACCGTGCTGCCGCCGAGCAATTCGGTCGCGTAGCGCTCCTCGACGTACTGCGACAGCACCAGCACGGGCGTGCCGGGACGGCGGGCGCGCAGCTCCACCGCGGCGCGCAGTCCCTCGTCGGTGAAGGTCGGGGGCATCCGCACGTCGACGATCACGACGTCGGGATCGTGCTCCTCCACCGTCGCCAACAGGCGTCCGGCATCGCCGAGGGCGGCGACCACCTCGTCGCCGTACTCGGCGAGGATGCGGCTGATGCCCTCGCGCAGCAGCACCGAGTCCTCGGCGATCACGATGCGCACGGCAACTCCGCGACCAGCATCGTCGGCCCGCCCTCCGGGCTGGCGATCCGCAGGCGGCCCTCGACCGCGAGCACCCGGTCGCGCAGGCCGGTCAACCCGCCGCCGGCATCGAGGCGGGCGCCACCTCGACCGTCGTCGCGCACCTCGACCACGACCCGGTGCGGGGTGTCGCGCTCGGTGACCCGCACCCAGGCGGCCGACGCGCCGCTGTGCTTGGCGACGTTGGTCAGCGCCTCGGCAACGACGAAGTAGGCCGCCGCCTCGACGGCCGCCGGGGGGCGCTCGGCCAGCTCGACCTCGACGTCGACCGGGACGGGGCTGCGGGCGGCCAGCGCCGACAGCGCGGCATCGAGGCCACGGTCGGTCAGCACGCTCGGGTGGATGCCGCGTACCAGCTCGCGCAGTTCGACGATCGCCTGCTTCGACTCCTCGTGGGCGCGAGCGACGAGCTCGGCTGCCCGCTCGGGATCCGCGCCCGACGCCAGCCGCTCACGGGCCAGACCGAGGTCCATCGCCAGGGCCACCAGCCGCTGCTGCGCGCCGTCGTGGAGATCGCGCTCGATCCGGCGCAGCTCGGCGGCGGCGCTGTCCACCGACGCGTCGCGGCTGACCGAGAGCTCGGACACCCGCGTCGCCAACTCCTCCTCGCGGCTCTGGGCCAGCATGTTGCGCACCATCCAGCGGTCGGCGTTCGTGAGACCGCGGACCACCCACGGCATGGCGATGAGCAACACTGCGCCACCGACGAAGCCGGCGGCGATGATCGCGGCCTTGCCGGCGCCGTCGACGACCGTGCCGTTGATCTCGATGTGCTGATCCCAACCGAACAGCGGCATCGTGAGCCCGCTGAGAGCCAGGGCCCAGCCGGTGACCGCCACCACGAACGTGGCGATCCCCCAGGGCAGCATCGCGAAGCCGTAGCCGATGCCGCCCCAGCCAGGTCCGTCGCCCACGATCGCCAGGCACTTGCGCCAGAGGTTGCCGGACAGATCGGGCTTCGGCCGGCCCCGGGTGTGGAGACCGAGGAGTGCCCGGGCGCGTGCCCGTTCGGCGTCGCCGATGAGTCGGCCGACGCAGATCGTCGCGAGGAGGATCGGGATGCCGATCACGACGATGACCAGGCTGACGCCGAGCGACAGCAGGGTGACGAGGATCGTGAACGTGGCGATGCCGACCGGCAGGTCGAGCACGAGGTACAGCGTCTCCTTCCAGGTCCGCAGCGACACCAGCGGGCGCAACAGCCGCCGGATGCGGCCCGTCGATCTGGGTGCTGCGGGCGCAGGCGTCACCCCGTCGCGCGGCACGTCGAGGGGGCTCGGCGGCGTCGGTGGGAGCGGAGGCGGGAAGCTGGTCGTGTTCATCGGGCGTGCGACCATTCGACCACGGCGGCGGAGGTGGGGCGAACCATGGCCTCCAGCCTTGCGGCACCACCGGCTTCCCACGATCGGGCGGGCAGGCATCCCGACCCGGGGGTTATCCCTACCCGCGTAGAGTGCGGCGCATGAGCTTGCCGCCCCCCGGATCCCCGCCCCCGGGCTCGGACGAGCCGAGCGGGGCAGGCGGCGGGTTCGCGCCGCCGGGCGCGCCGCAACCGACGCATCCGCTGCCGCCCACCCAGCCACTGCCGCCGACCCCACCGACGCTGCCCCTGCCGACCCAGCCGCCGGGTCACCAGCCCGGAGCGGGCCCGCCGATCGGCCCGCCGCCCACGCCCGCGCAGACCACGATCCCGTCCTCACCCGACGGGAGCGGCAAGCCGCCGTGGTACAAGCGCCCCGTGACGTGGGCGTGGGCGCTCGTCGCCATCGTGGTCATCGGCGGCATCGGCGCGTTCGCCCTCACCCGCGGTGGCGACGACGACTCGAGCGCCGACCGCGATGACAGCGACCAGGCCACCGTGCCCGACGACACCGCCGTCGCCGACGACACCACCGACACCACGGCCCCCGAGGCGACCACCCTGGCGCCCGGCACGACGCTGCCCGGCGGGATCACGCTGCCGCCGCTCAGCCTGCCCCCCGGCATGACCCTGCCTCCGGGTGTGACGCTGCCCGGGGACGTCACGATCCCCGAGGTGCCGACGGTGGCGCCGCCGGACGAGACCGACGACACCGACGAGACGACGTCCCCCGGCACGACGGTCGCACCGGTCGGAGATCTCGTGGAGCTCGGCGACTCGGCGGATGTCGGCGACGGGTTCACCGTGACCGTCAACTCGTTCACGGAGGACGCGACCGCTTCGCTGACATCCGAGTCGGCGAACCCGGCACCGAGCGGCGGCAACGTCTACTCGTTGGTCAACGTGACGATCGCGTTCGATGGCAATCCGACGTTCGGATACGTGGCCTTGCTCGACGTCAGCGGGGTGCGGGAACCCGACGTCGAGGTCAACTGGTACGACACGCTGTTCCTGACGGTGCCCGACGGGCTGCCCCTCGCCGAGCAGATCGAGCCCGGCGACAGCGTCACGGGCAACATCGTGCTCGAGGTGCCTGAGGACGCCACGTCCGAGCTGATCCTGCGGGTCGCGAGCCTGCTGTCATTCGACAGTGAGGGGGTCGACTTCGCGCTGCACTGATCCGCGCGAGGCCACCGTCGGCGACATGGTCGCTCGGACGCGGGTCGCCGGCGCTGGCTCGTTGCAGTGGGGACAGACGAGCTGCGGGTGCATGTCGTGGCCGCAGTCGTGGGTCAGCGTCACCGGCGGGCCGCCGTCGAGGGGCATCCACTGGTCGCCCCACGCCATCAGCGCGGTCATGACCGGGTAGAGATCGAGGCCCTTCGCCGTGAGCCGGTACTCGTCGCGCGGCGGGTGCTCGTGGTAGCGCACGCGCGCCAGCACGCCCTCGGCGACCAGTTGCCTGAGCCGGTCGGCGACGATCGCCCGGCTGGCGCCCGTGTTGGCCTGGAAGTCCTCGAAGCGCCGCGTGCGCATGAACGCCTCGCGCAGCAACAAGATCGTCCAGCGATCGCCGACGACCGACAGCGCCCGGGCGATCGAGCAGTGGGCGTCGCCGATGTCGTTCCAGCGCACGGCGACAGGCTACCCACCCGACCATTCAGGTTCTGAACAGACGTCACCAGGACGTGGCGATGTACTGCGTCTCGCAGAACTCGTAGATGCCCTCGCTCGCGCCTTCGCGGCCGAGCCCGGACTGCTTCATCCCCCCGAACGGTGCGGCCGGGTCGGAGACCGCCCCACGGTTGAGGCCCACCATGCCTGCTTGGATCCGCTCGCTGACGGCGAGCCCGCGGCGGAGATCGGACGTGTACACGTACGCGGTCAGGCCCATCTCGGTCTCGTTGGCGAGGCGGACCGCCGTGTCGTCGTCGTCGAAGGCGACGATCGGTGCGACCGGTCCGAAGATCTCCTCGTGGCTCAACGCCGAGTCGGGGTCCAGCCCGCTCAGCACGGTCGGCTCGAAGAAGAAACCGGGCCCACCGACGGCCGACCCGCCGAGCACGACGTCCGCGCCGGCCGCGACGGACGCGTCGACCAGTTCGGCCACGCGTTGCTGCTCCTTGCGGTTGATCATCGGGCCGCAGGTGACGCCGTCCTCGAAGCCGTTGCCGATCCGGACCGCGCCCATCGCTTCGGCCATCCGGGCGGTGAACTCCTCGACCGCTCCACGCTGGACGAGGAAGCGGTTCGCCGCCGTGCACGTCTCTGCCGAGTGGCGCATCTTCGCCACCATCGCCCCGTCGACAGCGGCGCCGAGGTCGGCGTCGTCGAACACGACGAAGGGTGCGTCGCCGCCGAGCTCCATCACGGTCTTCAGCACCCGGTCGGCGCTGCGCCGCAGCAGGGCCCGCCCCACCTCGGTGGATCCGGTGAACGACAGCATCCGCACCGCCGGGTGGTCGACCACCGCCTCGAACCAGTCGCTGGACGCGCTGGTCGGCACGACGTTGACGATCCCCTCGGGCACGCCCGCGCCGGCGAGCAGCTCGGCGATGCGCAGCGCGGTCAGCGGCGTCTCCTTTGCCGGCTTGATCACGACGGCGTTGCCAGCACCGATCGCCGGGGCCAGCTTGCGCGTGATCATCGCCGCCGGGAAGTTCCACGGCGTGATCATCGCCACGACACCGACCGGTGGGTGGCGGACGATGATCCGGTTCGCTCCCGAGGGCGCGAGGTCGAGCGAGCCGTGGATCCGCACCGTCTCCTCCGCGTTCCAGCGGAAGAACTCGGCCGCGTAGGCGATCTCGCCGGTGGCGTCGGCGAGCGGCTTGCCGTGCTCGCGCACGATCAGGCCGGCGAGCTCGGACGTGTGGTCCACCAACGTCTGCCAGCAGGCGCGCAGGATCTCGGAGCGCTCGCGGGGCGGCACGGCCGCCCACCCGGGCTGCGCCGCGGCCGCTGCGTCACACGCCTGCAGCGCATCCGCAGGCGTGCCATCGGCGACCTCGGTGAAGACCTCACCCGTCGATGGGTCGACGACGGCGATCGACGCCGCGCCCGTCATCCAGCGTCCCCCCACGAACATCTCGGTGCGCATGACGCCATTCTGGCGGACGCCGCCGCCCACGTCGGCGAGCGCCCTCACATGTGGACGCGGGGGCGGCGGCTCACCGAGGCTTGGCGAGCGCAGCGAGCCATCAGATGCGGTACTCGGTGAGGGAGTCGGGGTTGGCGAGGGCGTCGGTGTTGCGGACGGGGCGTCCGTTGACGGTGTCGGCGACGGCGAGCTCGCTGACCTTGCCGCTGCGCGTGCGAGGCACGTCGCGGACGGCGACGATCCGCGCCGGCACGTGGCGGGGTGACAGGTTGGTGCGCAGCCGGCGGCGGATCTCGGCCTCGAGCGCGGCGTCGAGCTCGGTCTCGTCGGCGAGCCGGACGAACAGCACGATCCGGGTGTCGCCGTCGTGCTGCTGGCCGACGGCGACGGCCTCGACGATCTCGGGGATCGCCTGCACCTGCGAGTACAGCTCAGCGGTGCCGATCCGCACCCCACCCGCGTTGAGCGTGGCGTCGCTGCGTCCATGGATGATCAGGCCGCCGTGCTCGGTCCACTCGCCGAAGTCCCCCTGGGCCCAGATCCCGGAGAAGCGTTCGAAGTAAGCGGCGCGCAGGCGGCTGCCGTCGTCGCCCCAGAATCCGAGCGGGATGCTGGGGAAGGCGCGGGTGCACACCAGCTCGCCGGCACCGCGCGGCATCGGCCGGCCGTCGTCGTCGAAGATGTCGATCGCCATGCCCAGCGCCGGGCCCTGGATCTCGCCGGCGTACACGGGGCGGGTCGGGTCACCGCCGACGAGGCAGCCGCACAGGTCGGTGCCACCGCTGATCGATGCCAGGTGCACATCGGCCTTCACGGACCGGTAGACCCACTCGAAGCCGTCGGCGGACAGCGGCGAGCCCGTGGAGCACACCGTGCGCAGTTCGCTCAGATCGAGGTCGGAAAGGTCGAGCGCGGCCTTCATCGAGGTGTCGATCAGCTTCGCCGAGACGCCGAGCAGGGTCACCCGCTCGTCGGCGGCGAGGCGGAACATCGCATCCGGACCCGGATGGGTCGGGCTGCCGTCGTAGAGGACGATCGTCGCTCCCGACCCCAGCGCGGACACGAGCCAGTTCCACATCATCCACCCACAGGTCGTGAAGTAGAACACCCGGTCGCCGGCCCGCACATCGGCGTGCAACTGCTGCTCCTTCACGTGCATCAGCATGATGCCGAGGGCGCGATGCACGATGCACTTCGGCTTGCCGGTCGTGCCCGACGAGTACAGGACGTAGGCCGGGTGATCGCCGGGGAGGCGCACGCACTCGAGCGGGGCGCCGGCGTGCGCGGCGACGTACTCGGGCCATGCGACGGCGCCGGGCACGCCGTCCAGATCCGGGTGATCAGCGAGGTGGCCGACGACGATCGTGCGGCGCAGCGACGGCAGCCCGGCGACGACCCCGGCCAACCTGTCGAGGCAGTCGAACGTCTTGCCGCCGTACCGGTAGCCGTCGGCGGCGACCAACACCACCGGTTCGGTCTGGCCGAAGCGGTCGAGCACGCCGGCCACGCCGAAGTCCGACGACGTCGAGGTGAACGTCGCGCCGACGGCGTTCGCGGCGAGCATCGCGATCAGGGTCTCCGGCACGTTCGGCATCCAGGCCGCCACCCGATCGCCGGGCTGCACACCGTCGGCACGCAGGGCCACCGCCAACGTGGCGACCTCCTGGCGCAGCGCGGTCCAGGTCAGCTCGCGCCGCTGCGCGCCCTCGGCGAGCGCGACGACCGCGACGTCGGTTGCGCCGGCCCGATCGGCGAGCAGGTTCTCGGCGAGGCTGACCCGGCTGCCGGGGAAGAACCGGGCGCCGAGCATCGACCCGTCGCCCGCGTCGAGCGGTACGTCGCCCGGATCGCCGGCGACGCCGCAGTGACGCCACACGGCCGACCAGAACCGGCCCGGTTCGTCGATCGACCACCGGTGCAGCACCGTCGGGTCGACGCCGACCTGCTCGGCGAACGCGGCCATCCGGCTGCCCGCCACCCGATCGGCCGACGGCACCCACAACGGCTCCTGCTCAGCCACCCGCGCCCCTCGCCGGCGACCCAGCCCCTCGCCCCGCCTGATCGACGTCGGCCCGGCGCGATCTCGGGCCGGCGCGGGCGACCGCGCTCGGCACGGGGCGGCCGATCATCGACTCGGCGAGCAGCGCGGCCTCGATCAACTGGTCGACGTCGAGCCCGGTCTCCACGCCGAGGTCGTCGAACAGGGCGACGGCTTCCTCGGTGGCGACGTTGCCCGCGGCGCCGGCGGCGAACGGCGACCCGCCGAGCCCACCGACGGACGTGTCGAACCGCTGCACGCCGCGCAACCACCCTGCGTACAGGTTGAGCAGCCCCGTGCGGCGGGTCTCGTGGAGGTGCAGCCCGACGTCGGTGCCGGTGAGCGCGAGCACCTCATCGAGCCGCCGTGGCGTCGCCATGCCGGTGGTGTCGGCCAGCGTCACGGCGGCGCCGGACTCGCGCAACCGCGCGGCCAGGCCGGCGACCTCGGCCGGATCGATGTCGCCCTCGTACGGCGACCCGAACGAGCAGGACACGACTGCGTCGACCGGGATCGGTGCAGATGCACAGATCTGCTCGATCTCCTTGATCGACTGCTCGATCGTGCGCCGCACGTTGCGCTCGTTGTAGGCGGCCGACGCCGAGATCGTGACCGTCAGCTCGTCGACACCCGCCTCGACGGCCAGCTCGGCGCCGCGGCGGTTCGGTACCAGCGCAGCGCGCACCACGCCGGGCGGGCACCCGACGGCGGCGACCACCTCGGCGGCGCCCGCCATCGACGGCACCGCCTTCGGGCTCACGAACGCGGCGACCTCCAGCCGGCGCACACCAGCCGCCAGCAGCGCCTCGATCAGGGCAACCCGCTGCCGCACCGTCAGCGGCGCCTCGCCCTGCAGGCCGTCGCGCGCGCCGACCTCGCGGATCGTCACCCGGTTCACCTGGCCCACCTCGGGGGTCGCTGCTCGCGGAACGCGGCGATGCCCTCGACCGCGTCGTCGGCCTGGAACTGCGTGGCCGAGACCTCGGCGGTGTGTCGCCACCGCTCGTCGAGCGTCATCGTGGGCAGCGCAGCGGCGATCGCCTTCGTCCGGGCGATCGCCGAGGCAGCGCCGAGCCGCAGTTTGGCGAGCAGTTCGTCGACGCAGCCATCGAGGTCGGCCGGCGCGGCCACCAGCGTGATCAGCCCGCACTCGGCGGCCTCGGCCGCGCTGAAGGTGGTGCCGGTGAGCGTGTATCGGCGGTAGGCCCGCGGCGTCATCACCGGCTGACACACGACGGCGATCACGGCCGGCGCCACCCCGACGCGCACCTCACTGAACGCGAACGTCGCGTGGTCCGGGGCGACGGCGAGATCGCAAGCGGCGACCAGTCCGAGGCCACCGGCGCGCACGTGACCGTTGACGCGGCAGATGACAGGTAGCGGGCAGTCGGCGATGCCCCGCAGCAGCGCCGGCAGCCCGAACGGCAGGTCCGGGTCGTTGCCCGGCGGGTCAGCGAGGTCGGCGCCGGCGCAGAACGCTGGTCCGGCGCCGGTCAGCACGATCGCCCGCACCGACCCGTCGGCTGCCGCCGCGTCGATCGCCGCGCCCAACTCGGCGATCAAGCCTGCCGACAGCGCGTTGCGGTTGGCCGGCGAGTCGAGCGTGATCGTCACGACGTCACCGTCGGGCTCGACCCGGACGAGTGCTGGATTCCCCATCACCGCGAGCGTAGGCCCACCTCCCCGCGACTGCCTCCCCACAGATCGATGTCGACCTCACGGCAGGCAGTCGGCCGGCACCGAGCCGGATGCCGGCGGTCAGAAGTCGCTGGTGAAGTGCTCCCACATGAGCTCGCCAGCGTTGATCTCCTGGGTCGTGACGCCGAGGATGGTGGCGAGCTCGGGGTTGGTCTCGGAGGCGTCGAGGCCGCCTGGCCAGTTGTGTCCACCGCCGAGCACGGTGTACAGGCGCACGCTCACCCCGTCGACACAGCCGGTCCACGTGTCGAGCTCCACCGACGGCGACACCGTGGTGTGCTCGGGGCCCGTGGTGCACTGCTGGAGCGCCGCCCACGCGGCAGCGGCATCCGGCACGCTCTGCGGGCCCCAGGACGCCGGACCACCACCCTGGTATGGGTTGACGAGGTCCTCGGTGCCGTGGAAGGCGACGATCTCCACGCCGTGCGCCGGCGCGCAACCCTCCGACAGGCGGAGTCCGGCGACCGGGCCGACGGCGTCGACGCGGTCCGAGAAGCAGGCGAGCGCCGAGGCCATCCGGGCGCCGCCGGACGTGCCGGCCGCAGCGACCCGATCGATGCACAGCTCGGCAGACAGCGTGTCGACGAGGTCGTCGATGAAGGCCACGTCGTCGGGTGCGTTCGGATCGACTTCGCTGCCGTCGACGTACGGCACGCCGGGGACGTTCCAGACGCCGCCGGTCGGCCCGTTCTCGCCGACCTCCTTCACGACCCCCGCCTCGGGCGCGGCGACCACGAAGCCATGGGCGTCGGCGACCGCGGCGAGCTGCGATCCGTCGAGCTGCTGCTGGGCGTTGGAGCCGCTGCCGTGGAGGTCGAGCAGCAGCATCGTGTCGGATCCGTCGTAGCTCGCCGGCACGTACAGCAGGTACGAGCGCTCCAAGCCACCCGACTGGATCGTGCGCTGGGTCAGCCCGGCGTCGATCGGCCGGCTGCACGCCGGCACCGTCGTGGCCGGCGCCTCGGTGGTGGCCGGCGCCTCGGTGGTGGCCGGCGCCTCGGTGGTCGTGGCTTCGGTCGTGGTCGGTGCGGCGGTGTCGGCGACGGTGGTCGCAGGCGCCGTGGTGGGTGCGCCCGTCGGCGCGGCGGTGTCGGCCGTGTCGTCGTCCCCACCACATCCGGCGGCAACGATCCCCAGCGCGGCCACCCCGAGCGCGGCCCGTGCGATTCGCTTCATTGACGGCTCCCCCTGCGTCGGTGACGATGGCTGTCTGAACACGGCCACGCCTCTGATTTCGCTACACGTGTAGCACAATGTTGAACCCCGACGCTGACCGGAGCGCGCGCGGTCGCCCGCGCAACGTCGATCTCGATGCCCGCATCCTCGACGGCGCGCGAGCGATCCTGGCCAGCGACGGCTACGCGGCGGTCACCGTGTCGGCGGTCGCCCGTCACGTCGGGTTGCCCCGATCGACCGTGTACCGGCGCTACCCGAGCGTCGTCGCCCTGCGCTACGCGGCATCCACCGTGCCGCCGGCGGGGCTGTCGCCGCTCGCCGAATCCGGCGACGTGCGCACCGACATGGCCGCCCACATCGCGGGCAACGCCAGCATGTTCCGCTCCAAGGCCGGCCGATCGCTGCTGCGGTCGCTCCTCGCCGACGCGCTCGCCGACGCCGAGGGGCGACGGATGATCAACGAGCGGCTCATCGGACCTCGGCTGGACCACGTCGTCGGCGTGCTCGAACGGGCCCGCGAGCGGGGCGACCTGCCCGACACCGTCGACAGTCGCACCGCGGCGATGGCGATCACCGGCACGCTGATCTACCGGGTGCTGCTGCTCGACGAGGACGCGGACGACGCCCTGCTCGCCTCGTTGCTCGACCTGCTGTTCCCACCGCGCTGACCGCCACGACGCGAGGCATCGGGAAGCGGGAAGATGCGAACACCCCGCCAGCGGTGGAGGCCGGCGGGGTGCTCATCCTGGTCAGACCAGTTGTTCGGGGTGGAGGTGCGGGGAATCGAACCCCGGGCCTCAACAGTGCGATTGTTGCGCTCTACCAACTGAGCTACACCCCCGAAGGGCGCCGAGAGTGTATCGGCGGCATCCGCGCTTACGCAGCCCGGAACCAGCTCTCCCCGTAGGTGTGCAGCTCGCCCTGGCGGCGGATCTGGACGAGCTTGTAGCAGAACCCGCTGAGGGAGATCGCGGCCAGCACGGACGCGTACACCATCGCGCTGTTGCGGGTCGTGAGCGCGAGGAACGCGGTGCCGGCGGTGACTGCGACCAGCAGGAACAAGACGTTCACGCGCCGCTGACGCATGCGCTCGCGGGCCGACACCTCCCGAGCCGGCACCGGCCGGCGCGACGGCGAAGCGGCGGTACGGGTCGGGCGAACGGCCTCGGCGCGGTGCTGGCGGTGACCGTGCAGCGGTGTCGGCGCGGCCTGGCGGTTCACGTCGGTGAGCCGGGGCGCAGCGAGCGGGGTGGCTCCGCCGTGGACACGGGGGCCGGTGCGCACGGTGCTGGACGGCACGAGTGGCCGGGCCATCGACCGCATCGGCGTCATCCCGCGCGACGGCACGGTGCGCTGGAGGGTGGAGAGGCGGCGCCGGAAGTCGACCACCGAGGAGTTCGGCCGGTTCTCGACCCGGCTGCGCAGCAGCGGGGGCAGCAACACGGCTGCCCAGGCGGCTCCGACGACCAAGAGGACGATCTTGCTCATCCGCGCACCTGCTCGATGGTGGATGTTGGCTGTTGCGGCTCAGTCGTTGTGTGGTTCATGTCCCAGATCTCACGCCCGACCGTCGAACGTGGCTGTTGTGTGGCAGTTGTGTGACTGCTCGTTACGGTTCTACTACGTTCGTGACGGTCGGAGCAACGTTATCCGCTCTGCGGTACGACCCCGACCTGCCACCGGTTTTCTCCCAGAGCGCCAGCTCACCGATCACCATGCCCCGATCGGCGGACTTGCACATGTCGTAGATCGTGAGCGCCGCCGTCGCGCAGGCGTGCAACGCCTCCATCTCGACGCCGGTGCGATCGACGGTGTCCACGTTGGCCTCGACGACCACGTGATCGAGCGCGAGCTCGAAGTTGATCGACACCGAACCGACCAGGAGGGGATGGCACAGCGGGATCATGTCCGATGTGCGCTTGGCGGCTTGGATCCCGGCGACTCGTGCCACCGACAGCACATCACCCTTCTTCACCTCACGGTTGGCGATCGCCTCGATCGTCGCCTGTTGAGCGAACACCTTGCACCGGGCGACGGCCCGGCGGTGCGTCGGCTCCTTCGGCGTGACGTCGACCATCCGTGCCCGGCCCAGCGGGTCGAGGTGGGTGAACGCCAGATCACTCATGAGACGCACGAGCCTACTGAACCAGCCGGTCGCGTGTGGGCATCCTCGCCTGCCGGGACCGAGAGGCACGTCACGAGCGGTACGGTCGCCGTCCGATGTCGCCGAACGCCGTGCTGCTCCTGTCCTGCACCGATCATCCGGGCATCGTCGCCGACGTCGCACGGTGGGTCGCGTCCAGCGGCGGCAACATCGTGCACGCCGAGCAGCACACCGACCGCGAAGACGGGATGTTCTTCCAGCGGGTCGAGTTCACGACCGACTCGCTGGCGTTCGGCATCGCCGAACTGGACCAGCACTTCGCCGGTGTCGCCGCCCGTCACGGGATGACGGCCGACATCCGTCTCGGTGGCTGGCGACCGAGGACGGTCGTGCTCGCCTCCAAGCCCGCCCACTGCCTCGCCGACCTGTTGACGCGGGCGTACACCGGCGACCTCGACCTCGACCTGGCCGCGGTCGTGTCGAACCATCCCGACAACGCCGGCCTCACGGCGCGATTCGACGTGCCGTTCCACCATCTGCCCGTCGACGGCGACCGCACAGGTCAGGAGCGACGGCTCGGCGCGCTGCTCGCCGACCTGCAGCCTGAGCTGATCGTGCTCGCCCGCTACATGCTCGTGCTGCCGTCCTGGCTGGTGGAGGCGTGGCCGCAGCAGATCATCAACATCCACCACTCGTTCCTGCCGGCCTTCGTCGGCGCGTCACCGTACCGGCAGGCGCACGACCGGGGGGTGAAGGTGATCGGGGCCACCGCCCACTACGTGACGGCAGGCCTCGACGAGGGTCCGATCATCGACCAGGACGTCACCCGCGTCAGCCACCGTGACGACGTCACCGAGCTGACCCGCAAGGGCCGCGACCTCGAGGTCCTCGTCCTGGCGAGGGCCGTGCGCGCCCACATCGAGCACCGCGTCCTGACCTGGACCAACCGCACCCTCATCTTCGACTGATGGGTCAGCCGCCGATCTGGCTCATCGTGCGCTTGGGGCGGATGAACTGGACCTGGTTGATCTGGTGGCCGGCCCACTTCTGGCCGACGGCGCGCACGATGATGCCGGCGAGGTCGTCGTCGGTGGCACCAGCGCGCATCGGGCCGCGAAGGTCGTCCTCGGTGGTCGCGAACAAGCAGGTGCGCAGCTGGCCGTCGGCGGTCAGCCGCACCCGGTCGCAGTCGGCGCAGAACGGTCTCGTCACCGACGGGATCACGCCGACCGTGCCTCGTCCGTCGACGTAGCGCCAGCGGTCCGCGGGCGCCGCGCCCCGGGCGGGGAGCTGTTCGAGCGGGAACTCGGCATGGATGGCGGCGACGATCTCGTCTTGGCCGACGACGTCAGCGCTCATCCAGTTGCCGCCGGCGTCGAGCGGCATGAACTCGATGAAGCGCACCTCGACACCGCGCTCGCGCCCGAACACGGCGAGGTCGACGATCTCGTCGTCGTTGACCCCGCGCTGCACCACCGCGTTGACCTTCACGGGCGAGAACCCGGCGACGATCGCGGCGTCGATCCCGGCGAGCACGCGCTCGAGCTCGTCGCGACGGGTCATCTCGACGAACCGGTCGCGCCGCAGCGTGTCGAGGCTGACGTTGACCCGCCGCAGCCCGGCCTCGCGGAGGTCGTGGGCCAGCAGCGGGAAGGTCGCCCCGTTCGTGGTCAGCGCGAGGTCGGGCGCGTGCCCGGCGAACGGCGAATCGGCACCGGCGGGCACCCGGAGCGTGGACAGCTGGTGCACGAGCTCGGGGAGGTGGGCGCGCACGGTGGGCTCGCCGCCGGTCAGGCGGATCCCGTCGACGTCGAAGCGCTCGACGAAGATCGCCGACAGGCGGCGCATCTCCTCGAACGTCAGCACCTCGGCGCGTGGCAGCCAGGTCATGCCCTCCTCGGGCATGCAGTACGTGCAGCGGAAGTTGCAGCGGTCGGTGACGGAGATGCGCAGGTCGCGCACTGCGCGGCCGAACGTGTCCACCAACTCCACCTGGTCAGGATAGGGCGCTGGGCGAGAGCAGCGACACCTGCACGTCGCCGCCGGGCTCCACCCCGTCGCCGTCGTCGATGATCGCGAGGGCGTTGCAGTGCGCCGTCGCAGCCAGCTGGTGGCTGCCCTGGGCGTCGGCGGCCTCGGCGTGCAGACGGCCGTCGGACCCGAACGCCGCCCGCACCCGGACCAGGTGGGTCTTGCCGTCGGGCCGGCGGCGCATCCCGACGTCGGCCACGGCCGAGACGGTCTCGCGCTCCCACGGCTGCGGGTGTCCCGCCATCTTGCGCAGGCCGGGACGGGCGAACAGCTCGAAGCTGACCAGCGAGCTGACCGGATTGCCGGGCAGGCCGAACACCGGGACGCGGCGGTCGCCACTCGCGAGCAGCCCGAACGCGAGCGGCTTGGCCGGGCGGATCGCGACCTGCATCCACCGCATGTCGGCGATCTGCGACAGGACCGCTTTGACGACGTCGTAGTCACCCATGCTCACACCGCCGGACGAGACGATCGCGTCGCACTCTCCCGACGCCTGCCGCAGCACCCGCTCGAGCTCCGCTTCGTCGTCGCCCACGACGCCGTAGTCCACGGCGGTGAATCCGGCCTCGGTCACGAGTGCGAGCAGCATCACCTTGTTGCTCTCGCGGATCTCGCCGGGCCCGAGCGGGCGACCGTCGTCGACCAGTTCGTCGCCCGTCGACAGCACCGCCACGCGCGGCTTCGGGTGCACCAGCGGTTCACGCACGTTGACACTGGCCAATACCGCCGCGACCGCCGGGGTGACCAGCGTGCCTGCGGTGAAGACGGTCTCCCCCGCCGGTATGTCGCTACCCGCCTCGCGCACGGAGTTGCCGGCGGTGACCGCCAGGCCGACGAGCACATCCTCGCCGTCGGCGTCCGTCGCCTCTACCATCACCACCGCATCGGCCCCGTCGGGGAGCGGCGCTCCGGTCATGATCTTGATCGCCTCGCCGTCGCCGACGACGACGGACGACGCCGATCCGGCGGCCACCTCGTCGACCACGCGCAGCCGCACCGGGTGCTCGGTGCTCGCTCCGGCGACGTCCACTGCACGGACCGCGTAGCCGTCCATCGCGCTGTTGGCGAACGGCGGCACGTCCTCTGCGGCGACGACGTCGGCGGCCAACACGCACCCCGAGGCCGCTGTGACCGCGACGGGCGCGGGCGCGAGGAGCTCGCATCGGTCGAGCACGTGTCGGCGGGCCTCGTCCAGGGGGATCACGGCTGGCACCGTACCTGTGCTGATGGCTCGCTGCGCTCGCTGCCTGCGCCTGGGCCCGCCGGCGCGGCCCGGTGACCGTGTCGACGACTCGCATCGCTGCGATGCTGGACCTGTGTTCAGTGCGTTCTCGTCCGACGGCCACGAGGTGCGGTGGCAGCGCTGGACGGGCGACGACCACGAGACGCTGACGTTGCACTGGGAGAACGAGGGCTGGACCGCCGAGGGGATCGTGCGCGGCGCCGACGTGCACTACGTCGTGCGGCTGTCGGCGGCGTGGCACGTGCAGCAGGTGCTGCTGTTCCGCGACCTCGACGACCCGGACCTGTGGATCGCGACCGACGGGGCAGGGCGGTGGGGAGAGGTCAACGGTGCACACCGCCCCGAGCTCGACGGCAGCACGGAACTGTGGTTCGAGGTGACGCGGGCCGACGGGGCGACCGAGCTGCTCACGCCGTTCCCGGCGGCGATCTCGATCCGCCGCCTGGCGATCGCCTCACCGCTCGCTGTCCGCCAGGCAGCGCAGGTCCAGGCGCTGTCGATCGACGTCGAGACGCTGGGCATCACCGGCCGCCACCTGCAGTACGAGCGCATCACCGACCACCGCTGGCTGGTCCGCGACGTCGACGCGGCAGACGCGATCGCCGAGTTCGACGTCGACGTCCACGGCCTCCCCCTCGACGTCAAGGGGGCGTTCCGTCGGATCCGATGACCGAGAACCGAGGGTCACGTCAGAGCCGCTCTCGCAGCCACGATCGGAACGGGGCGCCCAAGGAGGGGTCGGCGAGGGCGGCGTCGGCGACGGCGAGCAACCAGCCGAGTGGGGTGCCCGTGTCGTGGCGGCCGACGTCGCTCAGGATCCCGTGGAACGGTCCGCCCGCGGCCTGCACGCGGAGGGCGTCGGTGAGCTGGAGCTCGCCGATGGCACCGGGCTTCAGGGCGGCGATGTGCTCGAACACGTCGGGCGTCAGGACGTAGCGCCCGATGATGATGTACTCGCTGGGCGCGTCCTCCACCGCCGGCTTCTCGACCACGTCGCTGATCGGCAGCACGCCGTCCGGGTCGATCGGCCCACTCGGCGTCACGACCCCGTACCGGAACACCTGGTCTCGCGGCACCTGCTTGAGGCCGACGACGCTGCCGTTCGTCCGCTCGCACAGGCGCGCCATCGAGTCGAGCAGGGTCGGACTGGCCATCAGCTCGTCGGGCAACAGCACGGCGAAGGGCTCGTCGCCGACGGCCTCGCGGGCGCAGCCGACGGCGTGCCCGAGTCCACGCGGCTCGTCCTGGTAGGCGATGGTGATCCGCACGTCGGTGCCGATGCGCGCCAGGCGCTCGGCGAGGTCCTCGCGACCGCTGGACCGCACCTTGGCGACCACGTCGGGACGGGGCTCGACGTAGGCCTCGATCGCCGGCTTGGCGCGGCTGCTGACCAGCACCACATGATCGATCCCGGCGCCGACGGCCTCGTCGATGACGAACTGCAACGCCGGCACGTCGAGGATGGGGAGCAGTTCCTTCGGCACCGCCTTGGTCGCGGGGTAGAAGCGGGTGCCCTGTCCGGCGGCGGGGATGACTGCGGTTCTGACCTGCACGTCCGGCGATCCTACGGAGCGCGTCCGGTCGTGGGAACCACGCCGTCGGTCGGGTATCGTTGGCACTCGGCCCAAGCGAGTGCCAAATCCCCCCGGAGTTCCGATGCCGACCTACGTGTACAAGTTCACCGACACCGGCGAGACGATCGAGGTGCAGCAGGCCTTCAGCGATCCGACGCTGACCGAGTACCCGCACCCGGCGGACGGCACCGTGCGGACGGTGAAAAAGGTGTTCATGCCCGTCGGCGTGACCTTCAAGGGCAGCGGCTTCTACAAGACCGACAGCCGCGGGAAGAGCACCAAGTCGGGCTCCTCCTCGACGGCGACCACCGAGTCGACGACGACCTCCACCTCCTCGAGCAGCGACAGCAGCTCCTCCACGACGACCTCGACGAACGGTTCTTCGTCGTCGTCCTCGACGCCCTCGTCGAGCGGCGCCGCCACCTCGGCCGCCGCCGCCAGCTGAGCGCTCCTCCCCCCGGCTTCCCCGACACCACCGTCGTTCGGCCGCGCCCGGACGGCCCGTCGATGGGACGCCGATGCACCGACTGCCCACCATCCTCCGCCCGCCACCGGGTGCCGTCGCCGCCTGGGACCGGTCGGCCGCCGCGGTTCGACGGGCGGCGCGTCACCATCGCCGGCTCGGCCACCTCGCGGCACTGATCGCGGTGCTGGCCGGCGCGTGGGCCGGATGGTCGGCGCTCGCCGAGGCGGGCGACGCCCGTGACCGGTGGGGGCACACCGTCCCGGTCGTCGTCGCCGACGTCGCCCTCGCCCCGGGCGACCGGGCAGACGCGGGATCGGTGTCGATGCGCGCCTGGCCCGCCGCGCTGGCGCCGCCGAGCGCGCTACACGCGATCCCCGACGCCGTGGTGCGCCAACGCGTCGGGGCTGGCGAGGCGCTCGGCAGCGCTGACGTCGGCTCGGTCGCCGGCACGGCAGGGATGCTCGCCACCGAAGAGGTCGCCGTCGCGATCCCGATCGAGCAGTCGCGCCGGCCCACCCTCGCGACCGGCGATCGGGTCGGCGTGGTCGTCGGCGATCAGCGGACGGCGAGCGGCACGGTGCTCGAGGTCGATGCATCCACCGTCGTCGTGGCCGTGCCCAGCGACCGGGCCGCCACGATCGCGGCGGCGACGATCAACGACTCGGTCGTGCTGCTCCTGGAACCGTGAGCGCGCTCATCTCCAGCCCATCGCCAGCACGAACAGCACGAACAGGCCGAGCGCGATCCGGTAGATCACGAACGGGGTGAACGACCGGGTCTGGACCAGCTTCAGCAGGAACGAGATCGCGATCCACCCGGAGATGCCCGACGTGATGATCCCGACGATCATCGGCACCGCCAGACCCTCGGGAATGCCGTCGGCGGCCAGCTTCGTCATCTTGTATGCCACCGCGCCGGCGGTGACCGGGATGCTCATGAGGAACGAGAGCCGTGCAGCCGAGTCGCGGTCGAACCCGCGCCACCGAGCCGCGGAGATCGTGATCCCGCTCCGGGAGGTTCCCGGGTTGAGCGCCAGCACCTGGGCGGCGCCGACCGCCCAAGCGTCGGTCGTGGCGAAGTCGTCGACGTGACGGCGACCGACCAGCCGGTCTGCCAACCACAGCACGACACCGAACACGATGAGCGAGACCGCGATGATCCACGGCTCGCCGAGGTGCTCGTCGATCGACGATTGGAACAGCGCGCCGACCGCTGCCGCAGGGATCGAGCTGACCAGCAGGAGCAGCGCGATCCGCCCGTCGGTGTCGATCGGCCGTTTGCGTTGCGTGACGACGCGCCACGCCGCGTGCAGGTATCGGGCGACATCGGCTCGGAAGTAGATGAGCACGGCGGCGAGGGTGCCGATGTGCAAGGCGACGTCGAACGCCTTCTCCGTCGCCTTGTCGTCGAAGTCGTCCCAGCCGAACAGCCAGGGTACGAGCAGGAGGTGCCCGCTCGAGCTGATCGGGAGGAACTCGCTGAGCCCCTGGACCAGGCCGAGCACGATGGCATGGAAGATCGGCACCCCGAGTTTCTAGTCGGCGGGCCGTGGGCCGGCGCAGGCGCTCAGCCGTCGCCGCGCCGGTACACCGGGTCGAGCGTGCTGTGGGACTGCACCGCGAACCCCGACGGGAACGGATCGGTGCCGGCGACCTGGCGCACGTCCTGCGTCTCGTACACGACGACCCGCTCGGCGATCGCCCAACGCCGGTCGCGGCGCTCGAAGCGGTCGAGGTACCGGCACAACACGCGCAGGTCCTGCAGCGTCCCTGGTGCGGCGGGATCGCGAAGCCGCTGGAACGCCTGGCAATACGTCTCGACGTCTGCCGCGTCCTCGCCGTCGAACTCGATCAGGCAGTTGCCGAGGAAGTGCATCGACTGGGTCACGTCGGCGTGACGCTCGGTGAACCAGCGCTCGAAGCCGTCCAGGTCGCCTGCGAAGTAGCCGTGCGAGTCCCTCGCGTCAGCGTGGTAGGCCGTGCGCAGGAGGCCGACGTCGTTGCGGTCCGCGCCCCGGGCGTAGCGAGCGAGCGCGTCGCGGATGTCGGACTCAGCGAGCAGACGGGTGAGGCCCGTTGGGCCCGGGTGGCGCTCCACCGCGCCGTTCTACTCGACCGGGCGGCCGCCGTACGCTGCGGATGCATGCGCCTGCGCCATCGGTTCCGCCGCCCGATGCTCGTGACCGGCGCCTCCGGCTTCCTCGGCCGGCACCTGCTCGACGAGCCCGGCGACTGGGAGGTCGTCGCTCCCCCGCACGACGCGCTCGATCTGCTGCGTGGCGACCTGGTGCGCGACTTCGTCGAGAGCTGGAAGCCGCAGGTCGTGGTGCACCTCGCCTACCGGAAGGAGCGCCAGCAGATCGTGGACGTCAGCCGCCACGTCGCCGAGGCCGCGGCAACACAAGGCGCCCGGCTGATCCACCTCAGCACCGATCTCGTGTTCGCCGGGCGCCCCGAGCCGTACACGGAGGCGGACGTCCCGTTCCCCGTCATCGAATACGGGCGCGACAAGCTCGACGCCGAGCGGGCCGTGCTCGCGGCCGTGCCACGCGCGGTGGTGATCCGCACGTCGCTGCTGTACGGCACCGACCGCACGTCGCCCGTGCAAGAGGACGCGCGGGCTGCCGCCGACGGCCGATCCTCGATGCGCTTCTTCACCGACGAGGTGCGCTGCCCGACCCATGCCGCAGACGTGGCTCGAGCGATCGTCGCCGTGGCGGACCGGCCCGACGTGGCCGGCGTGCTCCACGTGGCCGGGCCGCGGCCGATGAGCCGCGCTGACTTCGCCGAGCTGAACGCGTCGTGGCTCGGCGTGGCCGCAGCCCGTCTCCGGACGTCGACGATCGGCGAGTCCGGCCAGGTCCGGCCGGGGTGCGTCGTGCTGGACAGCTCGCGGGCCGGCGCCCTCGGCATCACCTGTCGCGACCCGCTGCAGGCGCTGCGGCGCGCGTGAGCGCGGTCGTCACCCGGACCGCCCCGAGGGCCATCAGCACCAGCACCGAGCCGACGAGCGTCGCCGACGTGAACGCATCCGCATCGCGGCGGTCCATCGCCAGCCCGATCAACCACGGGATGCTCATCCCGCCGACCGCGGCGGCGGCGATGAACAGCGAGGTGATCCCACCGGTCAAGGTGAGATGGCGCTCGGCGAATGCGATCATCAGCGAGAACTGCGGCCCGAGCGCCGCGCCGAGCGCGGCGCTGGCGACGGCGAGCACGGTGGGGTTCGTGCCGGCGACGACCAGCGCGAGCGACGGCACGAGCGTCGCCGACGTCGTCACCAGGAGCGTGGCGTCCGGACGGACCCGCTGGCCGATCGTCGCCGCCACCAGGCGAGCTGTGCAGAACCCGGCCCAGAACAGGGCCACGACCAGGGCGGCACCGCCGTCGCTCGTCGTGCCGGAGTCCACGGCGAACGTGTACAGCCAGCCGACGAAACCGGCTTCGAGCCCGACGTACAGCGCGAAGAACACGCAGATCGCGACGATCGGCGCCAGCGGCGGCCGTGCGGCGTGGATCTCGGCGCGCGGGCGGGGCCGCGGCGACGGGACGGATCGGACGGCGACCGCGCTGATCGCGGCGACCGCGGCGACCGTCAAGCACGCGGGCACGATGCTGTCGGTGAGCCCGATCGACAGTCCGACCACCAGCGGGCTGGCGAGCGCGCCGAGTCCGAAGCACAGGTGCAGCCCGTTGAGCAACCCCACCAAGCGGTCCGCCGGCGCCACCCAGACCAGCAGCGTGTTGCCGCCGACGTCGATCGCAGATGTCGCGATCCCGATGACCACGAACGCCAGCAGCACCGCCGACAACGGCGTCGCCAGGCCGAGGCTCGCGAAGCCGATCACCAGCGCGGCGAGCGCCAACGCCAGGAGCGCGTGCCCGCTGCGCCGGTCGAACAGGCGCCCGACGCCCAGCGCGCCGACGAGGTACGCCGCTCCCTGCACGACGAAGACGAGCCCGATCGCCGCGTCCGACACGCCCGCCCGCTCCCCCAGCGCATCCAGCGATGGCCCGACGAAGCCGACGCTCAGCCCGAGCACCACGAACACCCCGTAGTACGGCGCCGCCCCCGGCCACCCTGCCCCCCTCCCCACCGCGCTCACCCTATGGACCCAGAGGTGTCAGAACTCCGGCCGCTGTGAACCAGCACACCGCGGTCCAACGTCTGACACCCCCACCCGATCCACCGACCAACCCAGAGGTGTCAGAACCTCCAGCGCTGTGAACCAGCACACCGCGGTCCAGCGTCTGACACCCCCAC
>CAZMGD010000011.1:23491-33153 GCA_964565705.1 uncultured Ilumatobacteraceae bacterium | reverse complement strand
AGAACCTCCAGCGCTGTGAACCAGCACACCGCGGTCCAGCGTCTGACACCCCCACCCGATCCACCGACCAACCCAGAGGTGTCAGAACCTCCAGCGCTGTGAACCAGCACACCGCGGTCCAGCGTCTGACACCCCCACGCCGGCGGCCTCGGCGGCCTGGCGGTACCAGGCGGCGAGGGAGTCGACGGTCTCGTGGGCGTTGAGGCCGCTCGGGTTGCCGAGCACCCACAGCTGGGCGCCCTCGAAGCGCTCGCCGGTATCGCCGAGGGCGATGTCGCGGCGGCCGAACGCCTGGCGGAAGGCGGTGATCCCGAGCATGGCGACGACCACGGGCGACGTCTCTCGAACCACCCGCCGCAGGCGCTCTCCGCCCTCGCGCAGCTGCGCCGCCGACAGCTCGTCCGCTCGGGCCGTCGCCAGCGGCACCAGGTTGGTGATGCCGACGCCCTTGGCGATCAGCTCGGCCTTGGCATCGGCGGGCATGCCGCCGGACGCGTCGACCAGCGTGGAGGTGATCCCGGCGCGGTGCAGGGCCGGCCAGAACCGGTTGCCGCGGCGGGCGAAGTGAGCGTTGACCGCGGCGGTCCACAGGCCCGGGTTGATCCCGACGAACAGCAGCCGCACGGCGGCCCCGATCAGATCGTCGACCGTGGCCCCGTTGAACGCCTCGAGCTCGGCGCGGGTGAAGCGGAGGGCCAGCGTCAGGCTCCGCTGACGGTGACGTCGGAGATCACCAGGCTCATCCCGGCTGCCCGCGACGGCAGCCATTCGAGGTCGCCGCCGATCTCGACGATGTCGAGCAGCATCCGCTGCAGCGTGGAGGCGATCGTGAACTCGCGCAGCGGCGCGCCGAGCGCTCCCCCGCCGATCGCGAGGCCGGTCGCGCCGGTCGAGAAGTCGCCCGAGATCGGGTTGACCCCCGAATGCATGCCCTTCACCGACTGCACGAGGATGCCGGTGCCGACCGACGCCACCAGCTCCGCCTGCGACCGCACGCCGGGCGCCAACTGGATCGCCAGGCACCCGACACCGGGCGTGCTCTTGAACCCGCCGCGCACGGCATTGCCGGTGGAGACGGTGTTGGCCCGGCGGGCGCTGTAGCTGTTGTGCACGAACTGGCGCAGCACACCACCCTCGATCAGCGTGTTGCGACGGGCGGCAAGGCCCTCGCCGTCGATGTCGGTCGCCGTGTACGCCAGTGGATTGGTCGGATCGTCGACGAGGTGCACCTGCGGCGCGGCGACCGCCGAGCCGACCCGGTCGGCGAACACGCTGCGACCCTTGACCACCGCCTCGCCGTTGAGCGTGGACGACACGATCCCGAGGAACTGGGCGGTCACGTAGGGGTCGAGCACGATCGTGGTGCGCGTGCTCGCCGGCTTGGTGGCGCCGAGCAGTCGGGTCGCACGGTCGGCGCCGTCGTCGGCCGCCCGCTGGAGGTCGAGCGCGTCGGGATCGCGGCCCACCGCGAACCCGAACCCGCTCTGCGTCTCCCCGCCGTCGTCGGCGAGCGTGCCGACGCTGACGAAGCAGCCGTTCTCGCGTCCCGACGCGCTGATCCCGGTCGAGGTCGCCACCGCGGCCTCGCCCCAGCCATCGGAGTAGTTGGCGCTCTCGGCCCGCACCCGGGGGTCGGCGGCGAGGGTCAGGCGCTCGAGGTCCTTGGCGAGCGCGACCTTGCGGTCGGTGGTGGTGTCGACGATCGAGTCGTCCCAGAGCGACTGCGGGGTGACCGCGACACCGTCGGGTTCGGCGAGCGCGGCCCACTCGTCGGGCGAGCCGAACGCGGCGTTGTCGCGCGCCTCGGCCAGCACCTCGGCGACGGCGGCCGCGTCGAGCACGCCCGCGTAGGCGAAGCCCGTGCGGCCCTCGCGGATCACCCGGACGCCGATGCCCTCGCTCTGGGCGCTGACGAAGTGCTCCAGCTCGCCCTGGTACACGCGGATGTCGGTCTCCCCGCCACGCGAGACGTAGGCCTCGATCTGCTCGCCCGGGCCCGCCGACGCGACGACCTTCTCCGCCAGCGCCAGTAGCTCCCCCGTCGTGTCGTTCGCGCTCATCCCGCGCCACCCCGCGTTCTCGGTCGGGATCTGGCACCTGGAGCAGCCAGATCCCGACCGAGAACCGTGAGGAAGCCGCTCACGCTGTGCCTCCCACGGTCAACTCGCGAACCCGCAGGGTGGGCTGGCCGTTGCCGACGGGGACGCCCTGACCGTCCTTCCCGCACGTGCCGGGGCCGCCCATCGCGAAGTCGTCGCCCAGCATGTCGATGTCGGCCAGGGCCTTCGGACCGTTGCCGATCAGGTTGCCATCGCGCAGCGGCTCGGTGATCTCGCCGTGCTCGATCAGGTAGGCCTCGGTCATCCCGAACACGAAGTCGCCGCTGGCGGTGTCGACCTGCCCGCCACCGAGGTGGGCGACGTACACGCCGTGGTCGGTGGCGGCGACGATGTCGTCGGGATCGTCCTGACCGTTCAACACATAGGTGTTCGTCATCCGCACCATCGGCAGGTGCATGTAGCTCTGCCGCCGGCCGTTGCCGCTCTGGGCCCGGCCCTCGGCGCGTGCCCGCAGGTAGTCCCACATGTAGTCGGTCAGGATGCCGTCCTCGATCAGCACGTTGCGCTCGGCTGGGTGGCCCTCGTCGTCGATGCCGATCTGGCCCCACTCGCCGCTCATCGTGCCGTCGTCCACCAGCGTGACGAGCGGCGACGCGACGAGGTCGCCGACGCGGCCCTGGAACACGCTCGCGCCCTTGACGATGTGGTCAGCCTCCAGGCCGTGTCCGCACGCCTCGTGGAACAGGACGCCACCGCTGCCGCGCTGGATGACGACGGGCAGGGTGCCGCTCGGGGCGGGCCGTGCCTCGAGCTTGGTGAGTGCCCGCCGGGCCGCGTTTGCGGCGAGATCTTCGGGCGTCACCGTGTCGAACAGCTCGAACCCGATCGTGTGCCCGACCGAGTCGTAGCCGGTCTGCATGCCGGTGTCGCCGTTGGCCACGACGCTGACCCGCAGGATCGTACGGGTCTGGGTGTCGGTGGCGTACAGGCCGAGCGAGTTGGCGACCATGATCGACTTGCGGCTGTCGGAGTAGCCGCCCGACACCTGCACGATCTGGCTCCCGGCGGCGCGTGCGGCCGCATCCAGGCGGTGCAACAGCTCTGCCTTCTCCGTCATCGACGCGCTCCGGTGGCCGGTGCCGGTCGGCGGCCGCTGGGTGAGCGCCACCGCCCGCACCCCGCCGCCTCCGCCACCCGCCGCGTCGGCGGCTGCGGCCGCGGCGGCGACGAGGCCCGCTTCGCTGACGTCGGCGGTGTGGGCGAACCCGGTCGTGTCGCCGCGAACGACCCGGATGCCGGCGCCCCGGTCGCGGCCGGTGGTGACCTGCTCGATCCGGCCGTCGTCCAGCCCGAGCCCGGTGCCGCGCTTGTCCTCGGCATAGATCTCGGCGAACTCACCGCCGCGCTGGAGCGCTCGCTCCAGCACGCGTTCCACCACGTCAGGGTCCACGATCGTCGCGTTGCTCACACCGTCGAGGCTACGGGGCGGCGCAACACCGCACGAGACGTCGCCGACGCCACATCGCTTCGTGCGCGTGGTGACGGCTGGGTGTGCATACGATGGCCTCCTGATGGACGCCGCGTGTACATCCGTGGAGCTCGCGACCGGGCTCCGAGGCGAAGCCCGCCTGGTGGTCGAGCATGCCGACACCGCCGAGGCCTTGGGCTCGGGCACCGTCGCCGTCCTCGGCACGCCCCGCCTGATCGCGCTGTGCGAGGCAGCCGCCGTCGCCGCGATCGCCGAGCAGTTGCCTGCGGGCGTCACGACGGTCGGCATGCGCGTGCAGCTCGAGCACCTCCAGCCGAGCGCGATCGGTGCCCACGTCGAGGCCGAGGCAGTGCTCGACAAGGTCGAGGGCAGACGGCTGTTCTTCACCGTGTCCGCCTCCGACGAGCGAGGGCTCATCGCCTGCGGCAAGGTCACCCGCGTGCAGGTCGACGTGGAGCGCTTCCTCGACAAGGCGCGATGCCCGGCCCGTTGAGCGCGTACGCACACGCCGGGTCGCGCCACCGCCCGTAACCTGACACACCATGCAGACGAGCGAACGTCCGACGCGCACGCATCGTCTGTTCTGGTGGAAGGAGGCGATCCTCGTCGTCACCTTCTACCTCCTCTACTCATGGAGCCGGAACCAGTTCGGGTCAGCCCTCGTCGCCACGGAGGGCAAGCCCGAGCACGCGTTCAACAACGCGATCACGATCATCCGGATGGAGAAGGCGCTCGGCCTGTTCCACGAGGCCACCATGCAGAGCTGGTTCACCGGCTCGAAGGCGGTCATGCAGTTCTGGAACACCTACTACGGCGTGGCCCACTTCGTCGTCACGATCGCCGTCTTCGCCGTGCTCTACAAGAAGCGGCCCGACGTGTTCCCGATCTGGCGGAACACGATCCTGCTCACCACGGGCCTGGCGATCATCGGCTTCTCGATGTTCCCGCTCATGCCGCCGCGCCTGCTGGATGCGCCGTGCCCTGAGGTCACCCACACCACCGAGGGCGTCGAGGTCAACAACTACGGTGCGGCGTGCATCCCGTCGTCCGAGCGTCCCTCGACGCCGACCGCGTCCACCCAACGCGTCCCGCCGGGCACGCTGAAGTGTGAGAAGGGCCCGTTCGAGTTCGTCGACAGCCTCGAGTGCTTCGGAGGTCCGTGGTCGTTCGACAACGATGCGATCAAGAGCCTGTCGAACCAGTACGCGGCGATGCCCAGCCTGCACATCGGGTGGAGCACGTGGTGCGCGTTCGCGATGTGGCCGCTGCTCAGACGACGGTGGTCGAAGGCGGCGATGCTGCTGTACCCAGCGCTGACGTTGACCTGCATCATCGTCACCGCCAACCACTTCTGGCTGGACGGCGTGGGCGGCCTGCTGACCTTGCTGGTCGGTTTCGCCGCCGGGTGGACGCTGCACGTCTGGAACCAGTACCGCCTGGACCGCAAGTTCGAGCGTGCCCATCCGCCGGCGGCACCGGATCTCGGAGATGCCACCCCGGCTCCGGCCGAGGCCACCTGAGCGCCGGTCGGCGGTCACGTTGACGCGGCACGCCATCACTGTCAGGAGTACCCTGCTCACGTCATGTCCCTGAGCCGTCTACGTGATCCCGCCGACCTGCGCGGCCTCAGCTACGCCGAGCTCGACGACCTCGCCGGCGAGATCCGTGACTTCGTCGTCCAGTCGGTCGCCGAGAACGCCGGACACCTCGGCTCCAACCTCGGCGCGGTCGAGCTCACGCTCGCCCTGCACCGGGTGTTCGAATCGCCGCTCGACGCGATCCTCTGGGACACCGGTCACCAGGCGTACGTCCACAAGATCGTCACCGGGCGGGCCAAGGACTTCGCCAAGCTCCGCCAGGAGGACGGCCTGTCGGGCTACCCGAGCCGCAGTGAGAGCCCGCACGACTTCGTCGAGAACAGCCACGCCTCCACGATCCTGTCCTACGCCCACGGGATGGCCGTGGCCCGCGACGCCGGGGTCGATCGACGGCGGCACATCGTCGCCGTGATCGGCGACGGCTCGCTCACCGGCGGCATGGCGTACGAGGCGCTCAACAACATCGGCCACACGAAGCAGCGGGTCATCATCGTCGTCAACGACAACGGCCGCAGCTACGCCCCCACCGTCTCCAACCTGTCGTACTGCCCGCCCGACGTCATCCCCGACGTGGACCGCGGCACCGGCCTGCCCGACCGGATCACCGAGAAGCTGTCGCACGCGCTCACCGACATCCGTCTCAACCCGACGTACGTGCGCCGCCAGCGGCGGCTCGAGCACTTCTTGCGCGACATCCCGTTGATCGGCACCCAGGCCGAGCGGGGCATGGACGCGTTCAAGGCCGCGGTGCGCGAGTTCCTCCAGCCCACGTCGTTCTTCGAAGCGCTCGGCGCCCGCTACACCGGGCCGATCGACGGGCATGACATCGAGGCGCTGGAGCACGCCTTCCAGAACGCGATCGAGCTGTCGGCGGAGGGCCCGATCGTCGTCCACGTCCTGACCCACAAGGGCCGCGGCTACCCGCCGGCGGAGGACGACGACGAGAAGCACCTCCACGACGCACCGGTCTTCGATCCCGTCACCGGGCCGCCGAAGGCGGTGCCCACGGGCTACACGCAGGCCTTCGCCGAGGCGATCATCAAGGAGGCCGAGCACGATCGGCGGGTGGTCGCGATCACCGCGGCGATGACCGGCCCCACCGGCCTGATCCCGTTCGCCGAGCGCTTCCCCGACCGCTGCTTCGACGTCGGCATCGCCGAGCAGCACGCCGTCACCGCCGCCGCGGCAATGGCCCTCGGGGGCCTGCGGCCCGTCGTCGCGGTCTACTCCACGTTCCTGAACAGGGCGTGGGACCAGGTGGTGTACGACGTCGCCCTGCACCGGGCGCCGGTCGTGTTCGCGCTCGATCGCTCCGGCATCACCGGACCCGACGGCGCCAGCCACCACGGCATGTACGACATGGTGCTGCTGACGAAGGTGCCGGGCATGCGCGTGCTCGCCCCGTCGAGCGCCCAGGAGTTGCAGCAGATGCTGCACGACGCGATCGGCCTCGCCGACGACGGGCCGGTCACGATCCGCTATGCCCGGGGCTCCGCGCCGAGCGTGCCCGAAACCGAGGTCGGCCACGGGCTCGACGCCCGCCAGGTGTCCGCCGATGACGGCGCCACCGTGTGCGTCCTGGCGGTCGGCAGGACGCTGGCGGCGGCCACCCGTGCCGCCGAGGAACTGCGCGCCGACGGCCTCGCGGTCACCGTGTGGGACGTCCGCAGCTGCATCCCGCTCGACCCGGCGATGCTCGCCGACGCTGCCCGCCACCAGCGGATCGTGACGGTCGAGGACGGTGTGCGGGCAGGCGGGGTCGGCATCGCGATCGCCGATGCGTTGCGCGTGCTCGCCCCCGACGTGGTGGTGGACGTGCTCGGGCTGCCCACGGAGTTCATCCAGCAGGGCAAGGCCGACAGCATCCTCGCCCGCTACGGACTCGACGCCGCGGGCATCGTCGCCGCCGTCCGCGCCCGCTGATCGTGGCGCTCGACGCCGATCTCTCCGCCGACCTCGCCCTGGCGCTCGAGCTCGCCGACCTCGCCGACACGATCAGCCTGCCGGCCTACGAGCGGCGGTCGTTCACGGTGGACTGGAAGGCCAACCACACCGAGGTGACCGAGGCCGACCGGGGCACGGAGGCGGCGATCGCCGCCCGCGTGCTGGAGGCTCGGCCGAGCCACGGGCTGTTCGGAGAGGAGCACGGCCTGGTCGGTGATGCGTCGTCACCGTGGCGGTGGATCGTCGACCCGATCGACGGCACCTCCAACTTCGTGCGCGGCGTGCCCGTGTGGGCCACGCTGATCGCCCTCGTCCACGATGACGACGGTCCGGTGCTCGGTGTGGTGAGCGCGCCGGCGATGGGTCGCCGTTGGTGGGCGGCCGCCGGGATCGGAGCGTTCTGCGACCTGCGCGGTGGCGCACCGATCCACGTCAGTTCCGTCCCCGCGATCGCCGAGGCGCAGGTCAGCGTGACCTTCAGCGCTGGCTGGGACGAGATCGGGCGCACCGACCGCCTCGTCACGCTGCAGCGCTCGGCGTACCGGGCGCGCGGGTACGGCGACTTCTGGCAGCACATGCTGGTGGCGGAGGGCGCCGTCGACGTCGCCGTCGACGCGATCGGCGTCGCCTCCTACGACGTCGCCGCCCCGATGGCGATCGTCGAGCAGGCCGGCGGCCGGTTCACCGACCGCCACGGAGCCCGCACGATCGACACCGACTCCGCCGTCTCCACCAACGCCATCCTCCACGACGACATCATCCGGGCGCTGGCCTGATCTCGCAGGAATGACCGGCGACATGCGCGACCTGATCATCACCGGGGCTTCGGTCGTGGATGGGACGGGGGCGCCGGCGCGGGTGGCAGACGTCGCGGTGGAGGGCGGACGGATCGTGGAGGTCGCCGCGGCGGGGAGCCTGGCCGGCGAGCTGGCCGCGCGGCGAGTCGACGCCGACGGGCTGTTGCTGACGCCGGGGTTCGTCGACGTCCACACCCACTACGACGCCCAGGTCAGCTGGGATCCGTGGATGACTCCGAGCTCGTGGCACGGCGTGACGACCGTGGTGATGGGCAACTGTGGGGTCGGGTTCGCCCCCGCGGCCCCCGACCGGCAGGAGTGGCTGATCGAGCTGATGGAGGGCGTCGAGGACATCCCGGGTTCGGCGATGGCCGAGGGCATCACCTGGGGGTGGGAGCACTTCCCGGAGTACCTCGACGCCGTCGAACTCCAGCCGCGGGTGCTCGACGTCGGCGCCCAGATCGGCCACGGCCCGTTGCGCGCGTACGTGATGGGTGAGCGTGGCGCCGCCAACGAGGCCCCGAGCGACGACGACATCGCGGCGATGTCGCAGTTGGTCGAGGAGGCGCTGCGGGCCGGAGCCCTCGGTTTCTCGACCAGCCGCACGCCGATCCACCGCAGCAAGGCTGGCGAGCTGGTGCCGGGCACGACCGCCGGAGCCGACGAGCTGTGGGGGATCGCCGACGCGCTGCGCCGCGCCGGCCACGGGGTGTTCCAGTTCGCGCCCGAGCACCCCCGCCTGCCGGTGGACGAGTGGCCGTGGATGCGCGAGCTGGCCCGGCGCACGGGCGCGACCGTGTCCGTGAACCTCAACCAGGCCGACCAGGCGCCGGAGGTGTGGCGCGACGTGCTCCGGCTGCTCGACGAGGCGGCCGCAGGCGGGCTGCCGATCATCGCTCAGGCGGCGGGCCGCTCGATCGGGATCCTCGCCTGCCTCGAGGGCAGCATCCACCCGCTGCTGTTCCACCCCGCGTACCAGGAGGTGGCCGCGCTCCCGCTGGATGCCCGTGTCGCCGCACTGCTGGAACCGGAGCGGTACCGGCAGCTGACCGAGCACGTGCCCGACGACGGCGGCTTCTTCCGCGCCGCCGTGCTCGACAAGCTCGACCGGATGTGGGCGGTCGAGGGCGCGGACATCGACTACGAGCCGCCGGCGGACACGTCGATCGCCGCCGCCGCTGCGCGCACGGACGCGAACCCGATGCGGCTGCTCGTCGACCACCTCTGTGCCGGCGGCGGGCGGGGCATGGTGTACATGCCGCTCTTCAACTATGCCTACGGCGACCTGTCGATGACCTACGAGCTGCAGCGGCACCCGCACACCCGGATGGGCTTGAGCGACGCCGGTGCACACTGCGGCGCGATCTGCGACGGGGGCATGCCCACGTTCATGCTGACCCACTGGACCCGCGACCGCACCCGCGGCCCGCGGCTGCCGTTGGAGCACGTCGTGCATCGCCAGACCCAACAGACCGCCCAGCTGTACGGTCTGCACGACCGAGGCGTGATCGCCCCCGGCCACCGTGCCGACCTGAACCTGATCGACCTCGACTCCCTCGGCTTCGACGTGCCACGAATGGCCTACGACCTACCCGCCGGTGGCCGCCGCCTGATCCAACGCGGCCGCGGCTACGTCGGCACCTGGGTCGCCGGCACCCAAACGGTCGCCGACGACACCGTCACCGGCGCCCTCCCGGGCACACTGATCAGAGGCCCGCGAGCAGCCCCGACCTGAGGTCAACAAGGTCACCGACGCTTCGCGAGCGCAGCGAGC
>CAZMGD010000011.1:7630-23391 GCA_964565705.1 uncultured Ilumatobacteraceae bacterium | reverse complement strand
GCGAGCGCAGCGAGCCCGACGCGGCGGGCTCAGGCGCCGACGGCGAGCGCAGCGAGCCCAGCAGCAGAGCAGCGAGCCATCAGTCGCTCGCGGGGAGGGGCTTGGCTTCCTTGGGGAGGAGGACTTCGCCGTTGACCGTGAGCGTGCCGACGCCGGCCTTGGTGACGAGCACCTCGATGCCGACCTCCTCGTTGGCGTAGCGCTTGCCGACGTTGATCGTCTCGCTGAGCGACGGGTCGGGGGCGGCGCCTTCCTCGGGCCCGCCGTCGGTCAGCACGGGTGAACCGCCGCAGCCGACCTCGATCTCGGTGGCGGGCGCCTTGACGACGATCAGCTCGACCGTGGACACGGCGCTGCGCAGTTTCGTTCCGGGGCGGATGATCATGGGCTCGGTTGCTCCAGCTGTCGGGGGCGCTCGGCGCGCAGTGCGTTCATGGACATGGTGGCCAGCACCTCGCGGAGCTTGGCCCGGTCGAGAATGTTCTCATAGTGGCCGATCGAATGGATCATCCCGACGACGGCCCGGATCATCACCCAGCCCTCCATCTCGTCGAGCTCGGGCCGTTCCTCCACCAGCGCGTCGACCCAGCGGGCCAGGTAGTTGCGCTGGATGCGCCGCTGGCGGTGCCAGTCGGCCTCGGGGAGGTTGCGCCGCTCCTGGTGCCAGAGGATGACGAGGTCGGCGTGGTGCACGGCCCAGTCGACGTGGGCGACGACGAAGTCCCGGGTCGTGGGCCGCCCGTGGTCGCCGGACACGTTGCTCCACATCTCGGCCGCCGCGCGGTCGAGCACGGCGACGAGGATCTCCTCCTTGCCCCCGAAGTGGCGGTACACGCCCGGGCCGGTGATCCCCGCCGCAGCACCGATGTCGTCGATCGAGACCGCGTGGTAGCCACGTTCGCTGAACAGCTGGCGAGCGGCCTCCAAGATCCGCTCGCCCCGGTTGCGGTCGCGGGTGCGCCGGCCTTCCGGCTCGACCGCCAGGCTCACGTGTACGGGGTCCGCAGCTCGGACTGCTGAACGATGTCGGCGGCGATCAGCTTCGCGATCTGCTCGTCGTCGTAGCCGAGCTCGGCCAGGATCTCGCTGCTGTCCTGCCCGGGGATCAAGGCGGCGCCGCGAACCCTGCCGGGCGTCTCGGAGAGGTCGACGAGGTTGCCGAACCCGTCGACGCGCCCGAGCACGGGGTGCTCGGCGTGTGCCACCCAGCCCTTCTCCACGAACTCCGGGTCGTCGAACATCGACATCACGAAGTCCGGATCGGCCACCTCCGCCGGCACTCGTGCCGCGTCGAGGGCGACGAGCCACTCCCGCGCCGGGCGGGTGGCGAAGACGTCCTCCAGCAGCGACCACATCTCGGCGTCACGCGCCGAGCGGTTGCCGGCCGGCGCGAATCGGTCGTCGGTGTCGAGATCGTCCCGGCCGATCACCGAACACAACGCCGAGAACTGCCGCCTGGCGTACGCGCCGAGCGCCAGCCAGCGGCCGTCGGCGCAGCGGTACAGGCGGTACAGCGCGGACGAGCCCAGGCAACCTGCATCGAGCGCATGCCGGTCGCCGCGGACCGAGCCGTCGGGTGTGACCCATGCCGTCGACGCGTTCAGCAGCTGGGCGTAGATGATCGACGTGTCGAGGAACTGGCCCTCGCCCGTGCGGTCGCGGTGGTACAGCGCCTGGATGATGCCGATCGCCGACAGGAACCCGTTGCCCGTGTCGCCGAGCGACGTGACCGACCAGATCGGGTGGCCGTCGTCGTCGAGGCCGCCGTCCAGCCAGGTCGTGCCGGCGAGGGCCGCACCGGTCTGGTCGTTGCCGGGCAGGTACCGGCGGTCGCCGTGCTCGAACCCGCGGGTGTGGCAGTAGATCAGGCGAGGATTGAGCGCCCGCAACGACTCGAAGTCGACGCCCAACCGCTCGGCCGCGTCGTAGCGCATGTTGTGCTGCACGACGTCGGCCTCGGCGACGAGCCGATCGAGGATCGCCTTGCCCTCGGGGTCCTTGAGGTTGATCGCGATGCTGCGCTTCGAGCGGTTGCAGGTCATCGCGATGTGGTTGCTCATCCAGTACCGGTCGAAGGCCATGTTGTTGACCTTGACGACGTCGGCGCCCAGCTCGGCCAGCATCTGCGTGCCCCATGGCCCGGCGACAGCGAGCCCGAGGTCGAGCACCTTGATGCCGGCGAGGGCGTGCGCGGGCGCGGGGGTGGTCGGGGCGGGCCGCGGCTGTGGGGTGGGGATCGCGTCGGCTTCGGCGACGACCTCGTCGGTGTCGGCTCCTGCGGCGACGGCGGGTCGGGGCGGGTCGGTCGGGCACTTCGACAGCTCGAGGACACGGCCGACCTGGCGGATGCGGCCGTGCTCGGCGTCGTCGACCTCGATGACGCAGCCGTCGGCGAGCAGCGACGGATCGAGCAGCGCCTCCTCGGGTGAGCGCACCGGCTGGACGGGCACTCCCACCTCGGCCGCGACGCGCACCCAGTCGGTCGACGGGAAGCGGGCCACCGCCTCGGCCATCAACGGCTGATAGTGCTGGAGGACGATCATCTCCTCGGCGCCGACCCCGATCCGCATCGGCGCGTCCTTCGGCGCGCTGGCCCCCGACGGATCGAGCGTGTCGCCGGCGCTGGCGCCGAGCACGAACGCCGGCAGCGGCGTCCAGTTGTGGACCCACCGACCGTCGGACGCCCGGAAGAACCCGCGGGGCGCGCGCTGGTCGACGATCCAGGACACGAAGTCGGGCGCGTCGGAGTGCTCGGCACGGGTCCACGCGCCGAGCGTCGTGGCGAGCGCGCCCTGCATCAGCGAGGTGTCGACCCGCTGGCCACGGCCGGTGTGCTCGCGCACGTACAGCGCAGCGCTGATGCCCATCGTCGCCAGGTAGCCGGCGGCGAGGCTGATCCAGGGCGGCCCGCTGCACAACGGTCCGTCGCGGTCGGGCCCGACCCGGCAGCCCTCGGGCGCTTCGAGCCCCGGCAGGATGCCCTCGGTGCCGGACAGGCGGCCGATCGTTCCACCGACGGTGCCGCGACCCTCGAAGTCGTGCCCGGTGCGGGCCGCGACGAGGGCGTCGATGCCGGGCCGGTCGGCATGCTTGCCCTCCTGGCCGTAGGCGGAGATCGCGCAGTAGACCAACCGCGGGTTGAGCGCCCGCAGCGTGTCGTAGTCGATGCCGAGCTCAGCGGGCACGCCGGGCTGGAAGCTCTCCACCACGACGTCGGCCCGCGACGCGAGCCGCAGGAACCGGTCGCGGTCGCGCTCGTCGCGCAGGTCGAGCGTGGCCCGCCGCTTGCTGCGCTGCCACGTGCGGTAGCCGGACAGCTCGGCGAACGGGTCGCCGTCGGGGTGTTCGATGCGGGTGACGGCAGCGCCGTGGTCGGCGAGCAGCATGGTCGCGATCGGGCCCGACACGCCCCACGAGAGGTCGAGGACGGACACGCCGCCCAGCACCCCCGCCATCAGAGGTTCCACACCCGGGTCGCGTTGCCACGCAGGATCAGCTCACGATCCGCGGCGGGCACGTCCTGGAACTGCTCCTCGACCAGCGAGCGCGAGTTCGGCCAGCTGGTGACCGGGTGCGGGTAGTCGGTGCTCCACATGATGTTGCCGGTACCCAACCGCTCGCGGATGAGCGGCGAGCCGAGCGCGTCGGGCTCGTCGATGAACGTGAGGAACACGTTGCGGTGGAAGTACTCGCTCGGCAGGTTCGTGATCAGCGGGTTCTGGTATCCCTGGCGCAACACCATGTCGTCGGCGATGAACAGCCACCAGGCCATCCAGCCGAGACCCGGCTCCACGTAGACGACCTTCAGGTCGGGGAAGCGCTCGAACACGCCACCGAGGATCCACATGCCGATCGCCTCGCCGGTGCTGAGGCCGACGCACGGGATCATCACGCTCTTGCCCGGGGTCGGGTCGCGCTCGGCCAGCCCGTCGAGCATCCGGTTGAGGCCGATGTGGCAACAGATCGGCAGGCCGGTCTCGGTGATCGCCGCCCACAGCGGGTGGTAGCGCTCGTCGTAGTAGTCGGGCAGGCCGAGCTCAGGCGGGAACACCGGCAGCTGCAGCGACTTCACCCCGAGCCCTGCGACGCGGTGGACCTCGCTGATCGCGGCGCCGATGTCGTGGATCGGGATCTGGGCGTTGACGATCAGCCGGGTCGGGTCGACGCTGCCGAACTCGATCATCGTGTCGTTGAACGCCCGCGTCGCCTCCAGCGAGCCGTTCTTCAGGAGGTAGAGGTAGCGGAACGCGCTGACCTCGCAGTAGACGACCTCGGTCTGCACCCCGTCGAGGTCCATGTCGGCCAGCCGGGCGTGCGGATCCGAGTGGCCGGGGATGCCGAGCTTGCTGTTGGTCGACGTGTTGCCCGGCGCAGCGGCCTTCGCTGCCGCCCCTGCATCCTTGGCCTCCTTGCTCTGCCACGACTGGTTGACGCGCCCCATCGTCGTCGCCATCTGCAGGCCGAACTCGGCGACGGCGCCGTCGTAGTCCTCGTGGAACTTCGACGCGAGATGTCGCTTCACGCTGTCGTGGCTGACGCTGGCGTGGCTGTCGGACGAGATCAGCAGTTCGGCAGTGCTCACGGTGGTGCCCCCTTCGGCTCCGTCACCATCGGCCCCCAGCCGTTGGTGAGTCGCCGTTCACTCTAGCGGCGATGGGAGGACCGAGCGAGCCCAGCGGTCGATCCGGTCCCACAGCAGGTGCCGGGACCCAGCGACGTTGTGGTTGTGCCCGGCGCCGGGCACCACGAACAGCGTGAAGTCGGTCGCCGAGCGGAAGTCCTCGGCGATCAGGTGCGGGTCGCCGGTGATGTCCAGCGCGCCGACGCCGACGAACACCGGGACATCGAGACGCGCCAACTCGGCGCGACACACCCCGGGGATCATCGAGGCGATGCCGACGGAGCGGAACAGGTCGGCGCGTGCGCCGCGCAACGCGGTTGCCACGTCGGGTGGAAGCTCGCCGCCGACGAGGTTCACACCGCGATCCCGGGGCGCCGAGAATCGGGCCCGAGCGACGTCGGGCAGCGCGGCCTCCAGCGCCATCGGGTCGTCGACCAGCTCCGGTGGCACGATCGGGGCGTGGCTGGGCATGCCCTTGCCCCAGAAGCCGAGCAGCGCCATCGCGTCGAACGAGCGGTGCGCGTCCTGGATCAGCGCGCTGATCAGCGCGCCCGCCGAATGGCTGGCGGCGACGGGGCGTGGCTGTTCCACCGGGGCCAGGCCATCGACCAGCGTGCCGGCCCGGAGGCGCTCGAGAGCGATCGCCAGCGCCGCGTGGTCATGTTCGGCGAGGCGCCGCGGGGTCAGCTCGAACAGGTCGGTCGGGGAGCTCTCCCCGATCCCGAAGTGGTCGAACGTGAGCACGACCGAGCCGAGCCCGGCGAGGTGGGCCGCCATGCTGTAGCCCGGCAGGTCGAGATCGAAGTAACGCCGCGTCATCCCGCCACCGGGGAACGAGCAGTACACGATCGGGGCGGCAGGCAGGGCCGCGCCGGACGGCACGAACACGTCGGCGACGACGACCGCGCCCGGAGTGGGCGCGCGGTCATCGAGCGTGATCTCCACCCGCGTGGACCCCTGCATCCGGTTGCTCCCCTCGACCCTCGTTCGACACGGCGAAGTGAATCCGCACTCACTATATTGACCGAGCCGGCTGGGGGCCGGACCGAGACGGGGATGCCGATGCCACGTGTGATACCGCCAGTGCAGAGCCATGTCGACGCCTTCTTCTGGGAGGGCGTCGCCGACGACCGCTTGCTGGTGCAGCGCTGCGCCGGATGCGACCGGCGGATCCACCCGCCGCAGCCGATGTGCCCGCACTGCGCGTCGCTGGAGCGCACGACCGAGGAGGCGCCGACCCGGGGAAGCGTCTACTCCTGGCTGCTGTCGCACCACCCGAGCGGCGTCGACCCGGAGCCGCGCGTCGTCGCGCTGGTCGAGCTGATCGGCGGCGACGAGCCCCTGCGCCTGGTCTCGAACCTCCAGGGTGTCGAGCCCGCCGGCGTCGTCACCGGCATGGAGGTCGAGCTGTTCTTCGACGTGGTCGACGGCGTCAAGCTGCCGCAGTTCCGGCCGGTTGCGTCGTGACCAGGATGGACCGCACGACGGCGATCACCGGGATCGGGCAGACCGAGTTCTCGAAGCGCTCGGGGCGCAGCGAGATCCAGCTCGCCGCCGAGGCCGGCCGAGCCGCGATCCTCGACGCCGGCCTGTCGCCGGCGGACATCGACGGGATGGTCACGTTCACCCTCGACCAGAACGACGAGATCCAGCTGATGAACAACCTCGGCGTGCGCGAGCTGCGCTGGGTGTCGCGCACCTCGTTCGGCGGTGGCGGCGCGTCGGCGACGGTGCAGCACGCGGTGGCCGCCGTCGCCGCGGGTGCGGCGAACCACGTGCTCGTCTACCGGGCCTTCAACGAGCGGTCGGGCCACCGCTTCGGGCAGCCCGACGACAGCCGGGCCAGCGAGCGGATGAACTGGTACCTGCCGTTCGGCCTCGACACGCCGGCCAAGTTCTACGCCATGTGGTACAGCCGCTACATGCAGCGCTACGGGGTCACCAACGAGGACCTCGGCCGCTACGTCGTGGTGGCCCGCAAGCACGCGGCGACCAACCCGGCGGCGTGGTACTACGGCAAGCCGCTGACGCTGGAGGAGCACCAGGCGTCGCGCTGGATCGTCGAGCCGCTGCTGCGCCTCTACGACTGCTGCCAGGAGAGCGACGGCGGCGTTGCCTACGTCGTGTCGTCGGTGGAGCGGGCCCGCGACCTCGCCCAGCCCGTCGTCGTGATCAACGCCGCGGTGCAGGGCAACGTCGGCACCGACGTCATGTTCCCGTACTACGGCGCCGAGCTGTCCGACTACCCGGACGCCGAGGCGTGTGCGGCGCAGCTGTGGCAGCGCACCGGGCTCCGGCCGTCCGACGTCAGCGTGGCGATGCTCTACGAGAACTTCAGCCCGGTCGTGTTCATGCAGCTCGAGTCGTACGGGTTCTGTGCCAAGGGCGAGGCCAAGGACTTCATCGCCGACGGCCAGATCGAGATCGGTGGCGCGACGCCGGTGAACACGAACGGCGGCCTGCTCGGCGAGGGCTACATCCACGGCGTCAACAACGTCCTCGAAGCCGTCCGCCAGATCCGCGGCACGGCCGCCAACCAGGTGCCCGGCACCCAGCACGCCCTCGCCGCCGCTGGCCGCAGCGCCGTGTTGCTGAGTGGTGACGGCTAGCGAACGAGTCCATCAGCTGGCCGCCGGGTGATGCGTGTGACCCAACGATGATCGAGACCACCGGAGCCACCGACCCGTCAGCGGTCCAGGACCCACCGCCGGACGACTCGATCGAGATCGACGTCCACGCCGACGTTCAACGGCCAACCCGCGTGGATCCTCGAACGCCAGGGCTACCGCTCCCTGATCTGGAACGACCACGGCAACGCGGTGATGCTCACCGCCAACGACGTCTCCCTCGACGAGCTCGTCCGGCTCGCCGCCGTCGACCTCCAACACGACCAGACCGTGGCTTGGAACGGCGAACTCGACATCAGTCCCATCGTCACGGTCGCACCCGAGGCCAGCACGTCCGCCGTCGACTGCGGACCGACCCGCCTCACGATCACGGACTGACGCCGAGCACGCCCGTGGCCCGCCGCCCATGTTGCATGAGGTGTCCACGTCTGTGTGAACGGTCTGGTCTGTGTGAACTCGCTGCCGCCCGAGCTGGATCACAGCGATCTGGCGTCACACAGAGCTGTCACGTCACACAGACGTGGACACCGCGTCAGGCGTAGTAGGGGTTCTCGCCGGTGGCGTGGTCGGTCAGGTCGCGGACCTTGGTGATCTCGGGCAGCGCCTCGGACAGCATCGTCTGCACGCCCTCGAGCATCGTCGCCGTGCTCATCGAGCAACCGTGGCAGCCGCCGCCCATCGTGAAGTAGGCGGTGCCCTCGTTGTCGTGCCCGACGAACGTGACGAACCCGCCGTGGGCGGCGAGCGCCGGGTTGACCTGGTCGGTCACGATCGTGCGCACCTGGCCGGCGAGGTCGTCGTCGTTGACCAGGCCCTCGACGCTGGGCGGCGGCGGGGTGTTCGGGTTGCGCAGCACGAGGCCCTGGGCGTCGTTGTAGTCGAGGACCGCGCTGCGCAGGTTCGGGAGGTCGCGCTGGGGGATGATGACCTTCAGGCCGTCGTGGGTGCGGACCTCGTCGGTGAACGCGGCCTTGCGGAACTCGTCGAACGACAGGTCGTAGCGGAACTCGTTGCCGACCACGGTGGCGATCTCGAGCCGCAGGCCGAGGCTCGGCGCGTCGGGCTCGGCGTCGCGCAGTTCCTTCAGCTTGGCGATCGCGGCCTCGCTGATCGTGATGATCGTGTCGGTGGCTGCTTCCGTCGGTGCGAGCGGGCTCATGGCGTTCACGCTACCGGCGACATTCGCGCGGTGTGAGAGTGTTGGCCCCATGCAGGACGGGAGCCGGAAGGCGATCTTCGCCGCGTTCTTCGCCAACCTCGGGATCGCCGTCGCCAAGTTCGTCGGGTTCCTGATCACGAGCTCCGCCGGCCTCCTCGCCGAGGCCGCGCACTCCCTCGCCGACACCGGCAACCAGGCGTTGCTGCTGCTCGGCAGCAAGCGGGCGCAGAAGGGGGCCACCGCCGAGCACCCGTTCGGCTACGGCCGCGAGCGCTACTTCTGGGCGTTCGTCGTCGCCCTCGTGCTGTTCAGCGCGGGTGGCCTGTTCGCGCTCTACGAAGGCATCCAGAAGCTGATCCACCCGCACGAGGCCGAGAGCCTCGGCGTCGCCGTCGTGATCCTCGTCTTCGCCATGTGCCTCGAGGGCTTCTCGCTGCGCACGGCGATCAAGGAGACGAGGCACGTCAAGTCCGAGACCACGGGCTGGTGGCGGTTCATCCGCACCGCGAAGCAGCCGGAGCTGCCGGTCGTCCTGCTGGAGGACGTCGGCGCCATGATCGGTCTCGTCTTCGCGCTCACCGGCGTGCTGCTCGCCCACTTCACGCACAACCCGCGCTGGGACGCCGCCGGCTCGATCGCGATCGGCGCCCTCCTCGTCGTCATCGCCGCGGTGCTGGCGGTCGAGATGAAAGGCCTCCTCATCGGCGAAGGGGCGAGTGCCGAGACCGTCGCCGTGATCCGCAGCAGCCTGGAGAGCGCACCGCACGTCAACCAGCTCATCCACCTCCGAACGGAGCACCTCGGCCCGGACGAACTGCTCGTCGCCGCCAAGCTCGAGTTCGAGCGCAGCCTCACGATCGAAGGTCTCGCCGACGCCATCGACGGCGCCGAGGCGGTGCTGCGCGCCCGGGTGCCGATCGCCAGGCTGGTGTACATCGAGCCCGACATCGCCCGCACCCCGACCCCGACGTGAGGACCCGCCGCCTCGGCATCGCGGCCGTGGCGATCGCCGTCCTCTGCTTCTCCGTCTCGTCGAGCGCGATCAAGAAGTCCGGCGCCGACGGCATCGCGGTCGCGTTCTGGCGCCTCCTCGGCGCGGCGTTGCTCTGGAACCTGATCCTGCTGGCCCAGGGTCGGCGGATGACCGTCGCCACGCTCCGCCGCCTGGCGATCCCCGGCGCGCTGTTCGGGCTGAACCTGACCGTCTTCTTCGCCGCCGTGACGCGCACGAGCATCGTGCACGCCGAGTTCCTCGCCGCGTTGACCCCGCTCATCCTCCTGCCGGCCGGTGCGTACTTCTTCCACGAGCGCGTCAGCTCTCGATCGCTGGGATGGGCCGGGCTCGCCCTCGCCGGCATGGCGATCGTCCTGTTCGCCGGGCCGGCGAAGGGCACCGCCCGCCTGGCCGGCGACCTCCTCGTGCTCGTCGCGGTGGGGCTGTGGGCGGGCTACCTGCTGACCGCCAAGCGGGCCCGCCAGACGTTCGACGTCGTCGAGCTGATGGCCGCGGTCACGCCGATCGCCACCGTGGCCGCGGTGCCGCTGCTGTTCATCGGCGACGTGGATCTGGCGATGCCGTGGGGAGGCTGGCTGGTGGTCGGCATCCTCACGTTCCTGACCGGGCTCGGCGCCCACGGTCTGATCGTCTACGCCCAACGCGCCGTGCCCGTGGCGACGATCGGCATCCTCCAGGTCGGCCAGCCGGCGCTGGCGGTCGGATGGGCGTACCTCTTGCTCGGTGAGGAGATCCGGCCGGTCCAGCTCGTCGGCATGGCGCTCGTGCTGGCCGGCCTGGGGCTGTTCACATGGTCCAGCCAACGGAGGGTGCGCGCCGCGTAAGGTCGCCGGCGATGCGAGTGCTGCTCACCGAGGGGAACGGGCTGACCTCACGCCAGGTCGCCACCCATCTCGACCGCCTCGGCCACCAGGTCGAGGTGCTCAGCTCGGACCAGCTGTGCCTGGCCCGGTTCACCTCCCACGTCCGTCACCTCCACCGTGCGCCGCGCTTCGGCGACGATCCGCTGCGATGGCTCGACCGCGCCCTCGAGGTGTACGAGCGCGGCGGGTTCGACCTGCTGTTCCCGACCCACGAGCAGGGGATCGTCCTGGCCCACCAGGCGCCGCGCCTCGACGAGATCGGTGTGCTCACGGCCGTTCCCTCGTTCGAGGCGTACCGCCGCGTGTTCGACAAGGTCGCAGCCCACGACACGCTGACCGATCTGCGCATCGGCCAGCCGCGCACCGTCGTCGTGCGAGATCCGTCCGAGCTGATCGCTTGCCCACAGCTCCCGGCGTTCGTGAAGGAGGCGGTCGGCAACTCGTCGACCGGCGTCCACCGCGCCGACGACGCCGAGGACCTCGCCGCGATCGCCGCCGACCTGGCCACACGGCGCGCGTTCCGTGACGGCGTCGTGGTGCAGCGCCCGGCGGCCGGGCAGTTCGTCATGGTGCAGGCGATCTTCGACGACGGCGAGCTCGTCGCGTTCCACGCCAACCTCCGGCTGCGTGAGGGTGCCGACGGTTCGGCAGCTCTGAAGCGCAGCGTCCGCAAGCCGCTGATCCGCGAGCAGATGGCCACGCTCGGGCGAGAGCTCGGCTGGCACGGCGCGCTGTCGGCCGACGTGATCGTCGAGGACGGCAAGCCGCGCTGGATCGACGTCAACCCGCGGCTGGTCGAGCCCGGCAACGCGTACCGCGCCGGCGTCGATCTCGTCGCCGCCTACGTGGAGGTTGCGCGCGGCAACGGCGTCGGCGCGGCGCGCACCGCGGCGGGCGCCGTCGACGGCATCCCCGACGGCGACACCCACCAGTTGCTGATGGCCGTGCTCGGCCTCGCCCAGCAGGGAGCAACCCGCGGGCAGATCCTGCGCGAGGCACTCGACGGCGCGCGCCTGCGCGGCAGGTACGAGTCGAGCGTCGAAGAGTTGCTGCCGACGCAGGACGACCGGCGTGCGCGGCTGCCGTTCGCCGCGGTGACGGTGGCACTGCTCGTCGCACCGTCGACCTCGCGTCGCTTCGCCGGTGGCGCATCGAAGCACTGCGCGCTCGGGGCATCCGGGTGGCGATCCCTCCAGCGATCGCGGGCCGAGCCCGCTGGCGCGACCAGCCGGTAGGGTTGCAGGCAATCGAAGGGGAGCTCGCAGGTCCGGCGGGCTGAGAGGGTGGTCGCCGCCACCGACCCATGAACCTGATCTGGGTAATGCCAGCGGAGGGAACGGTCGTGCACAGCAAACCACCACCCGAGGGGCGCCGAGCCCTCGTCGTCATCGGCGGCGAACCATTGCACCCGGGGGTGCCCGCCCGGTGCGACCGTGCCGACGTCGTCATCGCCGCCGACTCCGGCTTCGATCACGCGCTCGCCGCCGGCCTGCGACCGGACCGGCTGCTCGGCGACCTCGACTCGATCACCCCTGCCGGCCTCGAACGGGCGCGGGCCGACGGGGTCGAGATCGTCGCCTACCCCACCGACAAGGACGCGACCGACACCGAGCTGGCCCTCGACGCCGCGCTCGACGCGGTCGGGCCCGGCGGTTCGATCACCCTGCTGAGCGGCGGTGGTGATCGGTTCGATCACCTCCTCGCCTCGCTGCACGTGCTGGCGATGGGGCGCTTCGCCGGCTGCGCCGCGCTCGCCGCCTGGTTCGGCCCGGCGCTCGTAGAGATCCTCCACGCGCCGCGCTCCGTCGACGTGCCAGCGACCCTCGCCGGCGTCACGGTCAGCCTCGTGCCGCTGACCGACGTGCACGGTGTCACCACGGTCGGGCTGGCGTGGCCGCTCACCGACGAACCGCTCCCGCTCGGCACCAGCCGCGGTGTCAGCAACCTCACGGTCGGCGGGCCGTGCACCGTGGCCGCGAGCCGCGGTGTGCTCGCGGTCGTCGTCCCCCACGCCACCGAGCTCGACGATCCGGAGACCCACTCGTGAAACCCCGCACCCCACTCGCCGCGATCGCCGCCGTCGCCTTGCTCGCCGCCTGCTCGTCCGACGACGGGGGCTCCGAGCAGGACGTGACGCTGACCCTGCTGGCCTACGACTCCTTCACCCCGAGCGACGGCATCTTCGACTCGTTCACGGAGGAGACCGGGATCCACGTCGAGGTGGCCCAGGCAGGCGACGCCGGCGAGATGGTCAGCAAGGCGGTGCTGACGGCCGGCAACCCCGAGGGCGACGTGCTCTGGGGCGTGGACAACACGCTGCTGTCGCGGGCGATCGACGGCGACGTGTTCTCACCCTACGAGTCACCGTCCCTGGCCGACGTGCCAGCCGAGCTGACGGCGCTCGTGCCGGACGACGAGGTCACCCCCGTCGACTACGGCGACGTGTGCGTCAACTACGACGTCGCCGTCCTGGATGCGGCGGGCATCGCCCCGCCCGAGACGCTCGACGACCTGCTTGATCCCCGGTTCGCCGGCATGCTCGTCGTCGAGAACCCGGTGACGTCCTCCCCGGGCCTGGCGTTCCTGCTGGCGACGATCGGCGCCAAGGGTGACGGCTGGGGGGAGTACTGGAGCGCGCTGCGCGACAACGGCGTGAGGGTCGTCGACGACTGGGACACCGCGTACTACAGCGAGTTCACACGCGCGGGGGGCGACCGGCCGCTGGTCGTCAGCTACGCGTCCAGCCCACCGGCCGAGGTGCTGTACGCCGACCCGCCGCTGGGCGAGGGCGCGCCGGCCCCGACCGCGGTGGCCGCCGGGACCTGCTTCCGGCAGGTCGAGTTCGCCGGTGTGCTGCGCGGCACCGACCACGAAGACGAGGCGCGCCAGCTCGTCGACTTCCTGCTCGGCCCGACGTTCCAGGCCGACCTGCCGCTGACCCTGTTCGTCTACCCGGCGAACCAGACGGTCGAGCTGCCCGAAGTGTTCCAGCAGTACGCCACGCCGATCACGGACGCGTTCAGCGTCGCACCCGCCGCGATCGCCGCCAACCGCCAGCAGTGGATCGACGACTGGACCAGCACGGTCCTCAGATGACCGAGGCGCGGCCCTACGGGCGGGTGGTGCCGCTCGTCGCGGCCGTGGTGCCGGTCGTGGTGCTCGGCCTGTTCTTCCTGTGGCCGGTGACGACGATCATCGCCCGCGGCGTGGGTGGCGACGCCCTCGCCGACGTGCTCGGCAACGAGCGCGTGCGGCGCGTCATCTGGTTCACGGTGTGGCAGGCGGTGGCCAGCACCGCGCTGACGATCGTGGTCGGGCTCGCCCCCGCCTACGTGCTCGCGCGGTACCGCTTCCCGGGCCGCCGGTTCGTCGCCGCGCTCGTCACCGTGCCGTTCGTGCTGCCCACGGTGGTCGTGGCCGCTGCGCTCGGCGCGGCGCTGCCGCCGAGCCTCGACCACGGCGTGCCGGCGATCCTCGTCGCCCACGTGCTGTTCAACGTCGCCGTCGTGGTCCGCACCGTCGGCGCGGCGTGGGAGCAGCTCGACCCTGACCTCACCGCCGCGGCGCGCACGCTCGGCGCCGGGCCGCTGCGGGCGTTCGCACTGGTGACGTTGCCGCAGCTGCGGTCGTCGGTGCTCGCCGCGGCATCGGTCGTGTTCCTCTTCACGTTCTCGTCGTTCGGCGTGGTGCTGCTGCTCGGCGGGCCGTCGCGGGCGACGGTCGAGGTCGAGATCTACCTGCGCGCGGCACAGCTGGGCGACCAGCGAGGAGCGGCCGCGCTCGCCTTCCTCCAGCTGGTGACGATCGGGCTGCTGCTCTGGTGGTGGGGCAGGGCGCAGGCGCGCCACACCGTCACGAGCGGCGCCCGCGCCGGGCTCGACCGGCAGCGCCCGCGCACCCCTCGGCAGCGGGCGATGGTCGCCGTCGTCGCCGTCATGTCTGCGGTCGCGGTGCTGCTCCCACTCGCCGCGCTGGTGCGGCGATCGCTGACGATCGGCGACCACGTCACGCTCGACGCCTGGCGGCACCTCGGCTCCAGCGAGATCCGCCCAGGTGTGCGCGTCGGCGCCGATCCGCTCACCGCGCTGGCGAACTCGATGCGCTTCGCCACCCTGGCGACGGTCATCGCCGTCGTCGTCGGCGGGCTGGCCGCGGCGGCGATCGCCTACGGCGGCCGCACCGGCTGGCTGCTCGACTCGGGCCTCATGCTGCCGCTCGGCACGAGCGCCGTGACGCTCGGCTTCGGGATCCTGATCACGTTCGACACGGCGCCGCTGGACCTGCGGGCGTCGCCGGTGCTGATCCCGATCGCGCACGCGCTGGTCGCGATCCCGTTCGTCGTCCGGGCGGTGCTCGGCGTGGTGCGCTCGATCCCGCAGGGCCTGCGCGACGCTGCGGCGACGCTCGGCGCGCCGCCGGTGCACGTGTGGCGGGAGGTCGACGCGCCACTGGTGGCCCGGGCGACGGCGGTCGGGGCCGGGTTCGCATTCGCCGTCTCGATCGGGGAGTTCGGGGCCACCAGCTTCCTCACGCGACGCGGCAACGAGACCCTGCCGATCGCGATCGACCGCTTGCTCGGGCGGACCGGTGACATTCTCCAGGCCCAGGCGTATGCACTTGCAACGATCCTCGCCGCGGCGACACTCGTCGTCGTGATGGTGGTCGACGCGCTCGGCGGCACGGCGCGGGGGCGGGCCGAGTGGTGAGCCCGCGCCTCGACGTCCAGGTGTCAGAAGGTTGCGGGCGGTGAGCCAGGTCACCGCCACACGGCTTCTGACAGGTGAACGTGTGATCCGCCTCGAGGTCCGCGAGGTCACCGTGCGGTTCGACGGGCGGCCGGTCCTGTTCGGCGTGGATCTCGATGTCGCTGAGGGCGAGACCGTCGCCCTGCTCGGCCCGTCGGGCTCCGGGAAGAGCACCCTGCTGCGCGTCGTCGCCGGGCTGCTCCCGCCGGACGCCGGCCGTGTGCTGATCGACGGCAGCGACGTCACCCGTACCCCCACCCATCGCCGGGGCGTCGGCATGGTGTTCCAGGACGAGCAGCTGTTCCCGCACCGTTCGGTCGGCGAGAACATCGGGTTCGGGTTGCGGATGCAACGACTGCCGAAGGCAGCGATCGCGGCGCGGGTCGACGAGCTGCTGACGCTGGTCGGGCTGGCCGGCTACGCGGGTCGGTCCGTCCAGACGCTCTCGGGCGGTGAGGCCAAGCGTGTGGCGCTCGCCCGGTCGCTCGCCCCGAAGCCGAAGGTGCTGCTGCTCGACGAGCCCTTGACCGGCCTCGACACCGACCTGCACGAACGCCTCGTCGCCGACATCCGGCGGATCCTCGTGGGCACCGCGACGTCGGCCGTCCACGTGACCCACGACCGCGCCGAGGCGGCGGCGATCGCCGACCGGGTCGTGCAGATCGCCGACCTCTCCTGACGGCTCGCTGCGCTCGCTGGCGGCGCCTGAGCACGCCGGTGGGAGCCTCGCT
>CAZMGD010000011.1:0-7530 GCA_964565705.1 uncultured Ilumatobacteraceae bacterium | reverse complement strand
CACGCCGGTGGGAGCCTCGCTACCGTCGCGCCCGATGAGCGGGCCGAGGATCGAGGTGGTCGGGGTCGAGGTCGTGATCCCGGTGCGGATGCGAGTGCTGCGCGCCGGGACGCCGTCGGACGATCCACACTTCGAGGGCGACGACGACTCGAGCACCGTGCACCTCGCGGCGATCGTCGGCGACGACGTCGTCGCCGTCAGCACCTGGTTGGAGCGGCCGTGGAGGTTCGAGCCGGACCTGCCGTCGGCACAGCTGCGCGGCATGGCCACCGACGCGTCCGTGCGCGGCACCGGGATCGGCGGCGCGCTCCTCGACGCCGGCGTGGCACGGGCGTTCGACGCCGGCGCCGAGATCGTCTGGGCGAACGCCCGGGACAGCGCGCTGCGCTTCTACCTGCGCCACGGGTTCCAGGTGGAGGGCGAGGGGTTCGAGACGCTCGACACCCAGCTCCCGCACCACCGGATCATCCGGCGTGCCGGCGCAGCATCCGGCGGGCCAGCGCACGTAGCTCGGCCCTGAGCTCCGGCGGTTCGATCACCTCGTAGTCGCCCTCGCGACCGGCGAGGAACCGGGCGATCCAGTCGAGGTCGCCACCGATGCGCACGACGGTCTCTGTGGCGTCGGCAGGCGCCGGTTCGAGCACCCCGACGACGGCGGGGATCTCCGCCGCCGTGCGCGCTGGCGACATCCGGAACCGGATGCGCGCCTGGACGTCGTAGGCGCCGACGGCGACGCCCTCGGCGACGAAGCGCGCCGCGTCGGGCGGGTCGTCGTGCACGAACCGGGCACCGGTGTTCAGTGCCTCGGACACCCGATCGACCCGGAACGACCGCCAGGCGCGGCGATCCAGGTCGAAGGCGACGACGTACCACCGCTGGCGCAAGGCGACCAGCCGGTGGGGCTCGAGCAGCCGCGACGCCACCCGGCCCGCGCCGTCGCGGTACGTGAACCGCACCCGCTCGCCGCGGCGGCAGGCGAGCGCGAGCAGCACCAGGGTGTCGACATCGACCGGCTCGCGCTGGAACGGATCAGCGGGCGCGATGCCCTCGGTGACCGATGCCAGCGCGGCGACGCGCTCGCGCAGCGCGGCGGGCAGGACCTGGTCCAGCTTGGCGAGCGCGGCGATCGCAGCGTCCTCCAGTGGCAGCGCGCTGCGTCGCGACATCTCGGCCAGGGCGAGGGCGACGGCGACCGCCTCGTCGTCGTCGAGCACCAGCGGCGGCAGGCGCCCGCCGGCACCGAGCTCGTAGCCGCCGTAGGGCCCGGTGGTGCTCGTGATCGGGTACCCGAGCGCGCGCAGCCGGTCGATGTCGCGCCGCAGCGTGCGGTCCGTCACCTCCAGCCGCTCGACCAGCTCCGGCGCCGTCCAGCGCGACCTGGTGGCGAACAGCACGAGGAGGCGCAGCACCCGCGCGGACGTGTCCATCGCCCGCCATTCTCTCCGATGTTGTGGACCTGAACTGTCCACAACCGGTCGTACGTTCGAACCATCCCCCGACCGAGGAGACCCCGATGCACCCTTACAGCGCGCCTACCTCCCAGTACGCCGACGACCACCGTGCGGCGCTGCGGCGCTCGGCGGTGACCTGGCGCCGCATCCGGCAGGTCACCCGCACGACCCATCAGGAGCGTCGCGCGGCGTGACCGTTTCCGCTCGGGGCCCGCCGCCCGCCACACCTCCTCGTGAAGGAGGTGTCGGATGCCGACCGATCTCGACCCCGCGCAGCGCGCAGCTCGCGCCGCCGCGCTCCGCCTGCTGGCCACCCGCCTGGAAGCCTGCGACGTGGACCGCCCCGCCCGGTGGGCGGGAACGGACACATGGATCGGGCCGACGGCCGACGCCTGCCGGGCCGATCTCGTTGCGCACGCCACGGCGGTCGCGGGAGCCATCGCCTGGTTGCGGGCCCGCGCCCGGCAGCTCGACGTGGCGGGCTGACCGTGGGCACGCTCGCCTTCGACGCCGATCGCCTGGTGCTGCTGGCGGCGGCGCTGACCGACGCCGCAGAGCTGCTCGCCGCCACGCGCTGCTGGGATCCGGAGGGAGCCGCCGCACTGGCGGTCGCTGCCGACGCGCGAACGGCGCTCGACGGTTGGGCCGCCAAGGTGCTGCAGATCGCCGGCTGCGGCGCGCTCAGCGAGTACCGCCCGATCGCGGTCGACCCCGCCGAGCTGTACGTCGCGCTCGGCTACGTGCTGGCCCACGGCTACGGGTGGACGACCACCCTCGACCCGCTGGGCTACGAGTGGCAGATCCCGCTCGCCGAGCACGCCGCCGCGCTCGGGGTGGTGCTCACCAACCACGGCGCGCCGCTGGGCTCGACGTCGGAGGAGCACCTCCTGCTCACCCAGCTCCAGGCGGTGATCGCCGACCCAGCAGCGCTCGCCGCCCTTCGGGCGAACCTCTCCCCCGCCGGCGCGGCGGCCCTCGCCGACCGGCTGGCGATGCACCGCGCCGATCTGGTCGCGGCCGGGGGCGGTCCACCGGGCAGTGGGCTCGACACGGATCCAGCCCTCGCGACACGGGTCACGATGGTCGACGGCATCGCCGGTGCACTGGCCACGGTGCTGGTCGATCCGACCGCACCTCTGGCAGGCGCCCAGGGCGCGCTCGGCGCGATGCGCCCGTACGCGGCAGCGCTCGTGATCTCCCAGCTCGACGCGCCCGACGAGACCGTGGTCGCGCTCGCCGAATCGACGATGCGGCGCTATTACGAGCTGCGCAACGACCCGCAGCAGTGGCCGCGTTCCACGGAGCTGCCCGACGCCTGGTCGCTGGGCATCGGCGACCTGCTGTTCCCCCGCGTCGCTGCGGTCGAGCCCGCGCTGGCGAACCGGTTCGTCGTGACGATCGGGACGATGAGCCAGGAGCTGCTCACCCACACCGTGCGCGAGCCGGCCAACGCGGCTGCCGTGCTGGCCACGGCTTCCGACCCCGTCGTCGGTGTCGCCGCCGCTCGGAACGTGATCGTCCCGCTGATCACGCACCTGCTCGACCCGGGTCCGTATCCGAACGTGCCGTCGTCGGTCATGAACATCGCCAACGCGGTGTCCGGCCTGCGAGCACACCTCGGCACGCTGATCGCCCCGTGGATGGTGCAGTTCCTCGACGAGCACCCGGCGTTCGGTTGGTCCGACGTCGAGCGCGACCACGTCATGCGGTTCGTCCTCGACGACGACCAGGCCTTCGCCGACGTCCTCGCCCTGTCCGGGCGTTGGGCGGACTCGCTGCCGCTGCCAGATCTGCACGGCGATCCCGCACAGCTGCAACCGCAGCTGGACCGGGCCGCGCGCGTGATGGGCGAGCTGCTGGGGCTCCTCGAGGAGCGCCGGATCGACGACGCGTTCGCCGCCCAGGCGCAGTGGGACCTCGTGGTCAGCCTGGTCCCCAGGCTGGTCGGCAAGGGCGTGCAGTACGCCGGGATCTCCGGCGTGCCGGCCAAGGTCGTGATCCGGGTCGCCAACGAGGGGATCGAGGCCGGCTCGGACCTCATCCAGGAGCACGGCTGGTTGGGCTCGCCGCCACCCCTCGCCGAGGTGCTCCACGGCATCCGGGTCGACGCCGACGTGGCGATGGCGATGGGCAGCTACCTGTCGATCGTGACGATGCGGGCGCTCCTGGTCGAGCGCGGCGACCTGCCTGCCGACGCCCCGGACGCGCCGACCCCGTGGGACGAGGCGGGCTGCCCGTCGGCCGACTACCGCGCCGCGCTCGATCAGTGGCTGTCGCACATCGACGACGGGCACGCGCGCGACCGGCTCGACCTCGCCAGCCGGGCGTTCACCGCGCCGGGACAGTCCGAGCTCGAGTGCCAACGCCTCCAGAACGACTGAACGCCCAACCGAGAGGGGTGTCAGACCCGGATCGTCGTCCATCAGGCGGGTGAGCCGGTACGTTCTGACACCGAGCGGTCAGCATGGTCACCGAGGCTTCGCGAGCGCAGCGAGCCGCGCTGGCGCGCCCAGGCGCAGACAGCGAGCGCAGCGAGCCCTCAGGACGCGTACACGTCGGCGGCGGGGACGCCGGGCACGTCGAGGCGGCCGAACATCCACGCCAGGCGGCGCTGCGGGGACAGGGCGAGCACCTCTTGGGGCAGCTCGGTGAGACCCATCGGGCGCCGGGACTTCCAGATCCCGACGAAGTCGGGCAGCTCGCGGCGCACGTAGTCGTCGGGCCAGTCGTCCCATGTGGCGCCGATGCCGAGGTCGGCGTGGTGCACCTCCACCTCCCGCCGGCGCCGCCACGGCAGGTCGCGCACGTACACCTCGCCGCGCAGCGTGCGCCCCCGGCCCGTGGCCCACTGGTCCGGGGTGAGCGCCGACCAGGCGTCGACCAGCTCCTGGATCGAGCGCTGCAGCCGGTCGACGAGCACCTCCGCCGGTGCGTCGGCGCCGCGCTCGATCCCCTCCCGCCGGGCGGCGGCGGATCCGTACTGGTCGCCGACCTCGTCGTGCGACGCGGCGCGGACCATCACCGTGAAGCCCTCGGCGTTGCGGCGGAGGTGGTTCAGCACGTGGCCGACCGTCCACCCCGGCAGCAGCGAGTCGCGCCGGGCGTCGTCGTCGGTCAGCGATTCGACGCCGGCCAAGAGGTGTGCATGGGCGCGCTCGCACCCCGCCAGGTCGGCGGCGAGCTGCTCGTCGGTGGTCACCGACGCGACGCTACGCCGCCACGGGCCGGTGTCAGGCCGCGGATTCCCAGGGGTCGGGCAGGCCGGCCATCACCCGCGGCAGGCCCGGGCCCTGCGGGCCCCACACGATCCAATCGTGCACCGCCACACCCTGCTCGGCCGAGACGTGCTCGGCCGCAGCGAGGCGCAGCGGATCGCGGGCGTCGAGCCCGCCGTCGGGCCGCACGCTGACCAGGACGAGACGGCCGCCCGGGCCGAGCGTGGTGGCCATCAGCTCGGCGATGGGCACGACCGCCTCGTCGTCCTCGACCTCGTCGACGACGGCGGCGTTGATGCCGCGCATCTGGTCGTCGAGCAGGATCACGAGGACCTGCGGGCGCAGCGGGCGGGGCAGCATGCGTTCGACCAGGGCGAACACGTCCACGAGCGATCGGAACCGGTCGATGCCGGCGCGCGGCACGTCGTTCGACCGGCGTCGAGGCCGGTGCTGGCGGTGGTGGGACATGGCGTCCTCCGGTGACTCGAACCCGTCGGAGGGGACGGGTGGTCGCTGCGGGGAAGCGCTCCCCAGCGTATCCGAAGAATCGCAGGTCAGAGGTATTGCGCCCGTGTAACTACAGCGGTGTAACCTGGGCACCCCAACCGGTAGACGCCCGAACCCCACATCACCACAAGATCTTGTGGGTTCGGTCACGTTCGGTGGTTGCGGGGGAATCAGCGGAGCCGGTGGAGCGGGAACCACCGGGAGAGGAACAGGAATCGACGTGACGATCACCGAAGCAGAGATTGCAGCAGATGTCGGGCAGCGTGACGAGCCCGTCATCGACCGGACGGGTGAGCTGATCCGCACGTCGCCGATGCGCGTTCGCAAGCGCAACGGCGACCTCGAGGGCGTCGATGTCAACAAGATCGTCCGCGCCGTCGCCCGCTGCAGCGAGGGCCTCGTCGGCGTCGACCCGATGCGCGTCGCCACCCGCACGATCTCGGGACTCGTCGACGGCGCCACCACGACCGAGCTCGACGACCTCTCGATCCGCACGGCGAGCGCGCTGGTCACCGAGGAGCCGAACTACTCCCGGCTCGCCGGGCGCCTCCTCGCGACCGTGATCCACAAGGAGGTGCAGGGCCACGACGTGCACTCCTTCTCCCAGTCGGTGGCGCTCGGCCAGCGCCTCGGCCTCATCTCCGAGACGACAGCGGCGTTCGTCGCCGCCAACTCCCGCAAGTTGAACGACGCGATCGACCACCAGCGCGACCAGCTGTTCGAGTACTTCGGGCTGCGCACGGTCTACGACCGCTACCTCCTGCGCCATCCGACCGAGCGCTCGATCATCGAGACGCCGCAGTACTTCTTCATGCGCGTCTCGGCCGGCCTCGCCCACAGCGCCGAAGAGGCGATCAGTCTCTACGCGCTGATGAGCAACCTCGAGTACCTGACCTCGAGCCCGACGCTGTTCAACTCCGGCACGGTCCACTCGCAGCTCTCGAGCTGCTTCGTCGCCGGCACGCCGGTGTTCACCGTGAACCGCGGTCTCGTCCCGATCGAGGAGGTGTGCGTCGGCGACGAGACGATCACCCACACCGGAGCGACCGCGACGGTCACGCAACTCCACGTCAACCCGCTCGGCGACCGGTCGCTGCACGAGCTACGCGTCGCCGGGCTGCCCACGACCACGGCCACCGGCAACCACCGCTTCTGGGCGGTGTCGCCCACCCGTGCGGGTTCCGGCGAGCCACGCTGGATCGACGCTGACTCCCTCCAGGTCGGCGACTTCGTCGCCCTCGCAGCTGGCCACGACCTGAAGTCCGACGTGTTCAGCCTGTACCCGACGGACAGCGACTTCGATCACCGCATCGAGTTCGCCGAGGTCCGAGACGACGGCATGGTCGACGCGACGGTGCGTTGGGAGTCGCCCGACCACCTCAACGGCACCGATGAAAAGGTCGTGCGGTCCCGCAAGCTGTCGACGGTCCGTGCGGAGTGGCACTTCGACGACGTCGAGGGTGCTCGCTTCCTCGGCCAATGGTTCGGCGACGGCAGCATCCTCGGCGGCACTCGTCGTCCCGACGGCATCTCGTTGGTGTTCGCCAACAAGGAGCGGGCGACGGCCGAGCGCTGGGCCGCGGTCGGCGAGCGCATCCTCGGCGTCGAGGCGCACATCACCACGAACCGCGGGTGCAACTGGAGCAACGTGTCGTTCCACTCCGCCGTGGTCGGCGAGATGTTCGTCGACACGTTCGGTCGCTACTCGAACGACAAGCGCCTGCCGCGCGAGTTCTTCGGAATGAACCGCACGTTCATGGTGAACTTCCTGAAGGGGCTGATCGAGTCCGACGGCTGCGAGACGAACGAAGGCACGGTCGTCGTCACGATGACGAACCTCGAGCTCCTCGCCGACGTCGCCGCCTGGGGTCGGGCGCACGGCCTACCGATCATGTCGCGCCCGGCGCGGGCCTACGAGTCGGCGCCGTTCCGCCGCCAGGCGACGCTGAGCATCCCGTGCTGGGCAATCGACCTCGCCGACCGCGGCAAGGTCGACGACGACGACCGGATCGCCGCGCTCGACGCGGCCCAACCGTCGACGATGGTCAAGCTCGTCGACGGCCGCCCGTTCGTGCGACTCATCGCCAAGGTCGATGCACCTCGCGTCGACACCGTGTACAACCTCGGCGTCGCCCACGACGATCACTCCTACTCCGTGAACGGGCTGGCGGTCGCCAACTGCTACCTCCTGGATTCTCCGCAGGACACGCTCGACGGCATCTACGGGCGCTACACCGACGTCGCCCGGCTGTCGAAGTTCGCCGGCGGCATCGGCCTCGCCTACCACCGGGTGCGGTCGCGGGGCTCGCTGATCAAGGGCACCAACGGCCTGTCGAACGGCACGATGCCGTTCGACA
>CAZMGD010000010.1:55561-60438 GCA_964565705.1 uncultured Ilumatobacteraceae bacterium | reverse complement strand
CGCCGGCGACACGCTCGCCCGCCTCCAGAAGGCCCGTGCCCGCCTCGAGCTGAAGCTGGGCCGCCCGGCCACCCTGTCGGAGCTGTCGCGCGAGGTCGAGATGCCGGAGGACAAGGTCACCGAGGCGCTGCGCTTCGCCGCCGAGCCCCTGTCGCTCAGCGAGCCGCTGCGCGAGGACGGCGATGCCGAGCTCGGTGACGTCGTGGAGGACCGATCCGCGGAGAGCCCGTTCGAGGTGGCTGCGACCGCGCTCCTGCCGGAGGAGATCAGCCGTCTGCTGGCCCCCCTCGACGAGCGTGAGCGCGAGATCCTCAAGCTGCGCTTCGGTCTCGACCGCGGCGAGCCACGCACGCTGGAAGAGGTCGGCGAGCACTTCAACCTCACCCGCGAGCGGATCCGCCAGATCGAGGCCCGGGCGATGAGCAAGCTGCGCCACCCGAGCAGCGACACCGGCGCCCGCGACCTGCTCGCCGTCTGAGCCGAGCTCGGCCAGATGGCCATGTCACCGCGTTGGTCGACCGGTCGACCAACGTCGTGACATCACGGCGGTGACCGCTCAGTAGCGTCGCCACCCATGTCGTACGAACTGCGCGTCACCGGGCCCGACGAGTGGCGAGCGGCCTCGGACACGTTCGGTCTGGCGCTGCACTTCGGTCCGGTCAGTGACGAGGACTGGCCGCAGCGCACCACCACGTGGGAGAACAGCCACAGCATCTCGGCGTGGGACGACGGTCGCTGCGTCGGCCACGGCGCGTTCTTCTTCCTCGCCACATCCGTGCCCGGCGGCGAGATCTTGCAGACCGCTGGGGTGACCCGGATCGGCGTGCAGGCCACGCACACACGCCGGGGCATCCTGACCGGGATCATGCGGCGGATGCTGCACGATGCCCACGACCAGCAGCGGCCCCTCGCCAGCCTGCGGGCGAGCGAGGCCACGATCTACCAGCGCTTCGGGTTCGGCATGTCCGGTGAGGCGATGGACGTCGAGATCCGCGGCGCTCGCATGCACCCTGACGTCGGCACGACCGGCAGCTACCGGTTCCTCGACCGCAGCGAGTTCTTCGACGTCGTGCCGCCGCTGTACGAACGGATCGCCTACACCCGGCCCGGCGTCGTCCGTCGGCCCGACTGGATGTGGAAGCGCTTCTTCGGCACGTTCCTCGACCGCAGCCGCGCCCGCCAGATCGTGCTCCACCTCGACGCCGACGCAACGCCGGACGGCTACGTCGACATCGAGTCGGAGTACCCCGACGGCGCCGATGCCGAGGCGAGCGCCCAGGTGCTCGACCTCTGGGGCGCGAACGCCGACGCCGAAGCCGCACTGTGGAGGTACGTGTTCGAGCTCGACCTCGTCCGCCTCGTCAAGGCCGAGGAGCGCCCGATCGACGACCTGGTGAAGTGGTTCCTCGTCGACCGGAGGGCGCTCAAGGTGAAGTCGCTGTGGGACGAGCAGTGGGTGCGCCTGCTCGACGTCGGCGTCGCCCTCGCCGCCCGCACGTACTCCAGCGAGGAGCCGATCACCCTCGAGGTCCATGATCCGATCCTCGGCCACAACACCGGCCGCTGGCGGATCGCCGGTGGCACGGTCGACCACGCCGACGCCGGTGGTCCAGCCGACCTCGTCGTCGACGTCGCTGCCCTCGGCGCCGCCTACATGGGCGCCACGTCGTGGACGGAGATCGCCACGACGCCGATGCTGCTGCAGCCCGCCGACCCGGCGACGCTCGCTCGCGCCGACCGCCTCTTCAACCAGCGCCCCCTCCCCCGCTGCGGCAGCTTCTTCTAGGGCGTGTCGGCACCGAGCGCCTCCTCCGTTCTCGGGAGCGATTCGGGTGCTCTGGCACCCGATCTGCTCCCGAGAATCAGGGGGTGGCTGCTGCGGCGGCGGCGGCCATCGCCGGGGCGAAGGGACTGGGCCGGAACCAGCGGGTCAGGTTGCGCATCAGGTTGGGCGGGCCGGCGTAGCGGATCTCCTCGTCGCGCAACGCATGCGGCCAGGTGGTCAGGCCACTGAAGACGTTGGCGAACGCAAGGGTCGGGCCGGTCAGGACGATGTCAGGGTCCATGCCGGGGTGCTGGATGCACACGGACGGGTCGCCACGGTCGAGGAGCATCCAGATCGACCGGCGGTCCGGCGCCGTGTGGTCGAACTGGACGACGACCCTCGAGGACGATGGCAGCTGTGACTGGTCGACCATGCGGTGCATCCACCAGGTCAGGGTGATGACGTCGACGTCTTCGGGCCGCAGCTCCTGATAGAGCCACTCGACGGCCCACTCGCCGAGCAGCATGACCACGCGCTCCAGGTCCTTGCCGGCCGGGGTCAACACGTATTCGTGACCTCGGCCGCTCGCCGATGGCCAGCGCACCAGCACCCCGAACCGCTCCAGGTGCTTGAGCCGCTGAACCAGCAGCGACCGGGAGATGCCCGGCAGCCCCCGGGCGATGTCGTTGAACCGCGTGTTGCCAAGGATCAGCTCGCGCAGGATCATCGGTGTCCACGGATCGGCGACCACGTCGGTGGCCAGAGCCACGGGGCAGAACCTGCCGTACTCGCGCATGGTGAACTGTCGCGCCGTTCGGGCACCGCGTGAAGTCCAGATTTCGTACCGGCGGGGTCCAGAACCTGGACTGGTTGCGCCGACACGCTGGCGCGACCGTGAGCGTCATGACCACGATCACGCACACACCCAATCGACCGGGCACCACGCCCCACTGGACGACCGACGAGCTCGTCGCCATCGCCGCCGGGCTCGGCCCGTCCCTCGCCGCCGCGGCACCGATCCACGACCGCGACGGCACGTGGGTCGGACCCTCCTTCGAGCTGCTCCGGGCGCGGGGCCTGCTGACGCTCGCCGTGCCCTCCGAGCTCGGCGGCTGGGGCGCAACCGTCCGCGATGTCGCGATGGTGCAGCGCGAGCTGGCCCACCACTGCGCGTCCACCGCGCTCGCGTCGGCGATGCACCAACACGTCGTCGCGTTCACCGCCTGGCGGTATCGCCGCGGCATGCCTGGCGCCGAGGCGACGCTGCGCCGCGTGGTCGACGACGGCATCGTGCTCGTCTCCACGGGTGGCGCCGACTTCACCCACCCGCGCGGCGAGGCGCGGCGGGTCGAGGGCGGCTACCGGATGTCGGGCCGCAAGATCTTCGCCAGCCAGTCGCCGGTCGGCGACGTGATGTCGACGATGTTCGCCTACGACGACCCGGAGCGAGGCCGGCGAGTCCTGAACGTGGCGATCCCCTTCGCCGATCCCGGCGTGACCGTGTGCGACAACTGGGACGCGCTCGGCATGCGAGGCACGGCGAGCAACGACGTCGTCATCGACGACGTGTTCGTGCCCGACGAGAAGGTGATGGCCGATCGGCCCCACGGCGTCGTCGACGGCGCGCTGCAGGCCATCTGTGAGATCGCCATCCCCGTCATCCTCGGCGTGTACGTCGGGGTCGCGGAGTCCGCGGCGACCGCGGCGATCGAAGCCGCCCAGGCCCGCAGCACCGACCCGTCGGTGCAGCGCCAGGTGGGCGCGATGTGGACACGGATGCGCCAGGCCGTGTGGGCGCTGGACGCCGCGCTCGACGCGGTGGGAGACGATCCGGTTCCGACGATGGAGACCGTCGCCGAGGTGATGGCCGCCAAGCGAGCGATCACCGATGCGGCGTTCGAGGTCTGCAGCCTGGCCGTCGAGATCGGCGGCGGTGCCGCGTTCGCACGGGGTTCGGTGATCGAGCGCGCCTACCGCGACATCCGCGGCATCACGTTCCACCCGTTCAAGCCCGAGCAGATCGTGCTGCACGCCGGCCGGGTCGCGCTCGGCGAGCCGTCCGACGTGCTGGGGATCAGTGCAGGTTGACGACGGTGCCCAACCCCGGGAAGCGGAACAGCCGCTCGTCGAAGACCACCCGGTCTGCGGCCTCCTCGGCGGTGATGCCGTAGATGCTCATCTCGCGAGCGATGGCCCCCGCCACGACCGGGGTCGCGAACGACGTACCACTCCAGCTGGCCCAGCCGAAGTAGAACGAGGTCTCGGGCAGGCCGTCGTCCACCCTGTCGACCTTGTCGAAGAAGTTCGACACGATGTCGACGCCGGGTGCACAGGCCTTCACCCACGGGCCCCAGTTGGTGAACGGGGCCGGTCCGTCGGGGCCCAGCGCCCCGACCGAGATCACGTCGGGGAGCGCGGCGGGCCACACCGCTCGACAGCTCGCGTCGTTGCCGGCTGCCGCCACGATCACCGTGCCCAGCTTCTGCAGCTTGCCGATGACCGACGCCATCCCGAGCGGCGGCTTGTCGTCCTCGGTCAGGCACGAGCACGACAAGCAGACGATGTCGGGCGGGTCGCCGAGCAGTTGCTCGAGACGGAACGCCAGGTCCGCATCGTTGCCCTCACCCGTCGATTCGATGAACTTGCCGACTTCGACGTTCGCCTGGGGTGCCAACCGCGAGATCAGGCTGCCGATGAAGGTGCCATGACCCGCGACCGGATCGATCCAGCGGTCCTTGTTCCCGTCGGCCTCGTCGAGGTTGTCGGTGGTCTCGTACGGCGTGGAGGACTCGGCCGCAGCGGGCCGTGTGGGGCCCCACTGCTCCTCGGCCCGCGGCACGCAGTGCGTGAACGAACCGCCGATGTCGCCTGGCGCCAGGCCCGTGTCGAGCACGACCACGTGGGGCGTCTCGGTCCAGCTCGATGGTCTCCACAGGTACGGCTCCTGCGGCACTCGCTTCGCGGAGGTGCGATGAGGTGCACGGCGCGCTTCGTGCGCACCCGGCCCGGTGCAGCCACATCCGGGCGGCGGCGGGCACCCCATGTGATTGGACGCATGGCACTGGCACACACCGCCGACGGGGTTCGGGTTCACGCCCGGGTTCGGGTTCAC
>CAZMGD010000010.1:49778-55461 GCA_964565705.1 uncultured Ilumatobacteraceae bacterium | reverse complement strand
GGGTTCGGGTTCACGCCCGGGTTCGGGTTCACGCCCGGGTTCGGGTTCACCCCCGGGTTCGGGTTCACCCCCGGGTTCGGGTTCACCCCCGGGTTCGGGTTGACCCCCGGATTGGCGTTCACCGCAGCGGCGAAGATCACGTGGTTGACCTGCGCGGCGTAGCCCCGCGACCGGAGCACCTCGGCGAGACCGATCGGATCGGGCACGTCGACGAGCAGCTCGAGGGTCGAGGTCACCGTGCGGTTCGGCAACCCCAGATCGAGGTCTTGGTCGCCGTTGACGATGTCGAGCGCCCGGCGATCGACGAGCAGCTCGTTCGGCCGATAGGCGAAGCTTCGCCCCGTACCCGACGCCGCGAACCGAACGTTGTCCAGCCACGGGTCGCCGGTGCGCTTCAGCGGACGGCGCCGTCCGGGGATGGGGTCGCGGTCTTCCGGGGTCTTGTTCGAGCGCTGGCGGCCGGTCGGCTCGGTCGGCATCTTCCCTCCGATGTTGACGTTCAGCGAATGTGATCAGCGGAATACCGTGCTGACGTTCAGCATTCGCACAGAGACGGCCGCAGCATCGCAGATTCGACGCCACCCGAACAGCCCCTCGGCGCGGGGACTGCGCAGGAACGCATACGCGTCGCGTTCGATCTCGTCGAGGACGACCCCGATCGCGCCGAGCAGATTCTGCGACCGATTGCAACCGTCGCCGCTGCCCCACGCGATCGGATCACCGCCCTGCGCGGGCTCGGTCGGCTCGCCGTGCTGCGCGGTCAGATGCCCGCGGCGGCAGATCACTTCCTCGCCGCGATCCGTCTGGCGGAGGTGCACCGGCTGGAGGACGAGCGAGCGCTGGCCCGGATGCACCTCGCGGTCGTGCGTCAAGCCCAGGGAGACATCGTGGAAGCGCTGACGCTGCTCGACGTCACCTCGACGACGCTGAACGATGGTGCCCGCGGCCAGATCATCTCCCAACGCGGGTACATCCATTGGATGCAGGGCCAGCCGCAACTCGCGCTGGATGCCTACGACGAGGCGACGCCGTTGCTCGTTGCCGCGGACGAGGAGCACGTGCTGATCCGAGTGCACGGCAACCGGGGGGTCGCGCTCGCCCAGGTGGGGCGTCTTCGCGATGCCCGGCGCGCGTTCGAGGAGCAACTGCAGCTCGCCCGGACCCATGGACGCACGCACTTCACGGCGAGCGCCCTCCACAACCTGGGATGGCTGCACGGACGGCTGGGCAACGTACCCGACGCGCTGTCACTGCTCGCGGCAGCGCGCACCGAGTACCTGCGCTTCGGGGACCGGGGACGATCGATCAGCTCACTCGACACGGATCAGTGTGAGGTGCTGTTGCAGGCGATGTTGGCGCCGGAGGCAGACGAGATCGCGGCGCGGGTGGTCGAGGCCGCCGAGCGCTCGGGCAACACCGTGCAGGTCGCTGAGGCCCGCTTGATGCGCGCTCGCTCGCTGCTGATCATGCGGCGCTTCGATCACAGCATCGTCGAAGCGACGACAGCCCGCGAGATGTTCGAGCGCGCCGGACGGCGGGCGTGGGCGGCGCGCGCCAGCTACTTCGTCGAGCAAGCCCGGGTGTCGACCGGGCGTGCGACGTCGGGGCCGGCCCTGGACGCCGGCGCGATCGCCGGCATCGCCGACTCACTCGCCGAGCACGGGTGGTTCCTCGAAGCGGCCGAGGTCCGGGTGCACGCCGGCAGGACCGCGCTCGACGCCGGGCTGACAGATCTCGGACGCGAGCAGCTCGCACTCGCCGCCACCGCGCGTCGGACCGGCACGGCCGCGCTGCGGGCCGAGGCGTGGCACGCGACAGCACTGCTTCGACTGGCCGATGGGGACGAGCGCAGCGCACGGCGGGCGATCGACGCCGGCCTACGGGCGCTCGACCACCACCGGGCCACGTTGGGGGCGATCGAGCTCCGCGCCCACGCGTCGGCACACGGTGTCGAGCTCGGTCGGCTCGGGCTGCGACTCGCGCTCGAGCGCCACCGGGCGGCTGACGTCTTGACCTGGGCCGAGCGCTGGCGCGCCGGCGCGCTCGCCCTGCCGACCTCGCAGGCAGTCGCCGACGAAGGCCTCGCTGCGCTGCGCGAGCTGCACGCCACCGCGGCGAACGAGCCCGATGCGACGTTGCCTGGCCGCATTGCCGACGCCGAGCGCGCCGTCACCACCAGAGCCCGGTTCGCCGCCGGCGACGCCCGGTCGCTCGGCACCCGACTGCACACCCCGACGCTGCGTCGCTCCCTCGCTGCGCGCACCCTGGTCGAGTTCGTCGAGCTCGACGGCGCGTTGCACGCCGTCGTCGTCACGCCCACCCGCTCGCGGCTCGTACACCTGGGCGACACCGATGCCGCGCTGGCCGCGCACGACCACCTCACGTTCGCGTTGCGCCGCCTCTCCATGCTGCCGCTCCATCATCCCGGCCTCGACGCGGCGGCGAGCGCCCTCGATCGCGCCGCCCACGACGTCGACGAGCTGCTGATCGCCCCCTTGGGGGTGCGCACCGAGGAGGTCGTGATCGTCCCGACCGGCGGACTGCACCGCATCGCCTGGAGCGCCCTTCCGAGCCTCCACCATGTCGCGGTCACCGTCGCACCGAGCGCGGCGTGGTGGATGGCGCGCGGTGCGGGCCCGCGCCCCCCGATTCGCACCGACCGCGTGCTGCTGGTCGAGGGGCCGGACCTGGAGGGCACGTCCGCCGAGCTGGGTGCCATCGCCGAGCTGATCCCGAACGCCGTCGCGCTGCTGCGCGACGAGGCGACCGCAGCGCGAGTGATCGCCGAGCTGGCCACCGCCGACGTGGCCCACATCGCCGCTCACGGCGCGTTCCGCAGCGACAATCCGCTGTTCTCCTCACTGCGGGTGGCCGACGGTCCGATCTGGGTGCACGACCTCGCCGCCTTGCCGCGCACGCCGCGCCTCGTCATCCTCACCGCCTGCGAGGCCGGGCGCAGCGGCGTGCTCGCCGGTGACGAGCTGCTCGGCACCGCGACCGCGCTGCTGTCGCTCGGCGTCGACACGGTGGTGGCCCCGCTGCTCCCGGTGCCCGACATCGCCACCGCCCGTTTCGCGATCCGGCTCCACCACCACCTGGCGACCGGGGCGACGCCGGCCCAGGCCAGAGCCCGCACCGCGGCCGATGAGCGAGCGTCCGGCGACCCGACGGGGGTGGCCGTCGCGTCCACGTTCCAGTGCATCGGCAACCGGCGCGGCGATTCCTCGAGATCCTTGTATCCGACAAGGGACCGCCGCGCTCTGTGACCCGAGTGCTGCCGACGGTGCGTGGGTGGCCCTCATCGGCACACCGAGCACAGGACGACGATGTCGGGACCACAGACCTCCACGAGCTGCCACCGGACGCAGCGAGCACATCGGACGCCGATGTCTAGGCTCGCATCCGTGGGTGACCCCGGGCAGCAGGCGAAGCCGACGCTGGCCGAGCTGCGCGATGCAGCCCTCGCCGGCGACGAACGAGCATGGCGGACGCTCGTCGACACCTTGAAAGGCGTCGTCTGGAAGACCCTGTACGGCTTCGACATGAGCGAGGACGACCGCAAGGACGCGTTCGCCTCGACGTTCTTCCGGCTCTACGAGCGGCTCGGCACGATCCGCGAACCGGAGAAGATGCCCGGCTGGCTGGCCACGACAGCTCGCAACGAGGGCCACACCGTGCTGCGCCGCAAGAACAAGCTCGTGCCCGTCGCCGAGATGCCCTTCGGGGTGTTCACGCCCGGCGACCACGACGAGGCCCTCCTCGACGACGAGCTGCACGTGGCGCTGCGCAACGCGTTCGCCGCGCTGCCGGCCAAGGCGCAGTCCGTCCTCCGACTCGTGTGTGCCGATCCCCCCATCAGCTACGACGAGATCAGCCAGATCCTCGACATGCCCCGCGGTTCGATCGGATCGCTGCGCCGTCGGTACCTGGAGTTGCTCCGCAAGAGCCCCGAACTCGCACCTTTCCTGCAAGGCGGACATCCATGAACGACCACCCGACCCTCCCCCAGCCCGGCTCCGACGAGTGGCTCGTCGCCCGTCTCGCCGAGATGATCGACCGCACCGAGCCCGTGCCCGACGACGCCCTCGACGCCGCCTACGCGGCGTTCGGCATGGGCGACCTCGACCGCGAGCTCGCCGCCCTGGTGTTCGATTCGCTCGAGTCCGCCGGCGCTCCGGCGCTGCGCTCCACCAGCACCGACGTGCGCCTCCTCAGCTTCGCCAACGACCAGATGACGCTCGATGTCGAGCTGCACACCGACGGCCACACCCTCGTCGGGCAGCTGTCGCCCGCACCCGATGCCGCCGCCGTGGTCGAGATCGAGGGGGCCGACGACGTCGCGCTGGACGTCGACGAGCACGGCCGCTTCCGGGTCGCGATCGACGGAGGCGTGTTCCGCTTCCGCATCCCCGGCCACCTCGTGACCCCCTGGATCACCCGCTGACCCCACCGTCCGCGTACGGTCGCGAGACATGACCGTCGAGGGAACCACAGCACCGGGTTGGGAGGCGCTGCGCAGCGTCCTCGAAGCGAGCTTCGAAGCCGGCACGGACACCGGCGCATCGGTCGCCGTGTACCACCGTGGTCAACCCGTCGTCGACCTCTGGGGTGGCTACCGCGACCGCGAACGCACCACCGAGTACGGGCGTGACGCGCTGCAACTCGTGTTCAGCACGACCAAGGGTGTGACGGCCACCGCCGTGGCGATGTGCGTGCAGCGTGGTCTGTTGTCCTACGACGACCTCGTCTGCACGCACTGGCCGGAGTTCGCCGCCCACGGGAAGGAGTCGGCGACCGTCGCCCAGCTCCTCAGCCACCAGTGTGGGCTGATCAGCGTCGACGGGCCGATCACGCTGGCCGAAGCGCTCCACTGGGACACCGTCACCGCTCGCGTCGCTGACACGAAGCCGGACTGGCCGATCGGCACCGGCCACGGCTACCACGCGCTCACCTACGGCTGGCTGGCCGGGGAACTGATCCGCCGGGTCGACGGCCGCACGCCGGGCCGGTTCGTCGCCGAGGAGATCTCGGTGCCGCTCGGGCTCGACCTGTGGATCGGACTGCCCGAAGAGCTCGAGCCGCGGGTGGCACCGCTGATCGGCGGGCTGACGAACCGCAGCGACGACCCGGCCGTGCAGGCGATCGTCGACCAGATGATGGGTCCCTCGACCCGGCTCGGCAGGGCGCTGCTGCTCAACGGCGCGTTCGATGTCGACGGCGCGTTCAACAGCCGCGAGGTGCACGCCGCCGAGATCCCGGCCGCCAACGGCATCACCAACGCTCGGTCGCTGGCGCGGATGTACGCGGCGACCATGGGCACGATCGACGGGGTGCGTTTGCTGGACGACGAGACCCGCGACCGAGCCCGCACGGCGGTGACCCCCGAGGGCGAACCCGACCACTGCCTGATGATGGAGTCGCGCTTCGGCATGGGCTACATGACCTTCGCCCCGATGTTCACGCCGTACGCCGGACCCGGCAGCTTCGGCCACACCGGGGCGGGCGGGTCGCTGGCCTTCGCCCAGCCCGAGCGCGAGCTGTCCTTCGCCTACGCGATGAACCAGATGGCCAGCAACCTCGCCGGCGACACCCGCGCCCAGCAGCTCATCGCCGCCATGCCGATCTGAAGGCTCGCTGCGCTCGCGTCTGCGCCTGAGCCCGCCGATGCGGCTCGCTGCGCTCG
>CAZMGD010000010.1:0-49678 GCA_964565705.1 uncultured Ilumatobacteraceae bacterium | reverse complement strand
GCCCGCCGATGCGGCTCGCTGCGCTCGCACCAGCGGCTGCGGCGCAGGTCCGTTGCCAGGCCCGCGCCGCCCGGGGTGCTCGCTGCGCTCGCGAAGCCTCGCCGCCAAACCGATCTGAGGGCTCGCTGCGCTCGCGTCTGCGCCTGGGCCCGCCGATGCGGCTCGCTGCGTGGTGTTATCGACGTGCGGGGGTCAGACGGTCTCGGGGCAGGGGACGGCGTGCAGGGGGGACTCGTCCGAGAGTCGCTTGACGAAGGCGCCCTGCGTGCTCTGGGCGCGGGCCGCACACGCGCTGACCGGGTCGGGGAACGGCCCGACGAAGATCCGGTACAGCGGCGAGCCATCGGATGATCCGACGTTCAGCGACGGACAGGCCTGGTCGCTGCGGAGATAGCTCGCGCCCGGGTAGTCGTGCTCCAGCGCGTACTGCATGGCCGAGGCGGTCGTCTGCTTGATCGAGGCGAGGATCGTGACGTACTGACCGTCGCACGCCGGCTGGCTCATCGGGACGCCGGCGATGCCGAGGTCACCGGGGGCGGCACCGGGCACCGTCGGCGGAGGAATCGTCGTGGTCGGCGCGGCGGTGGTCGGCGCCGGCGTGGCCGGCGCGGCGGTCGTCGGCGCGGCCGTGGCCGGCGCGACCGTGGCCGGCGCGACCGTCGTCGGAGTCTCGGTCGGCGGCGGGGTGGTCGGCGCCACGGTGACCGCGCCGGGCACCGTCGGCGGACCGGTGACGGGTGCAGTCGCCGGCGGCGTCGCCGGCACGACCGGCAAGGTCGTGGGCGCCAGGGTGGTCACAGCGAGTGTCGTCGTGCTCGTCGTCGAGGTGGAGGTCGAGGTGGACGACGAGCTCGATGTGCTCGTCGTCGACGTGTCGCTGGTCCGTACCGAGTCGTCGTCGGTGCGATCGACGAGCAGGTACGCACCGATGCCGAGTGCCGTGCCGAGCAACACCACCGCCGTCGCCCAGGCCCATCCCGGCAGCCCGCGGCGCGGTTCGTCGGGCTCGGTCTCGACGAGCGTGGCGGTCGCGCTCGACCACGGCGCGGGCAGCGGATCGTACACGGCGGTCGGCTCCGGCTCCGGCTGCCACGGGGTCCCGCTCGGATCGGCCCAGGCTTCGACACCGTCGGGCGCGTCCGCGGAGCCGTCGTCGGCGATCAGCGCCGCCCAGGGATCGTCGGCCGACGTGTCCGGCACCGCCGGCGGGTGCGGCGCCGGCGGGTGCGGCGTCGGCGGGACCGCTGCCGCCGGCGGGGGCAGCCGGAGTGCGGCACCGCAGAAGCGGCATGCCGTCGATCCGCTCGGCGAGGCGCCGCCGCATTGGTCGCAGTAGACGATGTCGGGAGGCACCATCAGGGACCATCCTTCCTGATCCGGACGCTCGAGCGCAGGCAGGGCCCGTTCTCCACATTGACCCGGCACGAGCCCGCCGGTGATGATGCAGCAGTGACGAAGCAGATCCCGCTGGTCGATTACCTCGTGCTCGAGGGCCTCCCCCACTTGCAAGCCAACGAGTGCACGGCGTGCGGTGCCCGGTTCTTCGACCGGCGCAACGCGTGCGCGTCGTGCGGCGGCACGTCGTTCGAGAAGGCCGACGTGGCCACCTCGGGCGAGGTACGGGCGTTCACGATCGTGTCGATGGCGGCACCGGGCGTGCCGGTACCGTTCGTGGCGTCGATCATCGACTGTGACGGCACCAACGTGCGCGCCAACATCGTGAACACTCCGGCCGACCCGGAGCACGTGACGCTGGGCATGAAGGTGAAGCTCACGACGTTCCCCATCGGTACCGACTCCGAGGGCACCGAGGCGATCGGCTTCGGCTTCGAGCCGGCCTGACCCATCCGAGACGAGCAAAGGACGCAAGCGATGGCCTCCGACGACATGTACATCCTCGGGATCACGATGACGAAGTTCGGCAAGCACGCCGACAAGGACGTCATCGACCTCGCCTCGGAGGCCGCTCTCGGCGCGCTGTCCGACGCCGGTGTCGGCATCAAGGACGTGGGGGTCCTCGCCGCAGGCAACCTGATGAACGCCGCGGCGGGCATCGGTCAGCAGCTGCAGAAGCAGATCGGCCAGACCGGCATCCCGGTGTACAACGTGGCCAACGCGTGTGCCACGGGAGCGACCGCGCTGCGGACCGCGATCATGGCGATCAAGGCCGGCGAGACCGACATGGGCCTCGCCGTCGGTGTCGAGAAGCTGTCGGGCGCTGGCTTGCTCGGCGCGGGCGCCCGTCGCAACGACGGCGACACCTGGCAGCCGAGCGGCCGCGTCGGCGCGGTCACGGGCATCGACGGCCGGGTCGGCACCGAGAACATGCCGGGGGTGTTCGCCCAGATCGGCATGGAGTACGGCCATCGCTACGGCGGCGCCGATTTCGACGTGTTCGCCCGCATCTCCGAGAAGAACCACGCCCACTCGACGCTGAACCCGCTCGGCGCTTACCAGAAGCGGTTCACGCTCGACGAGATCAAGAACGACGTCATGATCGCCTACCCGAACACCCGGCCGATGTGCTCGGCGAACTGCGACGGCGCGGCCGCCGCGGTGGTCGTCAGCGGCGAGAAGCTGAAGACGCTCTCCAAAGAGCAGCAGCGTCGGGCGATCAAGGTCAGCGCATCCATCCTGACGAGCGATCCGTACGAGGAGGCCTGCCAGATCCTCCCCAACGTGAACACGCTGACCCGCAACGCCGCCAAGCAGGCCTACGAGCAGGCGGGGGTGGGTCCGGAGGATCTCGACCTGGTCGAGCTGCACGACTGCTTCGCGACCGCCGAGCTGGTGCACTACGACAACTTGATGCTCTGCCCCGAAGGCGGCGCGGTCGACTTCTTCGAGTCCGGTGCGACATGGCGCGATGGCACCACGCCCGTCAACGTGTCGGGTGGCCTCGAGTCGAAGGGCCATCCGATCGCGGCGACGGGCATCGCCAACATCTGGGAGGTCTGCCACCACCTGCGCGGCGAGGCCGGCGACCGTCAGATCGAGGGCGCGAAGGTCGGCCTCGCCCACGTGATCGGGCTCGGCAATGCCTGCGGCGTGCACATCCTGGAGAAGACCGCGGCCTGAGCGCGGCGAGGCCTCGCCTCAGCGACCGCCGGTGACGACGGAGCGGTTCCGTCGCGCCCGCACCGCTCCCCCGGCAACAGGGAGGGAGGAACCGCGGAAGCGGTGCTGGCGCTCGGTGGTGGCCACCGTGGGCTCCACGAACCGGTGCGGAGACTCCGGTCGCTCTGCCGTCACGGTGGCCATGCGGACACGTTCGCGCTCGCGCCTTCAGGGAGCCTCGGACCCACCTGAGAGATCCCTGAGCCTCGCAGCTACCGCTACGCGGCGTCGGTCTGGCGGACCACGTCGACGGTCACCGTCAGATCGTGCTCGGTTCCGTCGGTGAAGATCACGCCCTCGATCGGAGGCACGTCGCCGTAGTCGCGCCCCCACGCCGCCGTGACGTAGCGGTCGTTGACGAACCGATCGTTGGTCGGGTCGATGTCGATCCAGCCGTCGCCCGGCACGAACAGCGACGCCCACGCGTGCGACTGGTCGGCGCCGGGGACCCGGGGTTCGCCCGGTGGCGGGTCGGTCTCCAGGTAGCCGGACACGTAGCGAGCCGCCAACCCGACGCTGCGCAGGCAGCCGATCGCGAGATGGGCGAAGTCCTGGCACACCCCCTGGCGGGTGGTCATCAGCTCGTCGATCGTCGAGGTCACCGTGGTGACCCCCGGCTCGTACTCGAACTCCTCGTGGATGCGGTGCACCAGGTCGGCGACCGCGTCGCCCACCGGGCGGCCGGGGGTGAAGCAGGGCGCGGCGAGCTCGGACAGCTCCACCGAGGCCGCGACGCGGGGTGAGTCGAGCACGAACTCACCGGCGGCGATCGACGCCGGGCTGGCCGCACTGGCGATGGCGCTGCGGACGAGCTCCCACGGCTGGTTGGCGAGCAACGACAAGGCGGGTGGCTCCTGGACCTCGACCGTGCTGACCCCGACGACGGTGAGCGACGTGTGCGGCTGCAGGATCGAGAAGTTGAGCGCCCGGTTGCCGAAGTAGTCGACGTGCTCGCGCTGATCGTCGGGGCCGGGGTCGAAGTACACGTCCGCCTGCCGGCACCACTGCCCGGGTCGCTCCCGGGGCAGCAGGTGGGCCTTGCCGTAGCTGGCCGATACCGGCGCCTCGTACCGGTACTCGGTTCGGTGCGTCACCTCGTAGATCACACGAACACCGCGGCGTCGATGTCGATCGGATCGCTCGGGGCGAGCAGCGAGCGCTGCGGCTGGAGCGGCGTGAAGTGGGCGTCGGCGATCGCCGTCGCGGTCGTGCTCAAGGCGAGGCTCAGCCGGTCGAGCACGTCCGCCAGCTCCTGGCGGCGACCGTCAGCGTCGGCCGTCGCGAGGGCGCTGGTGTCAGCGAGCCGGACGAGTGCATTGGTTTCGAGCACCAGCCGTTCCGCCTGGCTGAGCTTGCCGCCGAGCGCTGCAGAGCTCGCGCCCGCGTCGGGCAGCGACGACACCGCCTCGCCGAGGAGGGACACCTGGTAGGCGAGTGCCCGTGGGTTCCCCACGTCGAGCACCAGGAGGTCGAGCAGCGTCTCCAGCTGGGCGTGGCTGCGGTAGCGGCGGCGGTAGGTGATGATGCTCTCGGCAGCGATCAGGACGGATTCGTAGACCAGGCTGTCGGTCGCGGTGCTGCGCTCGGTCGTGACGGTCGAGCGCAGCAGGGCGACGAGGTTCATCGCTCGTTCCAGCCGCCGGCCGGCCTCCATGAAGTGCCAGCCGGGATCGCGCACCATGCTCTCGCCCTGCAGGCCGGCCAGCGCGAGCAACGCCTGGAGCACGCTGCTCAGCGTCGCCGAGCCGATGCCGCGCGGGTAGGTCTGGACGGCGGAGCCGAGGAGATCGCGCTCGAGGCTGCCGATCACGAGCCAGGTGTCGTTCGACAGCTGGTCGCGCACCGCGTAGGCCGCATCGAGCAGGCGCCGCGCGTCGTACGCCAGGCTGCCGGCCCGGTACTCGTCGACGACCAGCGAGCGCAGTTCATCGCCGGGCTCGGCGAGCACGTCGACGTCGGCCGCGGCGAAGCCGGGCCACGTAGCCGTGACGTCGGTCAGAGCGCGCAGCAGCACCCCGAGGCACTCGTGACCAGCGGGGGTGACGCTGTGCTGGAACTCGTTGCGCCGATCGCCGACGACGCGCAGCACGCGCACCAGCCCTTCCGCGCGCTCTGCGTAGCGGCCGAGCCAGAACAGGTTCTCGGCGGCCCTCGACGACATCGAACCCTCGGGAGCGATCGCCTCGACTGCCGGACCCGTCTGCAGCCAGAAGCCGGTGAGCCGCTCGGGCTCCGAGGCCAGCACCCAGGTGTCCTTGCTGATCGCGCCGGCCTGGTTCGAGATGACGGTGCTGTCGCGCTGTGGCGCCACCCGCGTCAGACCGCCCGGCATCGCCGCGTACGAGTCGCCGCGGGCCGCGGTGTAGGTCCGCAACACGGAGCGCCGGGCTTCGATGCCACGCTCGGTCAGCGTCGGTGTGGACGCGAGCTCGATGTGCTCCTGGGCCACCCAGCGGCGGGGTTCGGCCTCGATCCGTGCGCTCAGGTCGTCGCGTGCCGACTCGCTGAGCTGCCACCCGAAGATGGGTAGCGGCCGGGCGACCACGGAGCTGCCGGCCGCGGTCAGCTCCTTGAACACGAGCTCGTCGAGCCGCCCGAGCACCTCGCGGCGAGACGGTTCGTCACCGCACCACCACGTCCGGACCGAGTCGATGTGCAGGTCGTGTCCCAGCAGCTCCTTGGACAGGCGGGGCAGGAACGCGAGCAGGGCTGGGTTCTCCACGGCCACCGAGCCGAGCGGGTTGATCACCGACACGGTGCCGCGGCGGCACGCGTCGACGAGACCCGGCACGCCGAGGTGCGAGTCGGGCAGCAGCTCGACCGGGTCGCAGTACCAGGGATCGACCCGGCGGAGGATGACGTCGACCTGCTCGAGGTGGCCGAGCGAGCGCAGCCAGACGCGCCCCTTGCTCACGACCAGGTCGGCGCCCTCCACCAGCGAGTAGCCGAGGTAGCGGGCCAGGAAGGCGTGCTCGAACGACGTCTCGCTGTGCGGACCGGGCGTGAGCACGACGATGCGCGGGTCGTCGGTGCCCGGTGGCGCGGCGGCGAGCAGCGCGGCGCGCAACGTGCGGAAGAACGGGGCGAGCCGGTGCACGTCGCTGTCGCGGTAGAGGCTCGGAAAGACCCGCGAGGCAACGACGCGGTTCTCCAACGCGTAGCCGAACCCGGACGGTGCCTGCACGCGGTCGGCGAGCACGACGTGGCGTCCGTCGGCCGAGCGGGCGATGTCGAACCCGGACGTGACGAGCTGCACCGGGCCGGGGATGCGCACCTGGTCCCACTCCCGCACGAAGCCGGGATCGGCAACGACCAGGTCGGCAGGGATCAGCTTCGTGCGGAAGAGGTCACGAGCGCCGTAGAGGTCGCTGAGGATCAGGTTGAGCAGTTCGGTGCGCTGGATGACCCCCCGCTCGATGCGCCCCCACTCCTCGCTCGACAGCACCGCGGGCACGGGGTCGAGCATCCACCGCCGACTGCGCCGGATCGGCGACCGGTCCCTCCGTTCGCGAGGCATCACGTTGTAGGTGACGCCGTCCTCGTCGAGCAGGCGATCGGACTCCCGCCGGCGGCTGCGCAGCTCGTCGAGGCCGAGGTCGAGCAGCGAGCGGCTGATCCGCGCCCAGTGCTCACGGATCGCACCGCCGCGACCGACCAGCTCGTCGAGACCCGGCGGGTCGTATCCGTCGAGCAGCCCGTCGCCGACGGGGTTCGGGGCAGGCGGCGTGATCGTCATCTCAGTGGGGCGGACGCGGCGACGCTGCCCGCCGCAGGTCCAGGGTTCGAGGGTAGTCGCCCGGGCCCTCGGGCACCGATGCCATGGCGGACACGTCGATCGACCCCGGGGTGTGGCCGTGGGCGTGGAACCGGCTGACCCGCCGCGCCTCGGCCTCGTTGGCGTTGACCGGGAACCGCTCGTAGCTGCGGCCTCCGGGGTGCACGACGTGATACGTGCACCCGCCGAGCGAGCGAGCGTTCCAGAGGTCCACCAGATCGAACACGAGCGGCGAGTGCACACCGATCGTCGGGTGCAGCGCGGTCGGCGGCTGCCAGGCGCGGTAGCGGACGCCGGCCACCGTCGTGCCGGGCACGGCGGTCGGTCGCAGCGGCACGACGCGGCCGTTGCACGTCACGGCATGACGGCCCTCGGTCATCCCGCTGACCTGCACCTGGAGGCGCTCGACCGACGAGTCGACGTAGCGGGCGGTCGAGTTCGACGTCGTCTCCTCGCCGAGCACCAGCCATGGCTCGATCGCGCTGCGGAGCTCGATCGTGACATCGCCGATCGTCCTCGACCCGATGCGCGGGAACCGGAACTCGAGGAACGGCCCGATCCAGCCGAGGTCGAACACGACCCCGTGGGCGTGCAGGTCGGCGCACACGTCGGCGATGTCGGCCTGCACGTAGTGGGGCAGCAAGAAGCGGTCGTGCAGCTCCGAACCCCAACGCACGAGTGGCCCTGCGTACGGTGACTCCCAGCAGCGGGCCACGATCGAACGCACGAGCAACGCTTGGACGAGCGCCATCCGGGCGTGCGGCGGCATCTCGAACGCGCGCAGCTCCAGCAGGCCGAGGCGACCGCGCTCGCCGTCGGGGCTGAACAGCTTGTCGATGCAGAACTCGGCGCGGTGCGTGTTGCCCGTGACGTCGGTCAGCAGGTTGCGCAGCAGCCGGTCCACCAGCCACGGCGGCGGGCCCTCGCCGGCGAGGCGCTCCATCTCGCCGAACGCGATCTCCAGCTCGTACAGGGATTCGACGCGACCTTCGTCGGCGCGTGGCGCCTGGCTGGTCGGGCCGATGAACCGGCCGGAGAACAGGTAGCTCAGTGACGGGTGGTGCTGCCAGTAGGTGATCAGGCTGCGCAGCAGGTCCGGACGGCGCAGCAGCGGGCTGTCCGCCGGGGTCCGGCCGCCGAGCGTGATGTGCGTGCCGCCACCCGCTCCCCCGTGACGGCCGTCGAGATCGAACGTCTCCGTCGCCAGGCGGCTCTCGCGGGCATCGTCGTACAGCTCGGTCGTCAGCTCGGTCAGCTCGGTCCACGAGTCGGCCGGCTGCACGTTGACTTCGATCACGCCCGGATCGGGCGCGACGATCACGCAGTCCATCCGTGGGTCGCGCGGTAGCGGATAGCCCTCGAGCACGACCTCAGCACCGACGTCGGCGACCGCGGCCTCGACCGCGGCGAGCAACCGCACCCCGTCCTCGAGGTACTCGAGCGGCGGCAGGAACACGTGCAGGCGGCGCTCGCGGAGCTGTACGCACAGGGCCGTCGGCGGCAGCGGTTCCACGGGGTGCAACAGCTCTGCGGACGTGTCGGGATCGACGACCTCGGGAGTGGCGGGCTCGGCGAGGTCACCGCGCTCGTCGAGGGTCGAACGCTCCACCACCACCGGCGGCGGCTGCCAGGTGAGCGACGCCAGCGGCAGGCGCAGCCCGATCGGGGAGTCGCCCGGCAACAGCACCAGGCGCCCGCGGCGCAGCGTCCAGCGCGTCGACTGCCAACGACCGATGCCGGGCAACGCCGGGTCCGGGGAGATCGGCAACACCCAGCCGACGGGGTCGGCGATCGTCGCATCCAGATGGGCGACGAGCCGCTCGCGGGCAGGCCCGAAGCGCAACGAGTCGCCGGCGGGATCGAGCTCCGGCGGGTCGCCACCGGGCAGCGACGCCTGCAGGCTGAGCGCGACGAGCGGGTCCTCGTAGGCGGCCAGCACGCGGTCGGCCGGCACGCCGAGCCGGACCGCGATCGTCTTCGCCAGGTCTTCGGCATCGGCGGGGATCGCCGAACCCGGCGTCCACGGATCGGCGAACCGGGTCGGATCCTGCCAGAGGGCCAGCCCGTCGCGCCGCCAGTAGAGGCCCATCTGCCAGCGCGGCAAGGGCTCGCCGGGGTACCACTTGCCCTGGCCATGGTGCACGACGTGGCCGGGGCCGACCCGCTCGGCCAGCCGCTGGCTGAGCGACCAGGCCATCTCCCGCTTGTCGTCCCCGTCGGCGTCGACCGTCCACTGGGCCGACTCCATGTCGTCGATCGACACGAACGTCGGCTCGCCACCCATCGTCAACCGCACGTCGCCGGCGGCCAGCCGAGCATCGACGGCGGCGCCCAGTGCGTCGATCGCCGCCCACTGCTCGTCGCTGTAGGGCTTGGTGACGCGGGGATCCTCGTGGAGGCGGCTGACGCGGTTGGCGTAGTCCATCGTGACCTCGCACCGCTCGATCGCCCCCTCGATCGGGCCCGCCGACGACGGCTCCGGGGTGCATGCGAGCGGCAGGTGGCCTTCGCCGGCGAACAGACCCGACGTCGGGTCGAGGCCGACCCATCCAGCACCGGGCAGGTACACCTCGGCCCAGGCGTGGAGGTCGGTGAAGTCGGCGGTCGGCCCGCTCGGTCCGTCGAGCGCAGCGACGTCTGCCGTCAGCTGCACCAGGTAGCCGCTGACGAAGCGGGCGGCGAGTCCGTGGTGACGCAGCACCTGCACCAGCAGCCATGCCGAGTCACGGCAGCTGCCGAGCGCCTTCTCCAGCGTCACCTCGGGGTTCTGCACGCCCGCCTCGAAGCGCACGGCGTACGCGACGGATTGCTGCACCCGCTGGTTCAGCGACACCAGGAAGTCCACGGTCGGCTGGCCATCCGCTGGCAGTGACGGCAACGCGGCGAGCCAGGCGGCGAGCAACGGACCTGGTTCGTCGGCGCGCAGGTAGGGCACCAGGTCGGCGGCGAGCTCGGGCGCGTAGTCGAACGGGAACCGCTCGGCGGTCTCCTCGAGGAAGAAGTCGAACGGGTTGATCACGGTCATGTCGGCGACGACGTCGATGATGATCGTCAGCTCGTCGCGCTTCTCCTCGAACACGAGCCGGGCGACGTGGTTGCCGAACGGATCCTGCTGCCAGTTGATGAAGCAGCCCGCCGGCTCGACGCGCATCGAGTAGGCGAGGATCGGGGTGCGGCAGTGCGGGGCCGGCCGCAGGCGCACGACGTGCGGGCCCACCGTGATCGCGCGGTCGAACCTGTAGCTCGTCCGGTGCTCGATCGCGACATGGATGCTCACGTGTCACTCCCAGATGCGCGGGCGCGTTCGCACCCGTCGACGTCGATCCACTCTGCCCGACCGGCGTTGCCCCGGTGTTACGCGCCGGTGAAACCGCGATCAGCCGGGTTCGGATTCGTGGCCCGGGCGACGGAGACCGCGGTAGGCCTCGTCAGGGGTCAGTGCGCCGGTGACGACCCGGTAGATCGAGTCGGACACCGGCATGTCGACCCCGTAGCGCTTCGCCAGCTCGAAAGTCGTGAGCGCGGTCTTGACCCCCTCGGCCACCATGCTCATAGAACCGAGGATCTCGTCGAGCGACTCACCGCGCCCCAGCCGCTCGCCCACCTGACGGTTGCGGCTGTGCGGGCTGATGCAGGTCACGATGAGATCGCCCATCCCGGTCAGGCCGGCGAACGTCGCCGCCTCACCGCCCATCGCCACCCCGAGGCGAGTCAGCTCGGACAGGCCCCGGGTCATCACCGCGGCCCGTGTGTTGTCGCCGACGTCGAGGCCCTGCGCGATCCCGCAGGCGATGGCGACGACGTTCTTGAGCGCGCCGCCGATCTCGCAGCCGACCACGTCGTGGTTCGTGTACACCCGCAGCAGCCCAGATCGCAGCACTTGCTGGAGCCCGACGGCGACGTCGACCTCCCGCGTGGCGACGACGCTCGCCGCAGCGTTCCCGGCGAGGATCTCCCTGGCGATGTTCGGGCCGGTCAACACCGCCGTCGGGTGCGCGGGCAGCACGTCCTCGATCACCTGCGTCATCCGCAGCAGCGTGCCGGCCTCGAACCCCTTGGTGAGGCTGACGATCGGGATCTGCGGCGGGACGTAGGCCTGGGCCGCCTCGAGCGTGGCCCGCACCGCGATCGACGGCACCCCGACGACGAGCAGTTCGGCGCGGCACACGGCCTGCTCGAGGTCGGCGGTGGCCCGCATCGACTCCGGCACCCGGTGACCGGACAGGTAGCGGGAGTTCGTCTTGTCACGGTCGAGCTCGAGGGCGACGTCGGGGTCGCGAGCCCACAGCATCGTCGGATGTCGCCGCGCCACCAGCGACGCCACCGTCGTCCCCCACGACCCCGCCCCGAGCACCACAACCCGCATGACAACCCCCGCGCAGAACGTAGCCGCGCCAGTACGAGGTCACCGACGCTTCGCGAGCGCAGCGAGCAACCCGATCGGCGCGGGCATCGCCACGAACCTGCGCCGCAGCCGACCCCCATGCGAGCGCAGCGAGCCCTACACGTTCGTGTCGTCGAGGAGGCCCTCGATCGGCGCGCCGAGCTGGTAGCGGCGCACCAGGTCGGCGGTCAGCTCGTCGATCCGCTCGAACAGCTCCTGGCGTTCCATCGAGCGGGCGTGTTCGTACTCGGTGAGGACGTCGCGCAACTGGAGCAGCTGCTCGTCGGTGCAGGTCTTCAGGTTGTCGAACCCGAGCGGCGCGCACACCTCGTCGAGCTCGGTGAGGAGGGGATGGTCGGCCGGGACATCGGTGTCGCGAGGTGGCCGATCCGAGCCGGATGCGAGCCGGCCCATGATCGAGGGCAGCTCGCCAGAGATGTCGCGGTTGTCGCGCCGGGCGCGCATCTCGCGCTCGGCGCGCACGAGATCGAGGCGTCCCTGGGCCAGGCGACGAGCGAAGGACACGACGTCCTCCTGCTCGTGCAGGTCGTTTCGCTCGGCGCGCAGCTCGCCGAGCGTCCGCTCACTGCCCTCGCTCATCGGTGCTCACCACGTTCGCTCATTCCCAACCCCCCGACACGGGCGGCAGCACGGCGACCTCGTCGCCGGGACCCACCGCAGCAGTCCGATCCGTCTCCTGGCCGTTCAACCAGATCTTGCACGTGCCGAGCACATCGGCAAAGCCCTCGCCGTAGCGCTGCACGGCGGCGCCGAGCACCCCGTCCACCGTCGCCGCATCGATCTCGTCCGTGCCCGTGCCCGCGGCCTCCCGGGCCGAGGCGAACAGTCGGAGGCGAGCCATCGATCGGATGGTACCGGGGTTACCCTGCCCGTTCGTGTCTCCGGGTGGGGTGGACGTGCTGGCGATCCGCCACGGAGAGAGCGAGTGGAACGCGTCCGGCCGTTGGCAGGGGCAGGCCGATCCATCGCTCACCGAGCGCGGCCGGCGACAGGCGAAGAGCGCCGCACGGCTGCTGGCGAGAGGACCGCGGTTCGACGCGATCGTCGCCAGCGACCTGCGGCGTGCTGCGGAGACGGCGACGATCATCGGGCAGGTCATCGGCACGACCGAGGTCGACCTTGACCCGAGATTGCGCGAGAACCACGCTGGCGAGTGGCAGGGAATGACCCGAGCCGAGATCCACCGCGAGTGGCCCGGCTACCTCGATGTCGAGCGTCGCCCGCCCGGGTTCGAACCATTCGAGTCGACCGTCGCCCGGATGCACGACGCGCTGGTCGGCGCCGCGGCCCGCCGGGCGGCGGGCGCACGGCTGCTCGTCGTCGGCCACAGCGGGGCGATCCGCTCGCTGCGGCGCTCGATCGGGGGCGACGACGTGCGCATCGCCAATCTCGGCGGCTTCTGGTTCCACCTCGCCGGGGCGACGATCACCCCCGGCGACACCGTGACCCTCCTCGGTCGCCAGGCGTCAAACATCGAGTGACGGTTCTCGGTCGGTTTCTGGTCGCTCCAGCGACCAGAAACCGACCGAGAACGAGGGGCGCTACCGGTAGCCGTTGGTGATCGGGAAGCGGCGATCCTTGCCGAAGGCCTTCACCGACACCCGGGCGCCGGGCGGACACTGCCGGCGCTTGTACTCGTTCAGGTCGACGAGGCGGGTGACGCGGGCCACGACGTCCTTGTCGAAGCCGGCGTCGACGATCTCGGGACCGGTCTGGTCCTCCTCGACGTAGCGGCGGAGGATGTCGTCGAGCACCTCGTAGGGCGGCAGGCTCTGGTCGTCGCGCTGGTCGGGGCGCAGCTCCGCTGACGGCGGCTTGGTGAGGACGGCCTCCGGCACGACCTCCGTACCGGCCCGGGCGTTGACGTAGCGGCACAGCGCGTACACGTCCATCTTGAGGACGTCCTTGATCACCGCATAGCCACCGACCGAATCGCCGTACAGCGTGAAGTAGCCGACCGCGAGCTCGCTCTTGTTGCCGGTGGTCAGCACCATCCACCCGAACTTGTTGGACAGCGCCATCAGCACCTGGCCGCGACAACGGCTCTGGAGGTTCTCCTCGGTGACGTCGGTCGGGCGGTCACCGAAGCTCGGCCCGAGCATGTCGAGGTAGGCCTGGAACGCGGGTTCGATCGCGACGGTGCGGTAGTCGATGCCGAGCGCGACCGCGAGCGCCTCGGCGTCGTCCTTGGAGCCGTCGCTGCTGTAGCGGCTCGGCATGCTGACGCCGTGCACGTGGTCGGCCCCGAGTGCGTCGACGGCGACGCAGGCCACGATCGTCGAGTCGATGCCGCCCGACAGCCCGATCACGACGTCGGTGAAGCGGTTCTTGCGCACGTAGTCGCGGGTGCCGACGACGAGCGCCTGGTACAGCTCGGCGATGTCGTCGAGCTCGGGCTCGATCAGCGTCGCAACCGGCTCGGGCGCCCCGCTCGGGGCGTCGGACAGGTGGATGATCGGCAGTGCCTCGTCGGTGTCGCGCCCGCGCGGGTCGAGCAGCCGCTTGCGGTAGACGGGTGTGATGGGCACGTCGACGACGAGCAGGTCCTCGCTGAACTGCGGCGAGCGGGCCAGCAGCTGGCCGTCCGGGCCGAACACCATCGACCCGCCGTCGAAGATCAGCTCGTCCTGACCACCGACCCGGTTGACGTAGGCGACAGCGCAGCTGGCGTCGGCGGCCCTGGTGGCCAGCATCCGCTCACGCGACGCGAGCTTGCCGCGGGTGTAGGGCGAGCCGTTGAGGTTGATGCAGAGCTCGGCGCCCCCGGCCGCCTGCTCGGCGAGCGGGCCGAACGGGCTCCAGATGTCCTCGCAGATGCTGACGCACACCTTGACGCCGCCGACCTCGACCAGCTCGAGCGGGTCGACGTCGTCGCGGCCGGGCATGAAGTAGCGGGCCTCGTCGAACACGGCGTAGTTCGGCAGATCGCGCTTGTGGTACGTGCTGACGACCTTGCCGTTCGCACAGACCGCGGCCGCGTTGTAGAGGTCGCGGCCGGCGTCGATGAAGCCGACGACCGCGACGAGGTCGCGCGTTGCGGCCGCCACGCGCTCGAGAGCGGCGAGGTTGTCGGCGACGAACGCCGGCTTCAGCAACAGGTCCTCGGGCGGGTAGCCGGCCGTCGACAGCTCGGGGAAGCCGACGATCTGGGCACCGGTGGCTTCGGCCGCGTCGTACGCGGCGAGGATCCGCTCGACGTTCGCGTCGAGGTCACCGACGTACGCGTCGATCTGGGCGAGTGCGAGTCGGATCGATGTCACCGCGGACAGGCTACGACGCGGCGATCACCGGGGCGCGCCCGCTCAGCAGGCGGGGCCACCGGGGAGCTGGGGACGGACGGCCAGCTGGTAGGTGACGCCGTCCTCGACGAAGAACGTGGCCTGATCGGCGTCGAGGAGCGTGGCCGTCGCCGCGACGTCGCGCTCGGGCACCTCGACGCACTCGGCGGCAGCGGCCAGGGCGATGCCCGTGTCCGACAGCCACTCGACCTCGGTGGCCGCGTCCACGCCTGCCGGATCGGCCGGCGTCGCCTGGATCTCGTAGGCCGCCGGCACGAACTGCGTCGCCTCCGACAGCGAGCCCTCCGGAACGACGGCGGTCAACGTGGTGGCATCGGCCACGAACTCGGCGAGGCGCTGGCGGGCCGGATCGGTCTCCTCGTCGAGTCCCAGCGCGTACGCCGAGTGCACGAACGTCTGACCGTCCACCTCGAACGTCACCACCGTGTTCGGGGCGTCGGCGATCATGTCGTTGGTGGCGTACACCGGCGGGGTGGCCAGGAGCCCAGCCTCGTCGGCGTGTGCCAGCAGAGCCTGCATCCCCTCGGGGTCGAGCTGCTGGACGAACGGTGGTACGACCAGCCGGCCCGGGTACTCGAGCGTGGTCATCGCCGGGGTGAACACCTGCCCGTCACCGGTGACCAGCAGATCCGGCGTGCGGGTGAACTCGAACGTCGCCGGCACGAAGCCACCGGTGTGCTCGATCTTGATCACGACGTCGTCGGCGCCCGTGGCGTACTGGAACCCGTCCGTGCCCGACACCGAGTCCAGCGGTGGGAACGTCGTGGTCGGCGTGGCGCTGTCGTCGCCGCCGCAGGCAACGAGCGCGAGCAGGCAGATGGCGGCGATGGCGAGCACCGGTTGACGTCTCATGGCATGTCTGACGATGGCAGGCCGATGGGGGTTCCCGCGCACCGAGCGGCCACCTCGGCGCCCATGTGCTTTCACACGCCGTTCACAGTAGGGCAAACAACGGGCAACAGCTCGCTGGCAGCGTGTCACGGCGGCCCCAGAAGGCAGCCGAGGACGGCCCCCGCCGCCCCCAACACAATCTTCCGCGAAAGGCGAGTCCTGAACATGCCCTACCAGGCCGAATACATCTGGCTCGACGGCAAGAAGCCGACCGCGCAACTGCGCAACAAGACGAAGATCCTGAAAGACAGCGCGTCGCCGGCGCTCGAGGATCTGCCGATCTGGGGATTCGACGGCTCGTCGACCGAGCAGGCCACGGGCGACCACTCCGACTGCGTGCTCCAGCCCGTCTTCACCTGCCCCGACCCGATCCGGGGCGGCAAGAACATCCTCGTGCTGTGCGAGGTGCTCCTGCCCGAGGACTTCTCCCCGCACGAGACGAACACCCGGGCGCCGTTGAAGGCCGTCTACGAGAGGTTCGCCGATCAGGAGATGATCTTCGGCATCGAGCAGGAGTACACGCTCATGCGCACCAACGGCGAGCCCTACGGCTTCCCGGAGGACGGCACCGAGCCGGGCGAGCAGGGCCCGTACTACTGCGGCGTCGGCATCGACCGGGCGATCGGCCGCCCGATCATCGAGGAGCACACCCAGGCGTGCATCGACGCCGGGCTGCTGATCGAGGGCACCAACGCCGAGGTCATGCCCGGCCAGTGGGAGTTCCAGATCGGCGCCGCCGATCCGCTCACGGTCAGCGACCACCTGTGGGTCGGGCGTTGGCTGCTGCAGCTGATCGCCGAGAAGCACGACGTCGTCGTCAGCTTCGACGCCAAGCCCAAGCAGGGCGACTGGAACGGCGCCGGTGCGCACACCAACTTCTCGACGAAGGCGATGCGCGAGAGCTACGACGCCATCATCGCCGCCTGCGAGGCGATCGGCGGGAAGGTCAAGGAGCACGTCATGGCGTACGGCGACGACATCGAGAGCCGCCTCACCGGCAAGCACGAGACCGCGCCGTACGACCAGTTCAGCTACGGCGTCTCCAACCGCGGTGCGTCGATCCGCATCCCGTGGCAGGTCGAGAAGGCGGGCAAGGGCTACGCCGAGGATCGCCGTCCGAACGCCAACAGCGACCCCTACCTGGTCACCGGCATCATCACCGAGACGGTGTGCAGCGCCGCGGCCGGCGACTGACCTCCATCCGTGATCGCGCCGCCCCCGGCCGGCATGCCGCTGGCCGGGGGCGGCGCGCGTGAGGGCGAGCTTGCGAGCCCGACCCCAAGAGACGAGAGAAACGGAGCCGGGAGAGCACCACATGCGGTGCCGAACGGCTCCGTCTCTTTGACAGACTGACGAGGTGCCCATCGTGAACGAGCAGCAACGCAACTACGTGCTCCACACCGTGGAGGAGCGCGGGGTGCGACTCATCCGCCTGTGGTTCACCGATGTCCTCGGCAACCTGAAGAGCTTCGCGATCAGCCCGGCGGAGATCGAGAACGCGCTCGACGACGGGATGAGCTTCGACGGCTCGTCGATCGACGGCTTCTCCCGGGTGCAGGAGAGCGACGTCGTCGCCGAGCCCGATGCCGGCACGTTCGAGATCCTGCCGTGGAGCGACCCGAAGGCCCCCGAGGCCCGGGTGTTCTGCGACATCCATCACCTCGACGGCACACCGTTCAGCGGCGACCCCCGCCAGGTGCTGCGCCGCAACCTGGAGAAGGCCCGTGACCTGGGCTTCTCGTTCCTCACGGCGCCGGACATGGAGTACTTCTACTTCGCGCCTCCCGAGCGCGGTCAGCCTCCGAAACCGCTCGACGACGCCGGTTTCTTCGACCTGACCGCGACCGACGTCGCCGGCTCGTTGCGCAAGGCGACGATCCGCACGCTGGAGACGATGAGCATCCCGGTGGCGTACAGCTTCCACGAGGACGCTCCCAGCCAGCACGAGATCGACCTGCGCCACACCGACGCACTGACGATGGCCGACAGCGTGATGACGTTCCGCCTGCTCGTGAAGGAGGTGGCCGCCCGCGAGGGCGTGCACGCAACGTTCATGCCCAAGCCGCTCGAGGGCGTGCAGGGGTCGGGGATGCACCTGCACCTCAGCCTGTTCCAAGGCGACGAGAATGCGTTCTACGACGAGAGCGACCCCTACCACCTGTCGACGGTGGCGAAGCAGTTCATGGCCGGCCTGCTGCGCCACGCGTCGGAGATCACCGCGATCACCAACCAGACGGTCAACTCGTACAAGCGGCTGGTGCCCGGCTTCGAGGCGCCGGTGCACATCTCCTGGGCCCGCAACAACCGCAGCGGGCTGATCCGGGTGCCGATCACCAAGCGCGGCGACCCGATGGCCACCCGCATCGAGTACCGCTCACCCGATCCGGCGTGCAACCCGTACCTGGCGTTCTCGGTGATCCTCGCGGCGGGGTTGCGCGGCATCACCGAGGGATACAAGCTGCCGCCCGAGGCCGAGGCCAACCTGTTCGAGCTCGACGACGCCGAACTGGCCAAGCTGGGCATCGACCAGCTGCCGTACTCGCTCGCCGACTCGCTGCGGGTGATGGAGGAGTCCTCGCTCGTGCACGAGGCGCTCGGTGAGCACATCTTCGAGTGGTTCTTGCGCAACAAGCGCTCGGAGTGGATGAGCTACAAGACCTCCGTCACCCCCTACGAGCTCGACCGCTACTTGAGGTCCCTGTGACCGACCCCGTTCCCACCCGCTCACCCGCTCACTCGGGGCCGTCGGTCCGCACCGGGACGGCCCCATGCGGAGGGCGCGTGACATGACCGACCTCGTCGCCGTCTACCCGGACCCACCGCCGCCGGAGCTGGCCCGCACGCTCGACCTCGCCGGGTACCGCTGGAAGGCGGTGTCCTCGCCGGAGGACGCCACGGCCTCCGAACCGCTGGAAGGCTGGGCAGGCGCCGTGGTCGCCGCCGACTCCGACCCGGAGGGCGCATGGCCGTTCTGCCGGGCGATGCGCAGCCGCGACGCGCGCGTCCAGCCGCTGTTGCTGCTCGTCACCGGCGGCCAGCTCGACGACCTGTCGCTGCGCGACGACCTGTTCGACGACTTCTGCCTGTCGCCGTTCCACCCCCGCGAGCTCGAGGCCCGGTTGCGCCACCTGTTCTCGCGCGCCGGCGAGGGTGTGCGCCCGGAGCTGGTCGAGCACGCCGAGCTCGTGCTCAACGTCGGCACGTACCAAGCGTCGATCGCCGGGCGGCCGCTCGATCTCACCTACATGGAGTACGAGCTGCTCAAGTTCCTCGCCCAGAACCCGGGCAAGGTGTTCACCCGCGAGATGCTGCTCAGCCGGGTGTGGGGCTACGAGTACTACGGCGGCGCCCGAACGGTCGACGTCCACGTGCGGCGCCTGCGGGCCAAGCTCGGCGAGGAACACGCCAACCTCATCCAGACCGTACGCAGCGTCGGCTACCGCTTCGGCCAGTCCCGCTGGGGGTAGCGCCGACTCAGCGGGTGACGAACACCGCGAGCGATGCGAGGCCGGTGAGTGCGGCGGCCCCACCGAGGATCGACCCGATGATCCGCCAGTCGGACCAGGGGGCGCGTGCGACGACGCCCGGCGGCGGATCGCCGATGAGCGGGCGCAGCTGTGCGGCCCACACGTCGCCTGTGCGCCCTGCTCCGCGCGACGAGAACGCGTGCGTCACACCGTCGAGCAGTTGACCGACCGAGTCGTCGGGCATGTACAACGCCCGCCCGGCCGGGCGGGCGAACCTGAAGAGGTAACGCCGTGAACCGCCCCAGACCACGAGCCCACCCGACCACGGCGCGGCCGAGTGCAACTCGCCGACCGGAACGTCCAGCACGACCTTGCCCTCCCTCGTGGTGAAGGACAACCGGCCATCGCGGAGCGCGAGCCGTCCCTCGCGCTCACCGACCCGGAACTTCCCGAGCAGCGTCGCCGCGTCGGATCTCACCGTCGGTCGCTCGTCGCCGCCGCTCATCGCCCTCCCGACACCACCGGATCCGGATCAGTCTGTCACCCACCTCACGAGCCCGGGTGAACGATTTCCAGATCGCGTCGATCGCCATCGCCAACGGACTGACGCTGTACACGATCAACGTCGACGACTTCGCCGGCATCGAGGGCCTCGACGTACGGCGGGTCTCGCCGTCGACTCGACGGGCGCAGACCTCTCGCCTCGGTCGAGGGCTACGACATCGTGCTCACGCGATCACCACCCGGTCGGTGGCGGCGCGGCCGAACGTCTCGGGCGAGTAGATCTCCTCGGCCCTCGTCGGGGGCACGACGAAGCTGCCGGGCGTGGTCGCCGTCGCCACGTAGCTGTAGTCGTAGGTGCCGGCGCCGAGGTACGTGGCGAACGCCTCGGCACGATCGTCGCGCTGGTTCTGGTGGTCGAACCACGTCGGAAACCACGGCCACCAGGAGCCGGCGCCGATGACGCTGCGGCTCGACGCCGGGTCGAGTGGCTCGTCGGCCGTCGTCTCCAGGGTCGGGTTGAGGATCTCCAGGCCAGCGGGCAGCGGGTCGACGAGCGCGACGTGCGTGCGCTGGCTCTCGGCGACCATCGTCAACCGCACCCGCACGCGTGCGCCGGCGACGATGCGCCACGTCCCGTCAGCGTCACGGGTGACGTCTGCCGGATCGTCGACCGCCTCGTAGGTGCGGGCCACGACGAAGCCCCGGTCGACAGGCGCCAACTCCAGCGACGCCGGCGCGGTGCGCATCCCGACGCGGTAGTAGAGGCGGCCGGTGCCGTCCTTGGCGATCGTCAGGTCTGCGTCGCCGATCGTCTGCAGCTGCTCCGTCGGGATGGTGATCAGGTTCCGATCGGTCGAGCGGTCGCGGTACGCCTGCTCGCCGGCGAACTGGTCGCCCAGCCAGATCCGAGCGACGAAGTCGGGATCCGCCGATTCGAAGACGTCGAAGTAGTGCTTCAGGGCGAGCAGGACGAACGAGTTCTCCTGCACGTTGTCCCACCGGCCCTGGCGCTGCGACGCGAGCAGCCCGACGACCGCCTTCGGGATCAGGTCGCTGTCGGGTTGCACCGTGATCACCGCGTCCATCACCAACGCGTCCGTGCGCCGTTCGGATGCCAGCGTGACGTACGCGCCGTCGGTCACCTCGCTCGTGAACGTGACGGCGCCCGCCGTGTCCACCGCGCTGTTGGCGATCGTCGTGGCGATCTCGTCGCGGTCTGCCGGGTCGTCGACGATGGGCCAGAGCCACGCCAGGGCGTCGAGGCCGAGGTCCTCGCCGCGCGAGTCGTACAGCGCGGCCGCCTTCGCCGGATCGGGTTGACCGGCGAGCGCGCGCACGTGCAGGGCATAGGCCTCGATCGTGTCGCGGGCCTCGGGCCCGTACTCCCCCGGGATCCGCTTCTCGATCTCCGTGAGGTACCAGAGGGCGAGATCGATGTCGTCCAGCGCCGCCGGGTACCCGGCATCTCGGGCAGCGACGAGCGCGTGGGTGGCCTGCACGGAGTTGTACGGCTCGGACCGGTCGCCGCGCCGCCAGAACGGGAAGCCACCGTCGTCGTTCTGCATCGAGGAGAGCGCATCGACGTCGGACGCCACGGTCGCGTCCAGGGCCTCGGCGCTCGGCAGCCCGGGCGCGTCGAACGCATCGAGGACGTCGCGCAGGGCGACGATCGCCAGGATCCGCGACGCCAACGCGTCCGACGACTCGTACGGGTAGTCGGCCAGGTACAAGACGGCGTCGGTCAAGGCCTGCAGCGAGGTGGAGGAGGTCGAGACGTCGAGCCCGCCGTACTGTGCCAGCACGTCGGTCGGCGCGAGCACCGGCTGGACGACGGCGCCGTCGTCCACCACCCCGTAGGTCGCGAACGTCTCGCTGGTCGCCGGCGTGTACACCGGCAGCTCGACCGTCGCCGAGTCCCCCGCCTCGCCAGCGACCGCACTGACCCGGATCCGGCCCGTGCCGGCGAGGGCTGCCGACAACGGGAACCGGACCTCCACGCGGTCGTTGGCCGGCACGCTCACGCGGGCACCAGTGGCGGCAGCCGGGTCGAGGTTCGCGGCCTCGACGACGACGTCGGCGTCCACGGCGACGTCGGACTGGTTCTGCACCACCACGGGCAGCTCGAACGCGTCGCCGACGTTCAGGAACCGGGGAGCCGACGGCCTGACCATCAGGGGCAGGCGAGCAGTGATCGTGGACTCGGCGGTGCCGAACCGTTGCGCGCCGTCGGCGGCCACGACCATCACGCGGTAGCGCGTCAGGCTGTCCGGCAGCGGCACGTCGATCGCCGCGGTGCCGTCGGCGCCCGTCGTGACCACCGGCGCCCACACGGCGAGCGCGTCGAAGTCCGAACGGACGTCGATCGGCGTGGTGGTCCCCGGTTGCGTCGCAGCCGACGAGTCACCGCCTCCCGACAGCCCGGAATCGGCGAGCGGCACCGACGCCGGCATCGCCGCCTCCGCTCCGTCTCGGCCACCACCCGCTGTCGTCGTCGTCGACGCCTCTCCGGGCACCCCACCCGACGTCGACGCCCAGGCGGCGGGGTCGACGAGCACGATGCTGCCTCGGCCGTAGGCGGCGGCGAGCTCGCTCGGCAGCGAGCCGTAGAAGGTGTCGAGCGGATCGCCGAGCTGGTACCCGCTCAGCGCGAGGACCGCTTCGTCGACGACGAGCACCGCCAGGTCGCTGCCGACCACGGGCGCGCCCGATGGATCCTTCACCGACACGTCGACGGTGGTGCTCTGCCCGGGCGCCAGCTGCGCGGAGCGCGGTGCCACCGCGATGTCGAGCGTGCGTGACGCCGTGGAGACCGGCAGGGTGATCTGCCCGACGGCGAACGCGGGCCGGGTGGGCACGCCGGGCAGCTCGGTGCCGTCGACAGCGGTGCGCGGGGCCGACCCGACGACCTCGATCGTGACGTCGAGGCTCGGCACGTCGGTCTCCTCGACCGCCAGCTGCACGATCGCGGAACCATCGATGACGTCGAAGCGGGTCGTCGACCGGATGCCGCCGTGGGTGACCACCATCAGCCCGGTGCCCGTGGCGAACGGTGCCTGGACGAGCAGTTCGGCGGTGGCGCCGGGACGGTGCTCCTCGACGTCGGGCACGATCGTCAGCTCCTCCTGCTGCACGGTCCGGGTGGGGATCGACTCGGCGGCGCTGACCCAGCGGGTCAGCTCGCTGCGGCTGCTGCGACCCTGGCCGTCGATGACGACCGCCTCGATCCGGTAGCTGCCGCCGAGGTCGGGGGCGAACGAGCACGACACGGGATCGTCGGCCGACGTCACGTCGCACGCCTGCTGGTCGACGACCTCTTCGATCCACTGGCCGTTGCGGAACGTCGACTGCTGGCGGCCTGCGGTGACGGTGACCTCCCGGCCTCCGACCGCGGCGCCGTCGATGTCGGTGACGACCACGTCGACGTCGAGCGGCTCGCCCTTGCGGACGAACGTGCGCGGCGACCGCAGCCCGGCGTACAGGTCGGCGGGGTGCACCAGGACGTCGGTCGTCGCCGTGATCGGCTGACGGTTGACGTCGATCACCGTCGCCTGGGCCCGCACGGTCACGGGCAGTTCGGCCGCGTCCTCGCCGAGGTCGCCGACGGCGACGTCGACGTACTGCGCGCCGGAGCCGTCCGTCGTGCCCGCGTAGGTCGCGACCTCGGTCTCCGCTCCCGGCACGTCGCAGCACGGCACGCGGTACGCATCGTCCGCGTACCACCACGGCGTCCAGCGTCCGAACGAGAAGTCGTCCCATCCTGGCGGCGAGTAGCTGGCCGACGAGGTGGTGACCTGCCAGGTGACCGGCGCGCTCGCCAGTGGCCCACCTGCGTAGTAGGACGCATCGACGGCGAGGGTCAGCGGTGTGGATCGCACGTACGGGCCGACGCTCGCGGTGCGCGCGGCGACCTCGAAGTCCGGGCGGCGGAACTCGGCGATCTGGAACGTGTGGGTGTGTGACGCGCCGCTCACCGGGTCGTCGTCGAGCGCCAGGAACAGGACACCGGTACCCGTGCTCGATCCGGCAGGCAGGTCGAACGTCAGGTCGAAGCCGCCGCTCGCATCCAGCGTCGTCGAGCCCTCGGCGAGCACGTTGCCGAGTGGATCGCGGGCGAAGTAGCGAACGTCGTGCCGTCCGTTCCACAGGGTGAGCTGGGCGTCGTCGGCGGTGAGCCGCCGCACCCAGCCCTTGACCGACGCGGTCTCGCCGGGCCGGTACACGCCGCGGTCGTCGAGCACGTGCCACAGCGGCACGTCGGACTCGTCCCGGTACCGCCAGAAGTCGGGGAGGATCGCCGTGTCATCGCCGAGCGTCGCCGTCAGCGTGGCCGGAACGTTCGACGCGACGTCGATGACCGCTGCCCCGTCCCCGTCGGTGGTCGCCTCCGGTCCGCTGCCGAGCATGCGCACGACAGCGCCGGCGACCGGTTCACCCGTGGAGAGATCGGTGGTCCACGCGTGCAGGTCGCGAGCGTCGGAGAACGCGTCCAGGCCGATGTCGGTCGCCTGCACCCAGGTGAGCGTCGGGTGGTTGGACCAGTAGTCCGGGTCGTCCTGATCGAGCTCGTCCGTCGGCGCGATGCGCAGCACGACGTGGCCGTGCCCGCCGGGCAGGTATGCCGAGAGATCGATGGCCGTCTCCACGGGGACCTTGCCGTCGCCGGCGACCTCGAGGGTCGTGTCGAGCAGCACGGGCAGGTCGGGCGTCGTGTCCTCGGCGCCGCCGTAGCCGTACAGCTGCTCGTACAGGGGGTCGTCCTGACGGTTGGGCCAGTCCTCGATCGTCGCCGCGTAGACCGTCACCCGGAGGGCGTCGTGACCGCTCGACACGACCGAGACCGAGGGAGGGTCGCCCGACGGGTCGACGGTGGTCAGCGGTTGCTGGAGGGGCCGGACGAAGGGCCTCGCCGGGCCGGCGGTGACGGTGTGCGTGTCGTCGGTGCGCAGCTGCTGCGCGAACACGTCGGTCAGACCGGCAGGTACGGTGACCGCGTAGGTCTGCTCCGGAACCATCGGCCCGGAGATGCTGATCGTGTCGCCGTACACGCCGATCGATGCGCCGGCGATCGGCGGGTCGACGACGATCGATGCCGGGTCGAACCGGTCGGGGTCGATCGCGTTGTTCGTCGTGATCGTGATCCCGCCCTGCGGTTCGCAGGAGTTGCCCCACGCGCACTCGACCGCCTCGACCCGGAGCGGCGCGTAGGTGCGCCCGTGGAACGAATCGGTCACGGTCGTGGTGATCGGACCCTCGGCGGAGGGCACGTCGGGACCGATGTCGACGTCGATCGCGGCGTCGGCCGGCAGCGGGTCGACCGGACGGAACGCGAGCCATCGTCCCTCGGGCAGCGAGTCGACCGACTGCTGCACGGCTCGGTCGTCGGCGATCTCGGCGCTCGTCGCCGGCCGCACGCCGCGCGGCGCACCGTCGGCGCTCAGGTGCACCGCAGCGAGGACCGCGCTCGGATCGATCCGCTGGTCGAACACGGCGAGGTACACCGGGGCGAGCGGCAGTGACTCGTCATCGTCCGGTTGGAACGCGACGACCTGCGGTGGCGGCGTGGAGAACGTCCACGCGACGTCCTCGGCGAGCACTCCGCCGGTGGCCGAGACGGTGCCGGCAGGGACGGTGACGGTGTAGTCGGTGGCCATCGGCAGGCGGTCGAGACCGTCCACGGCGGCGTCGAAGCGGATCGTGGTCGTGCCGATCCACTGCCAGGCGCCGGGCACGTCCGGGACGAGGGTCGCGGGGGCCGCCTCGGCGGCGACCTGGCCGACGGTCCCGACCGGGACCATCGGCTGATCGAACGTGACGCTCACGAACGGTGCGACATCGACCGCGCCCTCGGGCTGGTGGCGCACCACTTGCAACGGTCCGGTCGGCACCGTCTCCTCGGTGGGTGCTGGGTCGGTGGAGGGGAACGGCAGGTCGACGACGGTCCCCGTCTGCGGCGGTTGCAGGGTCTGCGCCGGCCAGTTGAACGGGGCCGTGGCGGCATCGGCGGTCCACTCCGGCAGGCGGGCGGTGACCGCGTCGATCGCTGCCTGGTCCAGCGGTGTCCCTGCCACCACGGCGGCCGGCGCCACCGGATCGGAGCCCGCCGTGCCGCGGGTCAGGCGGACCCCCTGGAACGAGGCGATCGGCGACGTCGGCCCGGCGCCGGTGCCCTGACCGGGCACGGGCGTCGACGGCGCGGTCGAGGTCGGCGCGGTCGTCGCCGGCGCGCTGTCGTCACCGCTCGAGCACGCGGACATCACCGTCGCGATCGCGATCCCGAGCGCCATCCACGCCCGGCGTCGCGGGTGCCTGCCCCGCATCGCGTCCTCCCTCACTCTGCCGATCTCCCGAGCGTTCGACGTGGCCCGCACCGCGCTGGTTCCCGCCGCTACTGTGCCCGACCGTGGCGACGACGGCGTGGGTGGGCGTACGCCGCCGTCTGACAGCGGAGCGGGTCGAACTGCTGGCGATCGCGATGTTCACGCTGTTCGTCGTGTGGCCGTTCGTCCAGCGCGACCAGATGGTCGTGAGCTTCGACGGGCTCGCCTACTCCGGACCGAACCTCGAGCTGACACTCGACGCACTGAAGTCCGGCGAGCTGCCGCTCTGGAACCGCTTCATCTTCGGTGGCGTCAGCCACGCCGGCAATCCCAGCGCCGGGTTCTGGTACCTGCCGACGCTCCTCGGCCTGCCGTTCTCGGTGACCCGCGCGCTCAACCTGCTCAGCGCCGCCCACCTCCTGCTGTTCGCCGGCGGAATGGTCGCGCTGTGCCGCTGGCGACTGCGACTGCGGCCGCCGGCGACGTTCGTCGGCACGGTCGTCGCCCTCGGCTGCGGAGCGATGGCCACCAAGGCGATCCAGTACGAGCAGTTGCTCGTCGTCGCCTGGGTGCCGCTGCTCGTGGCGCTGCTGCACTGGCTGATCGCCGGACAGCGGCCCTGGCGCGCGGCCGGGTGCATCGCGTTGGCCACGGGCGCCTGGCTCACCGCAGGCCATCCCCAGACCCAGTACCTGACGGCGCCGCTGCTCGTCGTGTGGGCGGTCGCCGTCGCCGTCGACCACGACGCGGTCACCCGGTTGATCGGGGCCGCGGGCGCGGCGCTCGTCGGTGCGGTGATCGCACTGCCCCACCTGCTGCTGGCCTCCCGGGCGACAGCGAACTCTGCCCTGGCCGGCGGGCGCACGCTCGACGACATCCGCGCGCTCGGCTGGCTGCAGGGGCGCACGATCGTGCCCGGCCTGCTGGGCAACCCGACCGCCTTGAACCACGCGTTCATCACCCACGACTTCGAGTCCACGACCTACGTCGGCGCGGGCGCCGCGGTGCTCGCCATCGCCGGCGTCGCGACCGGGTTGTTCCTGGCGCACCGCCGGTTCACGACCATCGGCCTCGGCCTGATGGTCGTCGTGTTCCTGACGCTCGCCGCGGGCCCGATCACGCCGATCTTCCGCGTCGCGTTCGACGTCGTGCCGGGGTTCGACCTGGCCCGTGTCGCCGCCCGGTGGGTGCTGCCGGCATCGATCTGCATCGCCGTGCTCGCCGCCTACGGCGCGGATGCCGCACGCGACGTCTCGCCTCGCCTGCGTCGGGCGGTGGTGACCGGGGTCGGGGTCGCCGCCGTCGCGGCGGCGATCGCCGCGCTCGCCCACTCCGATCAGGTACCCGGACGTCGCGTGGCAGCCGGGTGGATCGTGGCCGCTGCGGTCACCCTGGTCGCCTGGACGTGGCGCTCGCGGGACCGCCGCGCGGCCGCGATCTGCCTGCTGATCCCGGCCCTCGTCGTCGGCGCGGAGCTGACGATCGCCGCTCGCCACAGCTTCGCCCGGGCCGTGAGCACGCCCCACGCTCCGGAGACCGCGACCAGTGACGCGTTGACGTTCCTGCAGGATCACCCCGAAGGGCGCACGCTCGCGTTCACGTTCGACGCGCTCGGTGACCCGACCTACCTCGCCCCAGCGCTGCGCCCGAACGTCAACACCACGTTCGGCATCCCTTCGACGGACGGCTACGACGGCGGCGTGCAGATCACGACGCGATGGGTCGCCGTGTTCGAGCAGCAGATCCCCGGGTTCGATCCCGAGCTGACGCTCCGGGCGCAGATCAGCACACCCCTGGACCCGACGACCTGGGCCCGCCTCGGCGTGCGGTACGTGCTCGTCGATCCCCGCGGCACGGGTGCGTCGCTGCTACCCGGCTGGGCCGGTCCGCTCGTGACCGGCGACTTCGAGGTCTACGAGAACCCGGCGTGGCAGGGTGACGCGGTCGCGTGGTCGGAGACGACCCCGGTGCTCTCGATGCAGGAGGCAGCCGGTCTCCTGGTGGCCGAACCGGCCAGCACCCGGGCGTACGTCGAGACCGCGGACGACGCGCTGTCCTGCGGGACCGACGACTGCCCGCCGGTCGGCCTGCCCGTGGTCCGCCGCTCGCCGAGCGACGTCCTCGTGCGCAGCGAGTTCGATCACGACACCTTGGTCGCGATCAGCGACCAGTACGACGAAGGATGGCACGTGACCGTCAACGGCTCGGCTGCCGAAGTCCTCGCGGTCGACGGCATCCAGATCGGCGTCATGGTGCCGGCCGGTGCACACGACGTGCACTTCACCTACCGGCCTCCTGGCCTGACGATGTCGATCGTGGCCAGCGTCCTCGCGACGCTGGGTGCGCTGGGGCTCATCGCGTTCGATCAGGTGGCGGGCGACCGGCTGCGGAAGCGCCGGGAGGCCCGCTCAGCCTGACTGGATGCGACGTGCGGCGCGTTCGTGGGCGGCGAGCACCTGCTCCACGTCGGGATGCACGAGCTGGCCGTCGCGCACGATCGGGCGACCGTGCACCACCGTGTGACGGGCGAACACCGGGCCGCTGCGCAGCCAGGCCTCGATCGGGTCGGCGATCGCACCGGCGAACACCGGGCCCGTCAACGGCCACACTGCGAGGTCGCCGACGGCACCGGTCGCGAGCACCCCGAGCTCGCCCTCGCGGCCGAGGCATCCGGCGCCCCCGAGGGTGGCGATCTCCAACGCCATGCGCGCCGTGCTCGCCGACGCGCCGTCGCGCAGCTTGGCGAGCAACATCGCCTGGCGCGCCTCCAGCCACAGCGACGAGCTGTCGGCGGACGACGAACCGTCGACCCCCAGCCCGACCTTGACGCCCGCGGCACGCAGACCGACCACGGGGGAGATCCCGCTGGCGAGGATCAGGTTGCTGCTCGGGCAGTGCGCGACGCCGATGCCCGCCGCTCCGAGTCGCCGCACCTCCTGCGGGTTCGGCATCACGCAGTGCGCCACCCACGCGCGGTCGGTGCACCAGCCCGTGCGCTCCAGGTACTCGAGCGGCCGGCAGCCGAACGTGGCGAGGGAGAACTCGTCGTCCTCGACGTTCTCGGCGAAGTGCGTGTGGAGCCTCACGTCGAGGCGCTCGGCCAGCTCGGCGGAGCGGACCATGAGGTCCTCCGTGACGCTGAACGGCGAACAGGGTGCGAGCGCGATCCGCACCATGGCCCCGTGGCTCCGGTCGTGGTGGCGGGCGACGGCCTCCTCGCTGGCGGCGAGGATCTCGTCGTCGTCCTGGACGACGTGGTCGGGTGGCAGGCCACCGTCTTTCACGCTCAACGACATCGAGCCGCGGGTCGGGTGGAAGCGCATGCCGAGGTCGCGGGCGGCGGCGATCTCCGCACCGAGCAGGTCGCCGGCGCCCCGGGGATGCAGGTACAGGTGGTCCGACGACGTGGTGCAGCCGGACAGGGCCAGCTCCGCCAGCGCGACCCAGGCCGACAGGTACACCGCCTCCGTGTCGATGTGCGCCCATCGCGGGTAGAGCGACTGCAGCCATCCGAACAGCGGCTTGTCGGTCATCGGTGGCCAGGCCCGTGTGAGGTTCTGGAACATGTGGTGGTGGGCGTTGATCAGCCCGGGCGTGACGAGGCAGTCGGTCGCATCGAGCACCGTGTCGGCAGCCGGTTCGGGCTCCGGCCCCGCGCCGATCGCGGTGATCAACCCGCCGTCGACGTGCACCCAGCCGCCGGCCAGCTCGCGCCGCTGGTCGTCCATCGTGGCGAGCAACCGCGCATTGCGGATCAGGAGGCTCACGCCAGCTCCTCGATCATCAGCTGGATGTCCTGCACGGTCGTCAACGGGTTGATGATGCAGATGCGCAGGGCGGTCTCGCCGGCCCAGGTCGTGGGCATGACGAGCATCAGGCCGGCGGCGAGCATGCGGTCGCTCCACCCCTGGTACTGCGCGGGCGTCCAGCCGCGGCGGCGGAACATGACGACCGACAGCTCCGGCTCCAGCAGCAGCTCGAGGTGTGGTGCGGCGTCGATCAGGCGGGCACCTTCATGGGCGACGCGCAGGGTGGTCTCGATCGCGTCGGTGTACGCGTCGGTCCCGTGGGTCGCGAGGCTGAACCAGAGCGGCAGGCCGCGGGCGCGCCGGGACAGGTGATGGGCGTAGTCCGAAGCGTTCCACTCTCCCTCGTCGTCGTGCAGCACGGCGAGGTACTCGGCGTGTTGGGTGTGCGCGGCCTTGGCGATGGCGGGCTCGCGGTAGACGAGCGCGCAGCTGTCGAACGGCCCGAACAGCCACTTGTGCGGATCGACGATGAAGCTGTCGGCGCGCTCTATGCCCGCGTACAGGTGACGCACGCTCGGTGCGGCGAGCCCAGCGCCCCCGTACGCACCGTCCACGTGGAGCCACGTGCCCAGCCGCTCGGCCGCGTCCGCGGCGGCAGCGAGGTCGTCGACCACACCGACGTTGGTCGTGCCGGAGGTGGCGACGACCGCCATCACCCGCTGCCGATCCTCGCCAGGCATCGCGTCGATCGTCTCGCCGAGCGCCGCGCCCGTCAGCCGCCCTCGGTCGTCGGCGGGGATCACCGCGATGTCGGCGTCCATCACCCGGGCCGCCTGCACGATGCTCGAGTGTGCTCCGGACGCGCAGACGATGAGCCCACGGGTGCGCTCGTGTGCGCCGGCGCCGCGCATGCGCCATCGGTAGCGGGCGGCGACGAGCGCCGACAGGTTCCCGGCCGTCCCGCCCGACACGAACGTGCCACCGGCTGCTGCCGGGAGCCCGGCGAGATCGGCGATCCAGCGCAGCGCCTGGTTCTCGGCGAAGATCGCGCCGGCACCCTCCATCCAGCTGCCGGCGAAGATGCTGGACGCACCGACGACGAGGTCGAACAGCACCGAGCTCTCCGTCGGTGCCGCCGGGATGAAGCTCCACATCCGAGGGTGATCCTCCGACACGCACGCCGGCCCGAGCACCTCTGCGTACAGACGCAGTGCCTCGAGGCCACCGATCCCGTCGGGCGTGATCGTCTCGCCGACGGCGGCGCGCAGCTCGGCCACCGGGCGCGGGCCGTCGAGCGGCGGCGGGTCCATCGCCACGCGTCCGAGCGCGTAGGCGATCACGGCGTCGGTGAGCTCCTCGGTGGCCGCGTCACGCCCGTGCATCGCGGCCTCGGCGGGCTCAGACGTTCGTCTCGAGCAGCTCGCTGCCTTCGTTGCGCGCCTCGCCGTCGGCCCACAGGGCCTGGCCGAGGCCGGCGGCGATGAACATCGTGCCGAGCGCGACGAGCACGGGGAAGAACACGAGGACGGCGATGATGATCACGACACCGGGCACGACCGCAACCTAGCTGCTCACGGGCTTGAAGGCCCAGGCCTCGATCTCCACGTCGGCGCCGGCCGGCAGGGCAGCGACACCGATCGTGCTGCGCGCCGGCCGGTGGCTGCCGAAGCCCTCGACGTACGCGTCGTTGAACGTGGTGAACGTGTCCATGTCGGTCAGGAAGCACAGGGTCTTGGCGACGTCGGCGAGCGTGGCGTCCACCGTGGCCAGCTGGGCGGACAGGTTGGCGATGACCTGCTTCGTCTGCGCCGCCACGCCGCCGTCCACCAGCACGCCGTCCACGGCGCCGAGCTGACCCGACACGATGATCCAGTCGCCGGCGCGCACGACCGGCGTGTAGGGCCCGAGAGGCTTCGTCATGGCGCCGAACCTAGCCCGACGCAGCGTCCAGCTCTGTGTGAACCGAGCGACCTGTGTGTCTCGGTGACCGCCTGGCCTGGCTCACAGCGTTGCGCGATCACACAGACGCGACCTTGCCCACAGACCCGGTCACGGCGTCGGCGTGGTTAGCTGCATCCCTCGTGTTGCTCGCCGATCAGCTGCCACCTCCGGGGTCCGACCCCGTCGACGTCGTCGACGCGTTCGCCGTGTGGGCCGCCGCCGGTGGACGGCCGCTGTACCCACACCAGGAGGAGGCAGCGCTGTCGCTGGCCGCCGGCGAGCACGTCGTGCTGGCGACCCCGACGGGATCGGGCAAGAGCCTCGCCGCGACCGCCGGCATCGTGCTCGCCGTCAACCGAGGACGGCGCGCGGTGTGGACCGCGCCGATCAAGGCGCTCGTCGCCGAGAAGTTCTTCGAGCTGGTGCACCTGCTCGGCGCCGACCAGGTCGGCCTGGCCACCGGCGACGGTGCGATCAACACCGACGCGCCGGTGTTGGTGTGCACGGCCGAGATCCTCGCCAACCATGCGCTGGCCGTCGGCGACGAGTCCGAGTACGGCTTCGCCTGCCTCGACGAGTTCCACTACTACGCGGACCGCGACCGTGGGTGGGCGTGGCAGGTGCCGCTCTTGGAACTGCACCGCTGTCAGTTCCTGCTGGCGTCGGCGACGCTCGGCGACGTCCGCCCGATCGTCGACGACCTCGAACGCCGCAGCGGGCGCCCGGTCACGTCGATCACGTCGGTGCATCGCCCCACCCCGCTGTATCCGCAGTGGCGGATGACGAGCGTCGCCGAGTCGGTCGCCGAGGCGGTGCGCGACGGGTTGAGCCCGGTGTACGCGGTGCACGGCACGCAGGCGGCGGCGATCGAACGGGCCCAGGCGTTGGTGAGCCTGCCCCTCACGTCGCGGCCGCAGCGGGAGGCGATCGCCGAGGCGGTGAAGGGCGCCAAGCTGACCCACGGGTTCGGACGCACGCTGGCCCGCCTGCTGCAGAACGGCGTGGGCGTGCATCACGCCGGGATGCTGCCCCGGCATCGCCGGCTGGTCGAGCGGCTCGCGGGCGACGGGCTGCTGGCGGTCGTGTGCGGCACCGACACGTTGGGGGTCGGCGTGAACATCCCGATCCGCACGGTGCTGATGACCGCCCTCACCAAGTTCGACGGGTCGCGGGTGCGGGTGTTCACCGCTCGCGAGTTCCACCAGTTGGCGGGCCGAGCAGGCCGCCCTGGCTTCGATCCGGACGGACACATCTGGGCCCAGGCACCCGACCACGTGATCGAGACCGCACGGGCGCTGGCCAAGGCCGGCGACGACCCCAAGGCGCGGCGCAAGGCCACCCGCGCCAAGGTGCCGGAGCGCTTCGTGCACTACGACCAGGCGACGTTCGATCGCCTGCTCGCGGCACCACCCGAGCCGCTCACGTCGCGCTTCAAGGTGACCGCCGACCTCGTCGCCACCGTGCTCTCGCGACCTGACGGTGTGCCCGCGCTGAAGGCAGTGCTGGCCACGAACCACGATCCGCCCGAGCGCCGGCGCTTCCACAAGCGCCGGGCGATCGCGGTGTACCGCAGCCTGGAGGCCGCCGGCGTCGCCGCCCGCCGGCGCGGGCCCGACGGCCGATGTCAGGGCGTGGACGTCGGCTCGCTCTTCGACGACAGCGACGACCGGATCGAGGTCCGCCTGTCATCACCGCTCGCCCCGTTCGCGATCGAGGTCATCACCACGCTGGACCACGCCGAACCCGACTACGTCGTGGACGCGATCAGCGTCGTCGAGTCGATCCTCGACGACCCTCGCCAGATCCTGCTCGCCCAGTTGGACGCGGCGAAGTCGGCGGCGATGGCGCAGATGAAGGCCGACGGCGTGGAGTACGAGGAGCGGATCGAGCGGCTCGACAAGATCACCTGGCCGCGCCCGCTCGCCGAGCTGCTCGATGCGTGCTTCGAGACGTATTCGACTCAGCACCCCTGGATCGGCACCCGGCCCTCACCAAAGTCGATCGTGCGCGAGATGCTGGAGAGCGGCGACACGTTCGCGACGTTCGTGCGCCGGTACCGCCTCGACCGCAGCGAGGGCCTGCTGCTGCGCTACCTGTCCGATGTGTGGCGCACCCTCGATCGCACGCTGCCTCCGGGGGCGATCACCGACCCGATGGAGGACGTCATCGAGTGGTTGGGGGCGATGATCCGAGCCACCGACGCGACCCTGCTCGACGAGTGGGAGATGCTCGCTCGCGGCACCGTCACCGAACGCGACGAGGTGCCTTCGCCACCGGTCAGCCCACCTGGCCCCCCGGCGGCGTGGCGCACGATGGTCCGCACCGCGGCGTTCGGCTGGGTCGAGCTGCTCGCCGCCCGCTCGTACACCGCGCTGGCCGAGCGTTCGGGCTGGCCCGCCGCGGACCTCTCGGCGGCGATGGCGCCGTACTGGGACGAGTACGACGCGGTGCTGATCGACGCCGACGCCCGGGCCGGCTCGTCCTTCGAGCTGCACGAGGAGCCAGACCGCTGGCTGATCGTGCAGCGCCTCGCCGACCCCGAGGGAGATGGTGAGTGGCGATTCGTCGCCACCGTCGATCTCCCGGCGGCGCTGGAGGAGGGCGCCCCATCCCTCCGCCTCGAGTCGCTCGGAACGTTCTGAGCTGGCTGACTGTCCCTCGTTCTCGGGAGTGTTTTGGCTGCCACGGCAGCCAAAACACTCCCGAGTTCGCTGGGCGGGTCAGGGGGTGAGGGGCCAGCGGGGTGGGAAGGCGGCGTGGCGCCAGGCGGCCGCGGCGACGGCGGCGAACACCGCGTCGCTGCCGTTCACCGGCTCGCCGTCGTCGGGCTCGATCGTCACCTCGATGCTCGGTGTGTCGACCGCGCGCAGGATGCCGAACGAGCGGATGGTGAGATCGTGCACCATGCCGGCGGGGTCGACGGCGACACCCTCGCTGCGCACCCAGCCGAGTGCCATGTGGGCGGCCCCGATGCAGTAGCTGCGCAGCACGACTTCGTCGAGCACCCGCCCGCATCGCACCGACACGCGCACCGTGCCGGTGTCATCGACGGTCGCGGTGGCGATGGCGCCGGTCGGGGCGGTGACCACGTCGGGCCCCTCGGTCGTGCTGGCGAGCAGCACGGCCGCCTCGGCCCAGCCGGCGGCCCGCAGGTCGGCGCTCGTCGGCGGGCCCGGCACGTCGACCTCCTCCACCTCGACGTCCGGCAACACCGAGCGGATCGCGGCGGCGACCCCAGCAGTGCGTGCGACCCGGACCAGGCCTGAGCCGTCGACTCGGAGTCCCGCGGCGATCGGTGCCCGCTTCGGGCCGAGCCGCACGACGTCCTCGCGCGACAGCAGGACGCGTACCGGCACGCCGCGCTCGTCGGCGAGGCGGCGAGCGACGGCGGCGAGCTCGTGTGCGCGTTTGCCGCCGAACGCGCCGCCGTTCGTCAGCGGACCGATCGGATCGCCGCCCGGCATGCACCACACGGCATCCGGCTCGAGGTACCCGGGCTCCACCCAGGTCGTCTGCAGGGTGCGCGCCCAGTCGCCCCCCGGGACGTCGATCGGCCACTCCAGCCCGATCGTGCTGCGCCGCCCCTGTACCTTGCCCGCCAGGCGGCGGGCTTCGGGCACGGACTCGCCGACCGCCCAGTCACCCGACGCCGTTCGCATCGCGACCAGCGATCCCTCCGGAGCGGTGTCGTCGGCGAACCCGCCGCGGCCGAGCGCGATGTGCGGGCCGACGTCCTGCGCGGCACCGCCTTCCAAGACGGCCCGGCGAGCGGCCAGGTCAAGGTCGCGGTCCACCGATTCGGGTGCAGCAGCCGCCGCCTCGATGATCGTCTGCCACCCGGTGCAGCGGCAGAGATGGGCCAAGAGCGCCTGGCGGGCCGCGGCATCGGTGATCGGCTCGGCGAGTGCAGCGAGGCGCATGACGATGCCCGGGGTGCAGAACCCACACTGGCTGCCGCCGGTCGCGCAGAGGGCATCGGCCCACCGATCCCGCACGCCGGCATCGAGACCCTCCACCGTCGTCACGGCTCGGCCAGCGACGCGCGTCACCGGCGTGACGCACGCGACGCGAGCCTGGCCGTCCACCCACACCGTGCAGCAGCCGCACTGACCCTGCGGGCTGCAGCCGTCCTTGGGCGAGCGCACGCCGAGCCCGTCGCGCAACGCGTCGAGCAACGACCCCAGCGACGCGTCCACGCTCACGCCGCGTCCGTTCAGTTCGAACTCGACCGTTCCGACCACCCCACCATCAGACCCGGCTCACCCGTCCCGCTGCAACCGCGGGCCCGCGGGTTCGGACGCTGGGACTCGCGCGGGGTGGGCCGGTACCGTGGCCACGTGACACGGGCCAGCGGACAGCAGCCGAACTCAACGCCGTGGAGGATCGACCGGCGGACGTTCATCGGGGCCGGGCTCGCGGTGCCGGCGGGCATCTGGCTCGCCTCGTGCGGCGGGGACGACAGCGCATCGGGCAGCAGCGGAGGTGGCAGCGACCTACCGAACGACGCCACGATCGTGCCCCGCTACCCACAGGTCGCCGTGCCCGGCAGCGTCCGCCTGCCGATCTCGTTCGAGGCGGACTCGGTGCTGATCGCCGACGGGCCGGACTCGATCGACGTGACCGTCACGACCGACACCGGCACCGCCGTGCAGGACGGCATCGTCGCCCCCCGGGTGCAACTGGAGCCCAACACGAGCGCGTTCTGGGTCGTGCGCACCGACATCGCCGAGCCGGGCAACTACCTCATGCAGGTCGCCGGGGTGGACGAGCCGCAGGTGTTCCAGGTGTTCCCGCCCGACCAGGTGGCCCAGCCCACACCCGGCACCGTGCTGCCGCCGTTCGACACACCGACGGTCGACGACGCGCGGGGAGTGGACCCGATCTGCACCCGGCCCGAAGGGGTCTGCCCGCTGCACGCGATGACGCTGACCGAGGCGCTCACGCTCGGCAGGCCGGTGGCGTACCTGATCAGCACGCCGGCGCACTGCCAGTTCGGCGTGTGCGGCCCAGTGCTCGACATCCTGCTCGACGCCCACGACGAGTACGGCGAGCGTGTGGCGATGGTGCACGCCGATGTGTACACCGACGACACCGCGACCACGACGACACCAGCGGTGCAGGCTTACTCGATGACCTGGGAACCGTCGCTGTTCGTCGCCGACGCGTCCGGGACGATCGTCGATCGCCTCGACATCTCCTACAGCCCGGAAGAGCTCCGCGAGGTGCTCACCAAGGCTGGGGCGTGATCAGCTGAACGACGAGCCGCAGCCGCAGGTGCGCGTGGCGTTCGGGTTGGTGATCGCGAAGCCGGCCTGGTTGAGGCCGTCCTTGTAGTCGAGCGACGCACCCATGAGCAGCTGAGCCGACGTCGGATCGACGACGACCATCACGCCCTCTGCGCCGAACGTGGCCTGCTCGTCGTCGGCGGCGATGTCACCATCGAAGAACATCTCGTAGGAGAAGCCCGAACATCCACCGGGACGCACGGCCACGCGCAGCGCGAGGCCATCGGCGCCTTCGGCGTCGAGCAGTTCCTTGACCTTGGTTGCGGCGCTGTCGGAGAGTGTGATCACGATCGGCTCCTCGGGGGATCTCGTTGGCTTGACGTTACCTGCTGGCGACGGCCACGCGACAAGGGTGGCGGTGGGCGGCGTTGCAGAACTCGCGGATCTCGGCATCACCCATCCGTTCGACGAACCCCTCGATCAGTCCACGGTGCAGGCCGCAGACGATGTCGGGGTCGATCGTCGGCAGATCGCCGAACGGGCAGCGGCCGAAGGCCACGACGGCGGTGTCGGCGTCGTCGCCCTCGCTGACCTCCGGGTCGAAGCCCAGCCGATCCAGCTCGGCGACCAGGGCTTCCAGTGCGCTCGGCGCGGCGACGTAGCGATCGGCGTCAGCACGGCCCTGGGCCCGGCCAGCCGCCGCGGCATCGTCGGCACCACCGCCGAGCCGGCGCGCCACCTGCACCATCGCGCCGGCGAGCATCGGCATCACCGGGGGTTCGAAGCCGAACGACGGCGCGTCGGGTGCGGGTGAGTAGCGATGCTGCGGCCGGCCGACACCGCCGCGGGCGTCGGCTTCGACCTCGACCAGGCCGACGTCGCGCATCCGTTCGAGATGAGGGCGCACCGTGTTCGGGTGGAGGTCGAGTCGTTCGGCGAGATCGGCCGTGGTGAGCGGCACCGGTGACGCGGCCAGCTCCACGTAGATCGCATAGCGCGTGTTGTCGCCGAGCGCCTTGAGGACGTCGAGGCGCGGCAGCCCGGGCAGGGTCCGCTCGGCGTTCGATGTCACGGTCGCAGGCTACCGGCTCAATAAACACGGTGCAGACCGGTACAATGCCTCTTGTGACGTCCATCGCCACCACGCCCACGGTCGAAGCGATCATCGGGCTGCTGCGCGGGGTCATCGATCCGGAGCTCGGCTCGGACATCGTCGACCTCGGGATGGTGCCGTCGGTCGCGGTCAGCCCCGACGGCGACGTGGTCGTCGAGGTCAAGCTCACCATCGGCGGTTGCCCGCTGCGGGGGCAGATCCGCAAGGACATCGAGACCCGCGTCGCCACCCACCCAGGGGTTCGATCGGTGAACATCGAGTGGGGCGAGATGACCGCCGACGAGCGCAGCGAGGTGATGCTCAAGGCACGGTGGAACGCACGCGAGCACGCACCCGACACGCAGATCCCAGCCAGCACGCGCGTGGTCGCCGTGGCGAGCGGCAAGGGTGGTGTGGGGAAGAGCTCGGTCACGGTGAACCTCGCCGCGGCGATCGCCTCCAAGGGCTTCACGGTCGGGGTCCTCGACGCGGACATCTGGGGGTTCTCGATCCCGCGCATGCTCGGCGTGAGCGACCGGCTCGAGGCCGAACGCGACCCGCAGACGGGCCGCGCCCTGATCCAGCCGAACGTGCGGCTCGTCGGCGAGGGCACGCTCAAGATCGTGTCGGCGGGGATGCTCGTCGACGACGAGAGCACCGCCCTGATGTGGCGCGGGCTGATGCTCACCAAAGCCGTCGAGCAGTTCCTGCGCGACGTCGCCTGGGGCGACCTCGACTACCTGTTCATCGACATGCCGCCCGGCACCGGCGACGTGCAGATGGGGCTTGCCCGGATGCTGCCGCGCACCGACCTGCTGATCGTCACGACCCCGGCCACCAGCGCCCAGAAGGTCGCCGCTCGCGCCGCCGACATGGCCCGCCGTAGCTTCCTCCGCGTCGCTGGCGTGGTCGAGAACATGAGCGATTTCACCGCGCCCGACGGCAGCCGCCACGCCCTGTTCGGCACCGGTGGCGGACAGGCGCTGGCCGACGAGATCGGTGCCCCGCTGCTCGGTCAGGTGCCGATCGAACCCGCCGTGGCCGACGGCGGCGACGCCGGTACACCGGTGGTGCTGCACGGGGACGGGCCCGCTGCCGCCGCGTTCCGAGCGATCGCCGACCGCATCGTCGCCGAGGCCGTGCCACCGGTGCAGATGGCCAGCTGCTCCGCACGTCAGCCCGACGTCGCCTTCCTGACCCTCTCCCCCCGCTGACCCCGCCACGACCCGTCCGACGCTTCCGGACCTGCGGTCGTATCGCGCCCGTTCCGGGCGCTGTTCGACCGCAGGTTCGCTGGGGGGGTGGGTCAGGTGTCGGGGTCGGTCGTCGGTGGGAGCTCGCCCTGCACCTCGGTGGAGGTGACGTCCTGCACGCCGTCGCGGTCGTAGGTCGCGATCACCGTCGTCGTCCGGAACCCGGCTCGGTTGGAGAAGCGGGTGGCGATCGCTGACGTGCGCTTGGACAGCTGGTTGCGCACGAGGCCGCGCACCGGCGGCAGCAGCAGGATCAGCCCGAACAGGCCGGACACGAAGCCGGGGATGGCGAGCAGGATGCCGCCGGTGAGGATGACCGCGCCGTCGGCGAGCTCCTTGCTCGGCTCCTCCCCGGCGCCGAACCGGCGCAGCGTCCGCAGCCCCGCCATCCGGATCACGAAGAACCCGGCGATCGACACGAGGGCCAGCGCGACGAGCATCCACCAGAACCCGATCCAGGTCGCGACCAGGTAGACGACGTACAACTCGACGATCGCCCCAAGGATCAGGACGATGAGCAACTTCATCGCGGTGGCCCTCAGGCCGTGCCGGGCTCACCTGCGGGCGACTCGACGGCCGGCACGGGTGACTCGATGGCCGGTGCGGCGGCGTCGAGCCCGAGCTCGGCGCGTAGCTGGGACAGGCGTGACTGGGCCTCGACGTTCGCCGTGGCCTGCTCGATCTCGAGGACGCGGCTCTCGACCGACACCTCGTTGAGCTCTGCGGAGGCCTTCGCCTTCGCGTAGCGGGCCTGGATCTTCTGCTCGACCTCGTTGAACGTGGGGACGTCGGAGCCGACGGTCTCCTGGAGCGACGACATCGCCTTGTTCATCTCCTCCTGCATCTTCGCCTGGTCGAGCTGGCTGAGGAGCTTGCTGCGCTCGCTCAGCTTCTCCTGGAGGAGGCGGCTGTTCTGCTGCACGGCAGCCTTGGCCTGATCGGAGGCCTGGGCGGCGTCGAGCACGAGTTGCTTCAGGCTCTCGACGTCGCGCTCGACCTGGATCAACTGGTTGGCGATCGTCTCGGCTGCCTGGTTGTACTGCGCGGCCTTGGTCGCGTCGCCCGACTTCGCCGCGTCAGCGGCCATGACCAAGGCCTGGCGGGCGTTGGCGTTCAGCTTGGCGAGCTCTTCGAGCTTGCCGTTGAGGCGGATCTCCGACGTCTTCTGGTTGGCGATCACGTTGGCCGCCTGATCCTTCAGGCGGCGGTGCTGCTCCTGGGCCTCGGTGATCGCCTGCTCCAGCTGCACCTTCGGGTCGGCGCGCTCGTTGAAGTCACCGGTCAGCTTCGCGGTCAGGTAGTTCCACCACTTGCGGAAGAGCTTGAACATGCGCGCAGCCTAGAGGTGTTCGGTCTCGTCGAGCGCCAGCCGCATGCCCTCCAGCTGGGAGATCAGATCGTCCACATCGCTGCGGTACGTCTCCTGGTCGCTGGCGCCCACGGCGACCTCCGAGGCGCGCGCCGCGAGCTCCGACATGCGGACCTCCATCAGGCGCAGCTGCTGCGCCACCTCCGCGCTGCGGGCCTTCAGCCGCTCGCCGGATTCGATCTGCGACTGCAGCGACGCCAGCGTGGCGCGCGTCGCGTCGTCCAGTGGCCGACCGCTGAGCAGCTGGAAGTCGCTGCGCGCGCTCGGCAGCTTCAACCTGCTGACCGCAGCGTCGATCTCGTCGCCGCGCTGGGCGATGCGCCAGCACTCGTCGACGCCAGTCTGGATCCGTGCGCCGATCTCCGCCAGCCGCTGGCGCTGCGGGCCCGACGCGGACTGCAACGCCTCGTCGAACCGGCGCCGGGCCTTGATCGCGCCCTGCACGTGGTGGCGCCACGGCTCGCCCACCGCGAAGGGATCGACCTGCGGTGCGGCCGCTCTCTTCGGCATCGAGGCGGCGACGGTCACGACGTACACGACCAGGCCGACGAGGATCGCCAGGAGGATGTTCAGCCCGATGACGCCGAGCACGATCGCGACCGCGACACCGAGCGCGATCCGCCAGGGAGACAGGATCGCCTTGGCGGTGCGAGGCGTGTAGAAGCGATCGCGCAGCGACATCGACGCGAACGCTAACGGTGCGCCACCGCAGGCGCGCCGACGTCGACCGGCACGATGTCGGTGGCGATCAGGGTGGTCAGCTGCTCGTTGTCCGGGTCGGTCAGTGGCGCCACACGGGCAGCGTGGTGGGCGACCGCGGCCTCGAACAGGTTGCGCACGAAGCGGGCGTTCCCGAACCCGCGACCGCGTGGCTCGCGGGAGATCTGGTGCCGCACCGCCTGGATCGCGTCGTCGCTCGGCACGTACTGGTTCGACTCGCCCAGCCGCAGGAAGATCTGGACGAGCTCATCGTCGGTGTAGTCGGGGAAGAACACCGTGCGTGTGAACCGGCTCTTCAGACCGGGGTTGGTGTCGATCAGCGTCGCCATCTCGGCGGTGTACCCGGCGGCGACCACGGCCACGTCCTGGCGGTGATCCTCCATGAACTTCACGAGCGTGTCGATCGCCTCCCGCCCGAAGTCGTTCTCGCCACCGCGGGCCAACGCATACGCCTCGTCGATCAGCAGCATCCCGCCGAGCGCGCGCTCCAGCGTCTCCCGGGTGCGCTGTGCGGTCTGACCGACGTACCCGGCGACCAGATGGCTGCGGTCCGTCTCCACCAGCTGCCCCTTCGACACCACGCCCACGGCACGGTAGATCTGGGCTAGCAGCCGGGCGACCGTCGTCTTGCCGGTGCCGGGGTTGCCGGTGAACACGAGGTGATGACTGACCTCGATCGTCGGGAGGCCACGCTCCGCGCGGAGTGATTGCACCTGCAACATGCTGGTGAGGCGGCGCACCTCGGCCTTCACCTCGTCGAGCCCGACGAGCGCGTCCAGCTCGGCGAGCACCTCGTCCAGGCTCCGCGCCGGCGGGAGCTCGCCCTCTGGTCCTGCTGCCGCGGCCGTTGGGGGCGGCCCGAGCGTCCCGCCGACGCTCGGCGACGGGGAGCGCGGATCGGGCTGGCCGGGCCGGGGCACGCCGGCGAGATCCATCGCCTGCAGCAGCATGGTGCGGAACCGGTCGATCGCCTCCAGCTCGCCGGGCGACGGCACCAGGTCGACGGCTGCCGTGGCGTGTGCCAGCTGCAGCGCAGCGGTGTAGTAGCGGTGCGATCGACGCGTGACGTGATGCCCGTCAGCGCTCACCAGCAGCTCGACGAGCACGCTCGGACGGGCCAGCCAGGAGGTTCGACCCTCGAGCAGGCCGCCTGCACGCAACCGGCTGGGCGTGACGAAGAGTGGCGGGTCGAGCAGTGGGCCGATGCCATCGAGATAGGCGCGCAGCTCGGCGTCGGCGATGCGGCCGTCGGCGTCGATGATCGCGGCGACGAGGTTCGAGGCCTCGATCACCACATCGGCGACGTGATCGCCCGGCCGCTTGCCCGAGAGTGCCGCCAACTCGGCGGTGACGTCGTCGACGAACACTCGCACTTCTGGCGCGATCGCGCCGCCGGGGTTCACGTGCTCGCGCGAGCGGTCACGATCCACACCGCACCGTCATAGGTCACGATGTCGCCGTCCGCGTGCGCCTCGAGCTCGGTGCGCAGCGCGGTCAGGGCCTGCTCGCGGGCCTCGGCGGGCACCAACTGCGTCACCACCCGGCCGACCGAGGCGTTCAGCAGCTGCTGCATCGCACCCTCGATCCCGACCGCGGAGATCGTCAGCCGCCGGCGCGAATCCACGAGCTCCACGTCCTGCCAGCCGGCCGCCGTCAGCAGCTCGCGCACGTGGTCGTCGTCGGCGAAGGCCATCGGGCCGGGCGCGCCGGGTGGCGGCACCGGCACGGGTTCGCTGAGGTACGGCTGGAACACCTCGGCGACGACTCGCAGCCACCGGTTGGAGGCCACCGACTGCCAGCAGGCGAACGCCAACCGGGCGTCCACGGCGGACGTCGCTCGCAGGTTGGCGAAGGCCGCGACCGGATCGTCGAAGAACATGACGCCCATGCGAGAGATCACGACGTCGAACGGCGGGTCGTGGGACGCCATCGTCTGCGCGTCGTCGACCGCGAACTCGACGTTGGGGATGCCCGCCGCCTTGCCGATGGCGCGCTCGATCATCGGGGCCGAGATGTCGACGCCGACGGCGACGCCCGACGGGGCCACGGCTCGTGCCGCGGCGACCGTCATGGTCCCGAAGCCGCACCCGACGTCCAGCACGCGGTCGCCCACCTGCAGGGCGGCCGCCACCAACACGTCCTCGCCGATCGCGCCGAGCATCGTGTCGTATCGAGCCTCGTTGCGGACCCACTCGGGCCCACCCTGTTCGGACCAGTACTCCGCTTGCTGCTCGTTCGGCACGCCGGTCATCCTGCCACCCAGCAAACTCGGGAGTGTTTTGGCTGCCCTGGCAGCCAAAACACTCCCGAGAACGAGGGGGTCAGGTGACGCCGAGTGCTTCGGCGGCCTTGGGCGCCGCGCCCAGCACCGTCGCGTAGACGAGCGGCTCGCCCCACGTGGCGACACCGGGCGCGCCGACGTCGTGCAGCTGCGAGTTGGCGCGCAGCCAGTCGCCGTAGTCCAGCCATCGCTCGCGCTCGGCGCGGCCCTTCGCCGTCAGGTTCGTGCCGGTGAGCAAAGTGGCCACGAGTGCGAGCAGCGGGCCGACGAACGTGACCACCCAGGCCAGCCACGAGCTGCCGCCTGACGCGATCAGCGCGACGATCCCCATCGCCAGCGATGCCGGGATCAGCACGCTCGCGGCGAGGGTGACCCGGATCAGCCGGGCCCGCTTCGCCTCCTTGACCGCGAGCTCCTCCAGGCGGCGGGCGACGGCGGGACCGTCCGCTCCCCACAACGGCGGGCCGGCCAACGTCGCCGTCGACGACAGCTGGCCCTGGGGACGGAGCTCGGCGAGCACCGCCTCCTCGAACGCCGTCGTGCCGCGTGCGCCGGACGGGATCGTCAGCGTGTACCGCTGCGAGTCGATGCCGTCGATGCGGATCGTGCCGCGGTGGGCCAGGGCGAGGAGGGTCGCGGCGATGACGGAGCGGTCGCCGCGCCCTGCGTCGCCGACGACGACGCCGATCAGCGCCGGCTCCAGGGCGCTCGGCGGCGAGAACGCGGCGTGCCGGTCAGCCGGCTCGTCGGGCCGGTCGGCCGCGAGCGCACGCCTCGCGGCGAGGATGCGCCAGACGATCCAGGCAACCAGCGCCAGCCACATCGCGGACAGGACCATCGCGGCGGCGATCCGGCCGATCGGCGGCCCGTCATCGCTCTCCTCCAGAGCCGCACCGTCGTCGTCGGCCGCTCGGCGGGTCTGCTCCCACACGTCGGCTGCCGAGTCGCCCGTGACCGCGCCCGGCACCCCGGACTCCGTCGGTGCGCCGGGTGCAGCATCGGCTGGGATCCACACCAGCATCCCCGCGTCGCCGGCGCCGGGGAGCACCCCGACGAACCGCAGGGCCCCACCGTCGTCACCGGTGCGAAGCTGGTCGACGCCGCTGACCGCGATCCTCGCGTCGGCGAGATCGTCGGCGAACAGCGCCCCGTAGACGGAGCTGTTGCCGTAGCCCTTCACCCCCAGGTAACACCGGGCGCACGGGAACAGCCCGAGATCGCTGTTGTCGATGCCGGCGAAGTCGACGATGACGCCATCGTCGTATCGGGTGACTGCGCCGACGCGCTCGTAGGTGACCGTCAGCGTGTCCCGCGACTCCACCTCGCCGTACCGACCGACCGACGCCGACACCGCCGAACCGTCGGCACGGAGGAACCGCGCGCCGCTGGGCAGGCGGATGCTGCTGTCACGCGTCTCGTCGTCGCCGAAGTCGTAGACGATCGTGACGGACACCTGCCCGTCCGCGGAGACGGTACCGGCCCAGGTGACGCTGACCAGCCCGTCGAGTGGCCGGGAGTAGCGCACGTCCGGCCGGCCCGCTCGCAGCCAGGCCTGCAGCGGCAACAGCCCGAGCACGACCAGCAGCGCGACCGCGGGGAGGCGGGAGACCGTGCGCACGTCAGCCCTGATCCACCACGGTCACGATGCCGTCGAGGTCGGTGAAGATCGTTGCCAACGTGCCCCGCGCGTCGACGAGGTCCATCCGCCACGACAGGCCGAGGTCGTAGGACAGCTCGGTGCTCAGCCGCGGTAGGTCGATCTGCAGGGTCGGGTAGCGGGCGGCGAGCCCGTCGACGAGCGCGGTGATCGCATCCGGATGCACAGCGGTGACGGGGAACGTGGTGTCCTCCTCGGAGAAGTCGGCTTCGCCGACCGACAGCCCGGTGCGCTCCGACCAGTAGATGCTCATCGACCGGCTGGCCGACTGCGGATCGAGGATCGTCAGCCAGACGTTCTCGTCGTCGAAGTAGAGGTCGCTGATCCGGTCAGTGCCTGGAAACGCCGTCTCCACGGCCGCCAGCGCCTGTCCGACGAGCGCGGGGTTCGGGTTCGGTCCTGGCGCGCCGAGACCCGCTGTGTCCCGGAGGTGCAGCGCGTCGAGCTGGGGGGAGGCCGCTGGGGCTGCCGGCGCCGGTGCGAACGTCGGTGCCGGGATCGTCTTGGCGTCGTCGTACGACGCGGTCCGCGTGCTGCAGCCGGCGAGGGCGCACGCTGCGACCCCGATCGTCCACCAGCGCGCCCGTGCCACGGGCGACGTTTCTACTCGGTCGGTTCCGTGGGTGTCGACGACTTCGGGCGCCGCTCGCGGTAGTCGCGCGCGCCACCCGCCTCCGGTTCCACCTCGAGCGTGACACCGTCGATGCCGATCACGCGGATCGCGTCCCCGGCCTTGATGTCGAGCGCGCGGTTGGTGCGGGCCCGCCAGCGGGCGGCGCCGACCTGCACGACACCCTCCGGGTTCACGTCGGCGAGCGCCGATCCCATCTCCCCGATCATCCATTCCCGGCCGATCGTGGGCGTGGCGAATCGAGTGCGGACCATCGACGGCATGCCCGAGAAGAACGTGATCGCCGCGCCGCCGATGGCGACCAGCAACGTCAACCAGGACGGGCGCAGGGACTGGCCGTCGGCGCTGCCGAACAGGAACCACGACGCGACGATCAGGCTGACCATGCCGACGCCGGTCCAGAACCGTGGGATGCCGACCTGGACGTCGATCGCGAACGCGAACATCGAGAACAGCAGCAACGCCACCGCCCAGCCACGCACCGGGAGCACCCCGAGGCCGTAGCAGCCGAGTGCGACGAGTGCGGTGCCGACGACCCCGGCGATGCCGATCCCGGCGGTGAAGAACTCGAAGAGCAGCAGCGCGAGACCGATCACGAGGAACAGGTACGTGACCGGTGGACTCGCTGCGGTGTGGAACATCTGGGCGACGAGACCGAGCTTGTGGAAGCGCACGATCGTGATCTCGTTGTCGAGGCCGCCCCCGTCGTTGACCCGTTGCACCGCCGTGTGGAGGGTCACCCCGTCGGCCTCCAGACCGTCGAGTCCGAACACCATGTTGCGGATCGCCGGCACCCCCTCGTCGGCGCTGGTGACGTTCAGCAGCTTGCCGGCCTCGCGCGCCTCGTTGAACCCGTACGTACCCGTGCGCAGATCGGCGGGCATCACGTCGTCGACCTCCGCGGTCAGCGGCGTGCCCATCCGGCCGATGCGCGCTCCCGGCGACATGCCGGCGGCGTCGGCGGCGACGAGCAACTGGGCGGGCAGGCCGTAGAGGCGGGCGCCCGACGGTCCCACCCAGATCGCGACCGGAACCGGCGAGCTCTCGATCCGCGCGTACAGCCGGGCCATCTCGCCGCGGCTCACGACGGAAGCGCGCGTGTTCATCTGGAGGATCAACGCCTGCGCGCCATCGGTGGCCGCACGGTCGATCGCCTGCTCGATCTGGTCGACGACGACCGGATCGACGAGACCGCTGACCTGGAGCACGTCGACCGGGGCCAACGCGGAGACGCCGTCAGTCGTCGCTCCGTCGTCGCCCGCCGACGCCTGGGCCGCAGCATTGCCGACGCCGAGCACCACAGCGAGTGCGAGGAACACCGCAGCCATGCGGCGCCGCCAGTTGCCGAGAGCGCGCTCTAGTGTGCGCAAGGAGTCCTCCCACAAGGAGCGTTGGATCTGCACCAGTTCTTCACCGCGTCACGGATGGTGGTGGTGGCCGGCAAGGGGGGCGTCGGCAAGACAACGGTATCGGCCGCCGTCGCCTGTGCTGCAGCCCGCTCGGGACGTCGCACCCTGTTGGTCGACCTCCAGGGCAACTCGGCGTTGGCCGCGGCGTTCGGTCGCCCCGCTCCGTTCGGCTACACACCGGTGTCGCTGTGGGCGGCCGACGACGGCCCGGGATCGCTGACGGCACGCGCGATCGATCCGTCCGTCGCGCTGGCGGAATACCTGGAGCAGCACGGGCTCGGCCGGGTCTCGAAGCGGCTGGTCACGACCGGGGTGGTCGACGTGGTGGCGACCGCCGCGCCCGGGATCGAGGACCTCCTGGTGCTCGGGAAGCTGAAGCAGATGGAGCTGAGCGGCGACACCGACCTGATCGTGGTGGACGGCCCGCCAGCGGGGCACGCCGTGCAGTTCCTCCTCGCCCCGACGCGACTGCGCGATGCCGTCTCGACCGGGCCGATCGCCGCCCAAGCCGACGACGTGCTGGCGCTGCTCGCCGACCCCGCACGCTGCCAGGTGATCCTCGTCACGCTGCCGGAGACCACGCCCGTCAACGAGCTCGTCGAGACCGTCGATGCGCTGCGCGATCGCGCCGGCATCCACGTCGAGATGGCGATCGTGAACGGATTCGACGAGGGCTCACCGATTTCACCACCCGCCGGGTTGCCGCGTGCCGTCGTGGCCGCAGCCGAGTTCCGCAACGAGCGTCGGACGCGCCACATGGGGGAGCTGGAACGGCTCGTGCAGCTCGCGCCCAGCATCCGGGTCGAGCGGCTGCCGATGCTGCCGGCGACCTCGATCACCGCAGCTGAGATCGGCGCGCTGGCAGACGTGGTCGGATCGTGGTGACGTCGCCGGGCGGGTTCGAGCAAGCGGTCGACAGCGCGCGGGTCGTCATCTGCTGCGGCAGCGGGGGCGTCGGCAAGACGACCACCGCCGCAGCGATCGGCCTGCAGCTCGCGCGATCCGGCGCCCGCGTGGTGGTGATCACGATCGATCCGGCCAAGCGGCTCGCCGACGCGCTCGGACTGGCCGCCGGGCTCTCGAACACGCCCACGCGGCTCGACGTGGGCATCGAGGGCAGCGGCGAGCTGTGGGCGTGCATGCTCGACACCACTGCCACCTTCGACGATCTGGTGCGCGCCGAGGCGGCCAGCTCCGAGCAGGCCGACGCGATCCTCGCCAATCGCTTCTACCGCAACATCGCCGGTGGCCTGTCGGGCACCGACGAGTACATGGCAGCCGAGAAGCTCCACCAGCTCCACGCCGACGACCGCTTCGACGTGATCGTCGTCGACACGCCGCCCAGCCGCCACGCGCTCGACTTCCTGGATGCGCCGGCGCGCCTGACCCGATTCATCGACCACCGGCTGTTCAAGCTGCTGATGCTGCCAACGCGGGGAGGCTTGCGCGTCCTGAACCTCGCCGCCCAGCCGGTGTTGCGCACGATCGGCAAGGTGGTCGGTGGCGACGTCCTCGCCGACGCGATCGCGTTCTGCCAGGCCTTCGACGGGATGCAGGGCGGCTTTCGGCGCCGTGCAGACGCGGTCGCGCGATTGTTCAACGACCGGGCGACGCGCTTCGTCGTCGTGACCTCGCCCCGCGCCGACACGGTGCAGGAGGCCGCCTTCTTCATCGATCGGCTGGCCGAGCGCGGCACCGACCCGGCGGCGATCGTGGTGAACCGCGTGCAGCGCCGCTTCGGCCGCACCCGGGTCGCGCGTGCCCGCGACGAGGCAGTGGCCGCGCCGGACCCTGCGACCGCGCAGGCCTGGACGAACCTTGCCGAGCTGACCGAGATCGCCGACGCGCAGGACCGCTCCATCGCGACGATCGTCGACCGGGCCCCGTGCAGCGTCCGGGTACCCGAGCTGACCGCCGACGTCCATGACCTCGACGCGATCGGGGTGATCGGCGAGGCGCTGTACGCGACCGGGTCGTCGACGCGCCCCGTTCGGTAACGTGCGGACGTGCACGTTCTCCTCGCCGCCGACGCCGACTGGGTCATCAACGAGGTCGTCGCCGCGCTCGGCGACTCCGAGACGTCGTTCTCCGTCGTCCGCAGTGGCTACGACGTCACCGCCGCGGTGAAGCAGCGCACCCCCGACCTCGCCGTGCTCGACCTCCAGATCGGGAGCATGGGCGCCATGGCGGTCACGATGTCGCTGCGCCTCGACGAGAGCGTCGACGCCCTGCCGCCGGTGCCAGTGCTCATGCTGCTCGACCGGCGGGCCGACGTGAACCTCGCCCGCCGCAGCGGCGCCGATGGCTGGCTGGTCAAGCCGCTCGATCCGCTCCGCCTCCGCCGCGCGGCGAAGTCGATCGCCGCCGGTGGCACCTACATCGAGGGCGTCACCCTCCCGCTCGAGCCCGAGCCACCCGCCGAGACCGCCGAGGAAACCGAAGCCGTTCCCGCCGACGCCGGGTAGAGTTCGCGGTCGCCCTCCGGGGCACGGCTACACACGGGGTGTAGCGCAGCTTGGTTAGCGCGCCACGTTCGGGACGTGGAGGCCGGGAGTTCAAATCTCCCCACCCCGAC